>NZ_JACOPE010000001.1:2748075-3096150 GCF_014287355.1 Ruminococcus hominis | reverse complement strand
AAAAACGTGCCAGAGAACATTTCAGGCGTTGCGTATAGATGTGAATCGAGAATTTGAAGTGTTGTATGAGTTTATGGAAAAGCTGCCGTTGGCACTTCGTCCGGGTGGCCGAGTGGCAATTTTAACATTTCATTCGGGAGAGGACAGGCTTGTGAAACGTGCGCTGAAGGATGGGTATAGGGCCGGTATTTATTCGGATTATGCTAAGGATGTGATTCGTCCGTCGGCACAGGAATGTGCACAGAATGGAAGGGCAAGATCGACGAAGATGCGTTGGGCTGTGAAAGCAGAGGAATAATAAAGCTTTGAGAATAGAGAAAGCAGATGGAGGACTAACAATGCATTATGGTGAAATATTAATCGCAGATTGTGCAAACGGAGTTGGAATCAGGGTGAGTTTATTTGTATCCGGTTGTACAAATCATTGCAAGGGTTGTTTTCAGCCTCAGACATGGGATTTTAATTATGGAATGGAATATACACAGGAAACAGAAGATTTTATTATCAGTGAAGTATCTAAACCATATTATCAAGGGTTGACAATACTCGGAGGCGAACCGATGGAGCCGGAGAATCAAAGGGAACTTGTAAAACTAATCCGGAGAATGAGAAAAGAATGTCCGGACAAGGATATTTGGGTGTATTCGGGATTCATTGTGAATGAGGATTTAATTCCGGGCGGAAGAAAATATACAGAAGTAACAGATGAAATACTTGGAAATATTGACATTCTTGTGGATGGTAAATTTGAGGAAGACTTGAAAGATATTTCACTTAAGTTCAGAGGCTCCAGAAACCAGAGAATTATAGATATGAAGAAAAGCAAAGAAAAAGGACAGCTTGTGCTGTCTGATTTGAATAAATAGGAGAGGCAGTATGATACAGCAAGAACAAAATTACCGGGTGATACTGAATAATTGTAAAGGTAAAGAGTTGGAGATAGCAAGATATCTACATATAATAACCGGGATGGAAGAACATGAAGCCCGAAAAATTGTATCGAACCTGCCAATTATTCTTTTTGAAAGTCTGGATGGCGAAGTATGTTCTTATATAGAAGAAGCATTTGATTTTTATGGAATTAAATATAAGATGGAGCCGGTAGACGAATGGTATGATATACCGGAATATCCTTCGAAACAAGTAATTGCCCTTGGATTGATGGTAGATTATATCGGACAGGGAACAGATTATGCTAATATAGCAAGAAAATATGATTTTAAGATCAATGGGAATTTAAGGAAAACTCCATTTTTTGTGAAAGATGGATTGTCGGAGAAGCAGGCTGTTGCATTGAAACAGGAATTACGTAATATGGGGATGTCTGCACAGGTGATTCGCAGTTCCAGTGAGATACAGGCGATTAAGAAGAGAAGCCTGCTAGGAGTATTGTTCTCGAAATAGGGAAAGCGGGGACCAGTGCCATTCGGGGACGGAGTTTAGTGGCTTTTTTACTCGTAAAAAAGCCACTAAACTCCGTCCCCGAATGGCACTAACTCCCCTCCCTAATTGGCTCCCTTAGCAAAAACAAAAAACATAAAAACCTACTTGACAAATAGGTAAAACAGGAATATAATAACTTTAACGCGTTAAACATACTAATTGTATAGGAAAGGTAGGAATCGTAAAATGGCAAATATTTATAAAAATACATTGGAATTGATAGGAAATACACCTCTTGTAGAGGTAACGAATATTGAAAAAGAGTTAGGGTTGGAAGCAAGAGTTCTTGTAAAGCTTGAATACCTGAACCCGGCAGGAAGTGTAAAGGACAGAATTGCGAAAGCGATGATCGAGGATGCAGAGAAAAAAGGAATTTTAAAAGAAGGTTCTGTTATTATTGAGCCAACTTCAGGAAACACAGGAATCGGACTTGCATCTATCGCAGCAGTAAAAGGATATCGAATGATTCTTACTATGCCAGAGACAATGAGTGTGGAACGACGCAATATTTTGAAAGCATATGGAGCAGAGGTGGTTCTGACAGAAGGCTCACAGGGAATGAAAGGTGCAATCGCGAAAGCAAATGAGCTTGCAAAAGAAATTCCGAACAGCTTTATTCCGGGACAGTTTGTAAATGCAGCCAATCCGGCAGCACATAGAGCTACTACAGGACCAGAGATTTGGAACGACACAGACGGTGAAGTAGACATTTTTGTGGCAGGTGTTGGTACAGGCGGAACACTGACAGGTGTTGGTGAATATTTGAAGTCTCAGAAAGCAGATGTGAAAGTTGTAGCAATTGAGCCGGCAACATCACCGGTTCTTTCAGAAGGAAAAGCAGGAGCTCATAAGATTCAGGGAATCGGAGCAGGATTTGTACCGGATGTGTTAAATACAAAAGTGTATGATGAGATTATCACAATTGAAAATGATGATGCATTTGCAACATCAAAACAGTTTGGAAAATTAGAGGGAATTCTGGTAGGTATTTCTTCGGGAGCAGCTCTTAAAGGAGCGATTGAACTTGCAAAACGTCCGGAAAATAAAGGGAAAACAATCGTAGCATTGTTGCCGGATAGTGGAGACAGATATTATTCAACTCCGTTATTTATAGACTAATAAAAACTTGAACCCAAAAAACAGCACAGGCAAAGGAGATATGGAACCATGGCAAAAATTACAAGAGATCAGAGAAATTTTAAATTCGAAACATTACAGTTACACGTAGGACAGGAAACTCCAGATCCGGTTACAGATGCAAGAGCAGTACCGATTTATCAGACATCATCATATGTATTTCGTAACAGCCAGCATGCAGCAGATCGTTTTGGGTTAAAAGATGCCGGAAATATTTACGGACGTCTGACAAATCCTACAGAAGATGTATTTGAGAAGAGAATTGCAGCATTGGAAGGTGGTACAGCAGCCCTTGCAGTAGCATCAGGAGCAGCAGCGATTACATATACAATTGAAAATCTTGCTCAGCAGGGAGATCATATCGTATCTGCTAAAAATATCTACGGAGGTTCATTTAACCTTCTTGAGCATACACTTCCAAATTATGGAATTACGACAACATTCGTTGACATTTTCAACTTGGAAGAGGTTGAAAATGCGATTCAGGAGAATACAAAAGCAATTTACATTGAGACTCTTGGAAATCCAAATTCAGATGTAGTTGATATTGAAGCAGTTGCAAATATTGCACATAAACATAAAATTCCACTTGTTGTAGACAATACTTTTGCAACACCTTACCTTGTAAGACCAATTGAGTACGGCGCAGATATCGTAGTTCATTCAGCAACAAAATTTATCGGTGGACATGGAACAACAATCGGTGGAGTTATCATTGAAGGTGGTAAATTTGACTGGGAGGCTTCAGGAAAATTCCCTTCACTGACAGATCCAAATCCAAGCTATCATGGTATCAGTTTCACAAAAGCTTGTGGAGCTGCAGCATTTGTAACAAAGATCAGAGCAATCCTTTTAAGAGATACAGGAGCTACAATTTCTCCAATCAGTTCATTTATTTTCCTGCAGGGACTTGAGACACTTTCACTTCGTGTTGAACGTCACGTAGAAAATGCACTGAAAGTTGTAGAGTATCTGAATAACCATCCACAGGTAGAGAAAGTACATCATCCATCTGTAGATTCAGATCCAAAACAGCAGGAGCTTTATAAGAAATATTTCCCAAATGGAGGAGGTTCTATCTTCACATTTGAAATTAAAGGAGATGCAGCAAAAGCTCAGGAATTTATTGATAATCTGGAATTGTTCTCATTGCTGGCAAATGTGGCAGATGTGAAATCACTTGTTATTCATCCTGCAACAACAACACACAGCCAGTGCACAGAAGAAGAACTGCTTGATCAGGGAATCAAACCAAACACAATTCGTCTTTCAATCGGTACAGAAAATATTGATGATATTCTTCAGGATTTGGATGAGGCATTTAAAGCAGTTCAATAAGAATAGATAAAAATTTGGGGGAAATATGAAGGCGGTAGATAAATTAATCCAGCGTCAAAAATTAACAAAAGAAGAGTTTATAGAAATTTTAAAACAGCAGGATGATCCGGATATCCGAGAGCTTCTAAAAGAAGAGGCCATCAGGTTAAGAAAACACTATTATGGAACGAAGGTATTTACAAGAGGGCTGATTGAATTTACAAACCATTGTAAAAACGATTGTTACTATTGTGGGATTCGAAGAAGTAATAAAAATGCAAAACGATTTCGTTTATCGCAGGAGGATATCCTGGCATGCTGTGAGAATGGTTATGAATTAGGCTTTCGGACATTTGTTCTGCAAGGCGGGGAAGATGTCTGGTACACGGATGCAAAACTGGTGGAGATTATTCGCAGAATCAAGACCTTATATCCGGAATGTGCAGTAACACTTTCAGTAGGAGAAAAATCTTATGAAAGTTATAAAGCTTATAAAGAAGCAGGGGCGGACCGCTACCTGCTTCGTCATGAGACTGCGGATGAACAACATTATGGAGTATTGCATCCGGCAGAGATGAGTCTTGCAAATAGAAAACAATGTTTGTATGATTTGAAGAAATTAGGATACCAGGTGGGAGCAGGATTTATGGTAGGCTCTCCGGGACAGAGCGTGGAAACTTTGGCAGAAGATTTATTATTTTTGCAGGAGTTACAGCCACAGATGGTAGGCATCGGTCCGTTTATTCCGCATCATGACACCTGTTTTGCTGAAAAATCAGCGGGAAGTGTGGAGAAAACATTATTTTTACTGTCTGTAATTCGTATTTTACTGCCGACAGTATTGCTTCCGGCAACGACAGCTCTTGGAACAATGGATCCGCAAGGAAGAGAAAAGGGACTCTTGGCAGGAGCAAATGTTGTAATGCCAAATTTGTCGCCCCTAAAGACAAGAAAACAATATGATTTATATGATAACAAGATCTGCACCGGAGAAGAGGCAGCAGAATGCAGAGAGTGTCTGGATAAGAGGATAGAATCTGTAGGTTATCAACTGGTAAATGAAAGAGGAGATGCTGTTCTGTAAAAAGAGCGGCATTTTTTCTTCTTTCTGAGAAGATTTTGTGCAAAAGAGAAAATCTCCTGCAAAATAAAACAAAAATTTATTTGACTCCACTAAAAATACTTGGTATAATATAAAACAGTTATGGATACCATATCTATATAGTGAGGCGCAGTAGCCAAGTGGTAAGGCGTGGGTCTGCAACACCCTGATTCATCGGTTCAAATCCGATCTGTGCCTTTTATCTATAAAGCCTGGAAATGCTAAGTTTCTCAGGCTTTTTTTATATATCAGGAAAGTGTTTTCCTAAATAAAATTATACGAGGTGAGGAAAGTGTTAAAAGCAGAAAATTTAACATTATATGTAAATGATAATGGGAGTCGAAAATGTCTTCTCAATGATATTTCATTTCATGTAGATGATGGGGAGATGTTAGTGATTACCGGACCAAATGGTGGTGGAAAATCTACGTTGGCGAAAACATTGATAGGAATTGAAAAGGCAGATAGTGGAAAAATCATGCTGAATGAGCAGGATATTACAGATTATGATATTAATCATCGGGCAAATGCAGGAATCGGATATGCATTCCAGCAGCCACCAAGATTCAAAGGAATGCCTGTTTCCAAGCTTCTTACATTGGCAGCAGGAAGAAGTCTGTCAATTGATGAATGCTGTGATTTGCTTACTGCAGTAGGATTATGCGCAGAAGAGTATGTAGAGCGTCAGATAGACGGGACTCTTTCTGGTGGAGAGATGAAGCGAATCGAGATTGCATCGGTGCTGGCAAAAGACCATGAATTATGTATTTTCGATGAGCCGGAAGCAGGAATAGATTTGTGGAGCTTTTCAATGTTAATACAGAAATTCGAAGAGATGCATAAAGAAAAGAAGCAGAGTCTGATCGTAATCTCACATCAGGAAAAAATCATTGATATGGCAGACCGTATTATGATCATCGACGATGGAGAGATTAAAAAAATAGGCAAAAGAGAAGATGTTCTTCCGTATCTAAACGGAGTTCAAAAGTGTCATAACTGCGCAGAAAACAGAGAAAGGAGAGCATAGACGGATGGTAAAGTTAGATCAGGTTACAGAAGAAGTATTGAATGTTATTAACGATAACAAGTTTAGTCAAAGCGGAGCTTTCAATCTGCGTCAAAACGGAACATCAATATGTCATGGAGACAGCGAACATATTAAGATAAAAAAGAAAGAGGATAAACCGGGAATAAACATTTATATCGATGGAGAAACAAAAGGCGAGGTAGTTTATATTCCTGTTGTTGTCAGTGTATCTGGAATGACAGATCTTGTTTATAATGATTTTTATATCGAAGACGGTGCAGATGTGTCGATCGTAGCAGGATGCGGAATCCACAATAGCGGATGTAATGAGAGCCGCCATGACGGAATCCATACATTCCATGTTGGAAAGAATGCAAATGTACGATATGAGGAAAAGCATTATGGTGAGGGAAATGGTACGGGAGGAAAAGTTTTAAATCCTGTTACTAATATTTATATAGGAGAAAATTCTGTATTTACATTGGATACAGCCCAGATAAAAGGCGTTGATTCGACAGTCCGCGAGACAATGGTGGAAATGGAAAAAGACGCAAAGTTGTATGTGACAGAACGTCTTATGACAGAAGGAGAGCAGACAGCAGAATCGAATATAGAAGTGAGATTAAACGGAGAAGACAGTTCCGCACAGATTATTTCCCGTTCAGTTGGAAAAGGCAGATCTGTCCAGACATTTCATCCAAAGGCTGTTGGAAATAATAAATGTCAGGCACATATTCAGTGCGATTCTATTATTATGGATGATGCAGAAGTCGGCTCAATTCCAGAAATCAGAGCACGTAATTTGAATGCAGCGATTATCCATGAAGCGGCAATCGGTCGAATTAACGATGAGCAGCTGTTAAAATTGCGTACACTTGGTCTGACAGAAGAAGAGGCTGAAAATGTTATTATACAGAACTTCTTAAATTAGAAACACAGGAAATGATATGGCAGAAAAAGAAGGTAGATAAGGTTGAATAATACGGAAAAGTATAGCCATGAATTGATTGTACCAAATGAAGATTTACCATTTAAAATGTTTTTGTTTGAAGGAAGTCAGGGAAATTATTTCAGAGATAAACATTGGCATCGCTCGATTGAGATATTTGCAGTATATGAGGGTGGATTAACTTTTTATATCAATGAAGAGAAACATCCGCTTGAGGCTGGAGAATTCATGCTTGTCAATTCTAATGAGATACATTCTATTGATGCGCAAGAGAAGAATCAGACAGTTGTTCTTCAAATGCCATTAAAAACTTTTGAAGATTATTTTACAGGCGAGCAGTTCATTCGCTTTACACATGATTCTACCGTGCAAGATGAGAAGGTCATGGAGTTGATCTGGAAAATGTACGACGCATATCTTGGCAAACAAAGTGGATATGAGATGAAGGTGAAAAGCTATTATTACATGCTTCTCTATTTGTTAGTTACAAAATATCGTGAGCTGGATGTCGACCAGGACATGTTAAAGCGAAACAAGAAACTGACACGATTATCAACCATCACTGCATACATAAAAGATCATTATACAGAAGAACTTTCATTGGAAACACTGGCCGAAATCTTTGGTTATTCGCCGACTTATTTGTCAAGAATGTTCCAGAAATATGCAGGAATCAATTATAAGAGTTATCTGCAGAGTATCCGGGTGCAGTATGCATATCAGGAGCTGACGAACACGGAGCATACGATTAGTGAGATTGCGTTGAACAATGGGTTTCCGAACAGTAAAGCACTGGCGAAGGCGTTTCGGAAGAAGTATGGAGTGCTGCCGAGTGAGTATCGCAGGGCAGGATTTCGAGAGGATTCGTGAGTGATGAGGATATAGGGGCCTTGTGTGAAATTGCTATTTAGTTCACTAAGTGGCAATACGTTCCTTACAAAAAATTGATATAAGAATTCTTGCTCAGATTCTATGAGCGGGAGACACATAAGAGCGTAAATTTTTGCTAAAAGCAAATGAATTTGAACTCAAATTTGCTGCTACGCAGCTTCAAACACGTTCGTTCAAATTCATTAACGCAAAAATTTACGCTCTAAGTGTCACCAGCGCCCATTTCATATTCGCTCGAATTTCTTATATCAATTTTTTGCAAGTAATGTATTGACTCAAGTTGTGAAGTAAATAGCAACAAAGGATATTGAGCGACAATATCTGCGATAGTGGATTTTAGAGCATTGAAGATGCAAAATTTTGATGGAGAGCATCTGCACGTTATCAAAAACGTGGGATGTAGATGCAAAATTTGCGAAGGGAGTATCTTTAAATCCCAGAAAAGGCAAGATGTAGATACAATTGTACATGATAGGCAGGCTTAAAAGTATCTGCAAGTTCGAAGAAAAGCAAGTTGCAGATACATCAATCTCAAAAAAAGCATCTGCAACAGTGAATATCAGGTCTTGCAGATACATCAGTTGTCAAAAAAGCATCTGCAACAGCAAATAAACCCAGGATATAGATGCATCAGATCCCAGAAAAGTAAATCCTTAATTACGATACGACACAAAGTAAGAAAAAGACTATGCAATCTAGCGAATTGGAGTCGGGCTTGCCCGACGAAGCTGAGCAGGAGTGCATAGTCTTTTTCTTGCTTGGAATTGTCGTGAACTAAATAACAATTTTACGCATGGACAATATCGTGACTAAAACACAAAAAAGACAAAAAAGTGCCATACATTGGATAAGTATTTGGTCGAAGAAGCTGCAAAATCTTGTTATATTGAAAGTACAGGAGATCGCAAAGCGTTTAGGTAAGGAAACACTTTCGGACATCGACTCGAAAAGACCTCGTCTGATGCCGAAGTGTACCTAAACGCTAAGCTCAAAAAGACTTCGCGAAGCGTTTAGGTAAGGAAACACATTCGGACATCGACTCGAAAAGACCTCGTCTGATGCCGAAGTGTACCTAAACGCTAAGCTCAAAAAGACTTCGCGAAGCGTTTAGGTAAGGAAACACATTCGGACATCGACTCGAAAAGACCTCGTCTGATGCCGAAGTGTACCTAAACGCTAAGCTCGAAAAGACCTCGCAAAGCGTTTAGGTAAGGAGGAACCAAAATCATGGAGATACAGAAAATTACAGATGCGTCATTTGGAAAATATGGACGGGTTCTGGAAGGGTATTCAATCGACAGAATCTTAAAAGAAATGGAGCATACCCCACTTCCGAAAGAGGTCATATATGTGCCATCTGTAGAAGAGATGGAAGCACTTCCGGAAGCAGAAGCATTCCAGAATCGTGCTTATGGTGGATTGCCGATTCAGATAGGGTATTGCAACGGCGATAATAACAAGTTAAATGCATTGGAGTATCACCGCTCATCAGAGATTAATATTGCAGTTACAGATATGATTTTATTGCTTGGTTCACAGCAGGATGTAAAAGAGGATTTTACATATGATACTTCTCTTGTAGAAGCATTTTATGTTCCGGCTGGGACAGTAGTGGAAATGTATGCAACAACATTGCATTATGCACCATGTACGGCAGTAGAAGGCGGATTCCGTTGTGTTGTAGTTCTTCCAGCTGGAACGAATACAGAGCTTACATTTCCTATTGGAGAGAATGGGGAAGATAAGCTGATTACAGCAAAGAATAAATGGCTGATCGCACATGAAGAAGCAGGAATCGAAGGTGCATTTTGTGGATTACAAGGTGAAAATATCACATTGTAAGTGAATAACTTGTTTGAGATTCACGGAGTGTGTGGAAAACCGCCGGCTATTTGTATGGCGAATGAAACCAGGAACGAAAATAATGAGAAAATATAACAGATATAAAACAAAAAGAAAGGTTGGTATAAAAGATGAGTAATATGCCAGAATTGAAAATCGGAGTTGTAGCAGTAAGTAGAGATTGTTTCCCGGAGAGCTTATCTGTAAATAGAAGAGCAGCACTTATGAATGCGTATAAAGCAAAATATGGAGAGGCTGACATTTACGAATGTCCAATCTGCATCGTAGAGAGTGAAATCCATATGGTACAGGCATTGGAAGATATTAAAGCCCAAGGATGTAATGCGTTGGTTGTATATCTTGGAAACTTTGGACCGGAGATTGCAGAGACATTACTTGCAAAACATTTTGAAGGACCAAAGATGTTTGTTGCAGCAGCAGAGGAGACAGGAGACAATCTGATTCAGGGAAGAGGAGATGCTTACTGTGGAATGCTCAATGCAAGTTATAATTTGAAATTGAGAAATATCAAAGCATATATTCCGGAGTATCCAATCGGAACAGCAGAAGAGTGTGCTGACATGATTGCTGAGTTCCGTCCAATCGCACGTGCGATCATCGGATTAAATGATTTGAAGATTATCAGCTTTGGACCACGTCCGCTGAATTTCCTTGCATGTAATGCTCCAATCCAGCAGTTATATAATCTTGGTGTTGAGATTGAAGAAAATTCAGAACTTGATTTGTTTGAGGCATTCAACAAACATGAAGGAGACGAGAGAATCCCTGCAATCGTAAAAGAGATGGAAGAAGAGCTTGGAGAAGGTAATAAAAAACCGGAAGTTCTTCCAAAGCTTGCACAGTATGAATTGACATTAAAAGACTGGATTAAGGAACACAGAGGATATCGTAAATATGTTGCGATTGCAGGAAAATGCTGGCCTGCATTCCAGACACAGTTTGGTTTTGTACCATGTTATGTAAACAGCCGTCTGACAGCACAGGGAATCCCTGTATCCTGCGAGGTTGATATTTACGGAGCATTGAGTGAATTCATAGGAACCGTTGTAAGTCAGGACACAGTTACATTGCTTGATATTAACAACAACGTGCCTGCAGATATGTACAAAGAAGATATTGAAGGAAAATTCCCTTACACGCACAAAGATACATTTATGGGATTCCATTGTGGAAACACAGCATCAAGTAAATTATCGTTCTGTGAAATGAGATATCAGCTTATTATGGCGAGAGCATTGCCGGAAGAAGTGACACAGGGAACATTGGAAGGAGATATTGTGCCTGGAAATATTACATTCTATCGCCTGCAGAGTACATCAGATAACAAACTTCGTGCATACATAGCTCAGGGTGAAGTACTTCCTGTAGCAAGCCGTTCATTTGGAGCAATCGGTGTATTTGCGATTCCGGAAATGGGAAGATTTTATCGTCATGTACTGATTGAGAAGAATTTCCCACATCACGGAGCAGTTGCATTCGGTAACTACGGAAAAGCATTATTTGAAGTATTCAAATATATTGGTGTGCCGGTAGAAGAAATCGGATATAATCAGCCGGCAGGAGTACGCTACCCAACAGAGAATCCTTGGGCATAGGATATAAATGGTGCGGAAACACGCTTGGACATCGACTCGAAAAGCCCTCGTCTGATGCCGAGGTATACCTAAACGCTAAGCTCGAAAAGACCTTGCTAAGCGTTTAGGTAAAGAAAGGATTTTTAGATTATGTTATATATAGGAGTAGATCTTGGAACATCGGCAGTAAAGTTATTGTTGATGGATGAAAAGGGAAAAATTCATAATATTGTTTCAAAAGAATATCCGCTTAGTTTTCCACATCCGGGCTGGTCGGAACAGAATCCGCAGGACTGGAAAGAGCAGTCACTGGCAGGGATCAAAGAATTGATCGCAGACGCGGACAAGAGCCAGATTGCAGGAATCAGCTTTGGCGGACAGATGCACGGACTGGTTGTGTTAGATGAGAATGATGAAGTGATCCGTCCGGCAATTTTATGGAATGATGGAAGAACAACAAAAGAGACAGATTATCTGAACGAAGTGATCGGAAAGGATAAGCTTTCAAAATATACGGCAAACATTGCATTTGCAGGATTTACAGCACCGAAGATTCTTTGGCTGAAAGAACAGGAACCGGAGAATTTTGCAAAGATCAACAAGATTATGTTACCAAAAGATTATCTTGCATATGTGTTAAGCGGTGTTCACTGCACAGACTATTCAGATGCATCCGGTATGTTGTTACTTGATGTAGAGCACAAATGCTGGTCAAAAGAGATGTTGGAAATCTGTAATGTAAAAGAGGAACAGCTTCCGACACTATATGAGAGTTATGAAGTGGTCGGAAATGTGAAACCAGAGATTGCAGAAGAGCTTGGAATCCCGTCGAGTGTGAAAGTGATTGCAGGAGCAGGAGATAATGCAGCAGCGGCGGTTGGAACAGGAACGGTTGGAGAAGGAAGATGTAATATTTCTCTTGGAACATCAGGAACCATTTTTATTTCCAGCAAGAAATTCGGGGTAGATGAACATAACGCCTTACATTCATTCGACCATGCAGATGGTTACTATCATTTGATGGGATGTATGCTAAGTGCGGCATCTTGTAATAAATGGTGGATGGATGAGATTCTGAAGACAAAAGAATATGCAAAAGAGCAGGAACAGATTCGTAAACTTGGAGAAAACAAGGTGTTTTATCTTCCATATTTGATGGGAGAGCGTTCACCGCACAATGATCCAAAGGCAAGAGCAACATTTATCGGAATGACAATGGATACAACAAGAGAGGATATGACACAGGCAGTTCTGGAAGGTGTTGCATTTGGGTTACGTGATTCTTTGGAAGTGGCGAGAAGTCTTGGAATCCAGATTGAGCGTACAAAAATTTGCGGAGGCGGAGCAAAGAGTCCGCTTTGGAAAAAGATTGTTGCAAATGTAATGAATTTGAAGGTGGATGTCATTGAAAGCGAAGAAGGTCCTGGATATGGCGGAGCGATTTTGGCAGCGGTAGGCTGCAAAGAATTTGCAAGCGTTGAAGAAGCAACAGAGAAGCTTGTGAAAATTGTAGATACGGTGGAACCGGATGCAGAACTGGTAGCAAAATATGAAGAGCGTTATCAGAAATTCAGACAGATTTACCCGACATTAAAAGGTTTGTTTCAAGAATTGAATTAAAAAACAGCAGAGATTTCAAAGATATGCGGTATAAAAACAGCATAGCATTGAAATTTCTGCTGTTTTTGTGTTAAACTGGTAAAGCATGAAAACATTTGAGAGTTTTTGGAGGTATATATGAAAAGAGAGTCATTTGGTTCCCGATTGGGATTTATTCTGGTGTCTGCCGGATGTGCTATCGGAATCGGTAATGTCTGGAAATTCCCTTACATTTGCGGTGCATATGGAGGGGCGGCATTTATTTTAATATATTTGTTGTTTTTAATTATTTTGGGAATTCCGGTACTGGTATGTGAATTTGCGGTCGGAAGAGGCAGTCGAAAGAGTGTTGCACTTAGTTTTGATGAACTACAGTCGAAAAATGGGAAATGGACCCCATTAAAATTTATTGGAATCATCGGATGTTATATGTTGATGATGTTCTATACAACTGTTGGTGGATGGTTGATGTATTATTGTTACAAGGGGATTCGAGGCAGTTTTGTGAATGCATCTTCTGATAATATTTCAACACAATTTTCTCAGATGCTTACAGATGTACCGACGATGTTGTTTTGGACAATTCTGATTTGTGTGATTGGCTTTGCAGTATGTATGTTTGGGTTAAATAATGGTATTGAGCGTGTTACAAAAGTGATGATGACGGCGTTGATTCTGATTATGGTAGTTCTTGCCATTCGTTCTGTGACAATGGCAGGTGCCGGAGAGGGAATCCGTTTTTATTTAATCCCTGATTTCCATAAGATGGTGGAAAGTGGAATCGGTAATGTGGTATTTGCAGCATTGAGCCAGGCGTTTTTCACATTGTCGATCGGTATTGGTGCGATGTTGATTTTTGGAAGCTATCTAGATCAGTCCAGAAGTCTGACCGGCGAGGCAGTAAATATTATGTTTCTTGATACATTTGTTGCCCTGACAGCAGGATTTATTATCATTCCGGCATGTTTTGCATACGGAATCGAGCCGGGAGCAGGTCCGAGTCTTATCTTTATAACATTGCCAAATATTTTTGCACAGATGAGTGGCGGAAGAATCTGGGCATTCTTATTCTTCTTATTCCTGACATTTGCAGCATTGTCAACAATCATTGCTGTGTTTGAAAATCTGGTTATGTTCAATATGGAACTGCTTGGCTGGAGAAGAAAGAAGAGCGTGCTTGTATGTGCAGCGTTGATTATCATTTTAAGTATTCCATGTGTGCTTGGATTTAATGTCTGGTCAGGTGTGCAGCTTCTTGGTGAGGGAAGCACAATCATGGACCTGGAAGATTTTATTGTATCTAATAATCTGCTTCCACTGGGAAGTCTTGGCTATGTATTATTCTGTACAAGAAAGAACGGCTGGGGATGGGATGCATTTATTAAAGAGGTTAATACAGGAAGTGGTATGAAGTTTCCAAAAACACTTCGTGGTTATGTAAACTACGGAATTCCGGCAATTATCATTGTTATTTATCTGAAGGGGTATTATGATAAATTTAAAGATATGGGAACAGGAATTTTTGTTGGCTGGATGATATTTGCAATTGTATTTCTTGCATGGGTAATATACTGTGCAACGTCTGTGGAGAAGGACAGAACAGAATAAGAAAGTAAAAGACGGAGTGAGTGTGGGACATTCACTCCGTAAAATATAAGATGAGGAACGAAAATGGATTATAAGTTGTTGATGAATACAGCAATTCTTGCAGGGGAGATTATGTTGAAAAGTGGAGCGGAAGCGTATCGTGTAGAGGATACGATCCGCCATATCCTGAATATGGCTCATGTGGAAAATGTAGATACGATCGTGTTGATGACTGGAATTGTGGCAACGATAGATAATCCGGATATGGAAACGATCACAGTAATTCGGAGAGTGGAATCCAGAGGAAATAATTTGAATCGGATCGCTATCGCAAATGATATTTCCAGACGATTTTGTGAGGGAAAAATCTCACTGGAAGAAGCTTACAAGGAATTGCAACAGATTGAAACAAAACAGTATCGAAGAGCTATATATAATATTGCGACAGTCTGTATCTGCGGAGGATTTGCTCCATTATTTAACGGAGGATGGCTGGAGGTGGCCGGTGCGTCCGCGGCAGGGGCAGTGCTTGCACTAATTGTGACAATAGGAAAGAAATTAAAGATACAAGGGTTTATACAAGATGTTTTGTCATCTTTTGGATTGGCACTGATGGCTATTTTTTTGAAGAGGCAGTTTCCGGCTATGAATATGGATACGGTAATCATCAGTGGTATTATGCCACTTGTTCCGGGAGTTGCGATCACAACTGCAATACGTGACACCCTTCAGGGGGACTATTTGTCAGGTTGTGCAAGGATTCTGGAAGCATTTCTGTGTGCGGTATCTGTGGCATTAGGAGTTGCACTGGCAATGGCGGCAACCGGAATTATGGGGACAGGAGGTGTTGTTCTGTGATGAGACTTTTAGGTGGTGCAATTGGATCATTTATTGCAATTGTATGCTTCGCAATCATTATTGAATGTCCGAAAAAATATCTTCCTTTAGCCGGTGTGATCGGAGCGGTGGGAGGAACTGTTTATTTGTTCTGTCTTAATATTGTCAAGACAGATGCAGTACTTGCAGCATTTTTTTCCGCATTAGCAATTACAATATTGTCACATATTTTTGCGAAAGGATTTCGCGCACCGGTTACAATATTTCTTATTCCGGGAATACTTCCGACAGTACCGGGAGCGGGAATGTATCGGATCGTTTATTATCTGGTGGCAGGAAATCAGGCAAAATGTGCATTTTACTTTGCGCAGACATTGGAAATTGCAGGGATGATCGCCCTGGCAATCTTTTTAGTTGGAACGATTGTAAATGTGATTCGAAAAAGTAAAAAAATACAAGAGAAAAGCCCTCGTTAACGGATGTTAACAGGGCTTTTCGTGATGTTTAGTCAAATTCTTTATATTCATTTACAAGCTTGAAGACCGTTCCGGATAACAAGAACAGTGCGATTAAGTTTGGAATTGCCATCAGACCATTGAAGGTATCTGCGATATTCCATACAAGTCCAAGATCCATAGTAGCACCAATCATTGCAACAAGAGAATATACGATCATAAAAGGTTTGATGACCTTTGCAGAGAAAATAAATTCAATGCAGCGAGCTCCATATAATCCCCATCCGATAATTGTAGAAAATGCAAAACAGCACATGGAAACAGCCGTAAATATAGATACCCAGTTTCCGTATGTGGACGTGAAACCAAGGATTGTAAGCTCTGCTCCGGCAGCCTCGCCATATGCAATCGGTACGCCGCTGCAAAGGATTACAAGTGCTGTCAGTGTGCAAATGACAATGGTGTCGGTAAATACTTCAAATACTCCGAAGAAACCTTGTTTGACAGGTTTCTGAGTGTCTGCACAAGCGTGTGCGATGGAACCTGTACCAAGTCCGGCTTCGTTTGAGAAGATTCCGCGGGAAACCCCTTTTTTCAATGTCATAAATGCACTTCCAACGATTCCTCCTGTTACGGAGCGTGGGTTAAATGCCCCCTCAAAGATGGAAGCAAATACAGCAGGGACATTTTCTATATTCAGGAAAATAACGCCGAGGGCGAGGAGAATATAGAATAATGCCATAAATGGCACAAGTTTTTCGGTTACTTTTCCAATTCGTTTTACACCGCCGAGAAGAACCATTCCGACTAAAAGTGTAAGAATGATACCCTGAATGAGGTTTGCCTGTGAAATCATATCCTGTGAAATGATGTGATAATTCAGCAGAGCAGAATCGATGGCAGTCGTAATTGTGTTGACCTGCGTCGCATTACCGGTTCCAAATACGGTAAGGACTCCAAATGCTGAAAACAAAACGGCAAGCCACTGCCAGTTTTTGCCAAGACCATTTTTGATATAGTACATAGGACCGCCGACAAGTTCTCCGTTTTCATTTGTTTCGCGGAAATGGACCGCCAGTGTTACTTCGGTGAATTTTGTACACATTCCGAGAATCGCAGAAATCCACATCCAGAAGACTGCTCCGGGACCTCCGATTGCAATAGCTCCTGCGACACCGGCAATATTACCGGTTCCGACAGTGGCGGCAAGTGCGGTACAGACAGCCTGGAATGGCGTGATCGCACCATCACTGGCATCTCTTTTCCGGAAAATACGACCAATTGTTGTTTTAATGGCATATGGAAATTTGCGAATCTGCAAAAAGCGGGTTCGGATACTTAGATAAAGACCCACACCGATAATGCAGATCATAGCCGGAACACCCCAGATAAAGTTGTTTACGGCAGAGTTGACAGTTTCAATAGTATGTAACATAAAAAATCCTCTCTTCCTAAATAGAAACAAAATTCTGCTAAGCAAAGTTAAAAAAATAAAAAATCGCTGTGATTTGTAAAAATTCACCAGCGAAACATACAAAAAATATAATATCAGAAAATATAAGAAAAATCAATAAAAGGATGGATTGATTTTACCGGTTTAATGTGTTAAGTTGGTATAATGAATAAGAATCCGTAGGGGAAACGGTGAAGAAAGGTATGAATGTCAAAATAATTGGCAAAACATAGCAGAGGAGAATAAAATGATAGTTGCTTTAATTGAAAAAATCTATAGTTTTTTGTGGGGAGATTTGCTTCACATTCCATTGCCCGGAGGAAGCAGTATTGGAATTTCATTACTTATTATATTGTTGATTCCAACAGGAATTTACTTTACAATCCGCACAAAATTTTTATCAATCCGACTGATGCCGGATATGGTGAGAGCTCTTGTAGAGAAAAAAGAAGAAAAATCAAGTTTATCGACATTTCAGACATTGCTGGTATCTACAGCAACCAGAGTAGGAATGGGAAATCTTGTCGGTGTTGTAGCGGCAATATCGGTCGGAGGAGCCGGATCCGTCTTCTGGATGTGGCTTATGGCTTTGATCGGTTCGTGTACAGCATTTGCAGAGGCAACGCTGGCACAGCTTCATAAGCAGAAAGATCCATTGTATGGCGGATTTCGTGGAGGACCGGCATATTATATCCATGATTGTGTAGAAGCAAAAACAGGGAAGAAACATAAAAAAGTAATCTGGGCAGTATTGTTTGCTATTTCAGGTCTGGTCTGCTGGTGTGGAATCAGTCAGGTAATCAGTAATTCAGTAGCTTCTTCGTTCCAGAATGCATTTGATATTCCGCCGTTATATACAACAATTATTCTTGTTGCGGTAGCAGCAGTAATTGTATTACGAAAAAATGCTACGGTTAAGGTATTGGATTTTATGGTCCCGGTTATGGCGGTATGCTATTTTGCAATCACATTATTTATTATCATAACAAATATAGGACATGTTCCGGCAGTATTTGCAAGAATATTTGAAGAAGCATTTGGACTTCGTCAGGCAGCAGCAGGAGGGCTCGGTGCAGTTATTATGAACGGTGTGAAAAGAGGATTGTTCTCAAATGAAGCCGGTTCCGGTTCAGCTCCATGTGCAGCTGCAGCAGCAGATTGTCACAGACCGGCACAGGCAGGATTAGTTCAGGCACTTGGTGTATTTGTGGATACCATTATCATTTGTACATGTACAGCAATGATTATGCTTCTGGCTCCACAGGAATTGACAGAAGGCTTGACCGGTATGGAATTGCTACAGACAGCAATGGGATATCACCTGGGAAGATTCGGTGTTATATTTATCGCAGTTACATTATTTTTATTTAGCTTTTCAACATTTCTTGGAATTTTATTTTATGCCCGCAGTAATGTCGCCTATTTATTTGGAGACAAATGGTGCTGGCAGACAGCCTATAAAGTACTCGCACTTATCATGTTGTTCATCGGAGGTATTGCAGCATATACATTTGTATGGGATCTTGGGGATGTCGGAATTGGGTTAATGACAATATTCAATGTAGTATTCTTATATTTACTGGCAGATGAAGCGATAGATGAACTAAAAGATTATGAAAAAAGTAAAAAACTGAAAAAATAAGGTTCATTATAAAAATTAGTTGGAAATGTGATATATTTGGGGAAAGTGATAGAATGTCATATTCAAAAAAGAGAAGAGTATCCTACATAGCGGTTTTCGTATGTGTGGTGGCAGCATTGTTTTGCCGCTATGTGAAAAAGACATCGGATATCGAAAATATAATATTAGATCAGAGCTGTACCTGTCTGTATCTGGGTATATATATAGCATGGGGGATTTATTTGCAAAAGAGGGTAGTAAATTACAAAATCAGAAGATGTCTTGTTGAGATTGCCTGCCTGATGGTTTTTTGGATTTTTTTGCGAAGTATAAAATATCATATTTTAATGGAAGTATTTAGTAGGAGAATGTGTTGGTATTTGTATTATATTCCATGTACGATGATTCCGACGCTAGGACTCAATGCAGCAATATTGATGGGAGAAGAGGAGGAGAAGAATACAAGGGTGCGCACATTAGCTCTTGTGCTTACAGCAATTTTATTAGCTCTTTTAGTTATTACAAATGATTTTCATCAGCTTGTATTTTCTTTTGCAGGCGAAAAGCCATTCTCAGATGCAAAGTATCAGCAGGGCCCGGTTTTCTTTGCTGTCCAAATTTGGGTAATTTCCTGTCTGATTGCAATGGAAGTGATTTTGATTAAAAAAAGTAAAATTCCAAATAAAAGAAGAATCTGGCTTCCGTTTTTTCCAGAAGCTTTGCTTCTTATCTGGAGTTTTGGTAATGTTATTGGAATATCTGTTATAAGGAATTATTTCGGTGACATGACA
Source organism: Ruminococcus hominis (assembly GCF_014287355.1). Classification (NCBI taxonomy): domain Bacteria; kingdom Bacillati; phylum Bacillota; class Clostridia; order Eubacteriales; family Oscillospiraceae; genus Ruminococcus; species Ruminococcus hominis. The sequence goes on along the minus strand of NZ_JACOPE010000001.1, from coordinate 3,076,504 downwards.
GTGGTTTGCTGCCTGTTGATGTCAGCAATTTATCAAAGCTGTATTTACTGCGGATTAATTGAGACAAATATCAGGTATACGGAATTATTTCAGGCGGCAGGAGGAATTTCAGCAGAGATTACAGATGACAGATGGAAGGTATGGTATCGTTCAGGAGAATTTCCTAATATTACAGATCAGATGAGACATGACGCAAAATATGCACCATTGATGCTGGAACACGGCATTCAGATTAAGCATATTTCTTTGCGGGGAGGTCATGCATTTTGGGCGGAAGATATATCACCGGTATTGGATCAGTATAAAGAATTAGAAGAGCTCCAAGTGGAATTGACTGAAAGAAACCGGTTATTACAGATTGCATATGAAAAGAAAGCGAAGAAAAAAGCAATTGAAGAGAAGAATCGTTTATTTAATTTAATACAGAATCAGACAAAGCATCAGATTTATTTATTAGATTATTATCTGGATGAGCTTCAGAAGACAGATTCAGAAGAGATTTATGATAAGCTTCTCAGAAAAATTGTGGTAGTCGGAACATATATGAAGCGTCGAAAGAATTTGATTTTGTCGCAGAAAGAAAAACAGGCAAAGTTAACGGCGGAAGATTTAAAAAGAAGTCTGACAGAGTCGTGTGATAGTTTAAAGCTTTGCGATATCAAAGGAACCTTTTATATTGATCCAACGATAAAATCGCTTGGGGATGACAGTATTTTAAAATGTTATGATTTTTTTGAATGGGTGATAGAAGAATTAATAGATGAACTTCAATCCGTTTTTCTACGTATTGCGGAGATTGACGGACAGCTTAAAATCGCGGTGACAGTGAAAGGACCGAGCGATTTATCAGTATTGTTGAAAAAGAATCCAGGGCTTTATATTGAGCAGGAAGCAGAGAATGAATGGTTTGCAGCAGTGAAAGTCTGAGCAAATAATAGGAGAAAACAGGATGTATAGTTATGTGACATATAGTGTAAAACTACATAATATATTGATGGTTTTGATGGAAATAGGTCTGGTTTTGGAGCTGTGGATTTTTTTCTCAAGATTAACACGTTCGGCTGGATTAAAAAAAATAATGAGAATAGGAATTCTGTTTTTGATGTCCTTTGTGCTGATGTGTTTTTTCTTAAATGACCATAGATATCAGCTTGGTGAAAATAATCATCCTTCGTTTTTGTTGAAAATCCCAATATGGATATTTTTAACAGGAATGTCTTTGTTGATTATCTACCTGTGTCTGCTGGTCAGAAATGAAATACTCGCATGTCGGAAAAATATTTCAGCCTGGTCGGTTAAAGAGACAATGGATGATGTTCCATGCGGGGTCTGTGTTTCAGATTCCTGTGGACATGTCGTATTATCTAATAAAAAAATGAGAGAATTAAGCAGGATGCTGACTGGGGCACCACTGCAGAACTATGAAGATTTGAAGCAGGTATTAGATGGAAATAAATCAGTTCAAGGAGTGACCAGACTCAGTCCGGAAAAAGGTGTGCTTTATTTACCAAATGGCACAGTGTGGATGTTTCAAAACTACATGTTAGCGGAAGAAGTTGAGGGGTATCTTCAGACAGTGGCATTTGATATTACCGAAATATATTTTAACAGTGAAAAAATTCGGATGAAGAATGAAAAGCTGGAATTATTAAATCAAAAATTGAAAAAAATGTATGAGCAAATTGATGAAAGTATTCGTGAACAGGAGACTCTTAAAATGAAAATGCAGGTGCATGACAGTTTGGGGTGTTGTCTTCTTACAATTCGACGTATGCTGGAAGGTAATAAAGAACCTGATTATATGAAAAATCAGTTGGAAATCTTAAAACAATCAGTATATATATTGTCCGGGATTACGCAGGATGATACAGAGAAACAGTATGAGGAATCAATAAAACATGCGGAAAAACTAGGGGTTTCTGTGGAGATTGAAGGTGAGCTTTGCGATGAACATCAAGTCGCATTGATAACGGATAAAGCAATTCGTGAATGTGTTACAAATTGTATACGGCATGCACATGGAAGAAGAGTGTATGTACAAAGTCATAAAACCCATGAAGGGTGGAAGGTTTGCATTACAAATGACGGAGAAAGACCGAAAGAAGGAAGCAGAGAAGGCGGTGGTCTTTCTGCTTTGCGAGAAGTTGTTGAGAGAGACGGAGGAGAAATGACAACAAAATTTGAGCCGGAGTTTTTGTTGGTTTTAAAACTACCGTTTTCGGAAACAGAAGAATAAGACATAGACTGGGAAGAGGAGGTAAGCAAAGATGATACGTGTATTAATAGTAGAAGATCAGAAAATCATGCAGAAATATTTTGAATATCTTATAGAGAACAATAAAGAAGAATTTCAGCATGTACAGACGATTGCAGATGCATATGAGGCAATAAAAATATGCAGTAAAACAAGAGTAGATCTTGTGTTGATGGATGTACAGACATTTCATAACCATGATGGACTTAAAGCCGGTAAAGAAATTAAAGAAGCACATCCGAAAATCAAAGTATTGATCGTTACCTCACTTATTGACCCAGAAGTTTTGGCAAGAGCAAAGTCGGGGAGTGCAGACAGTCTCTGGTATAAAGATCATGGGGACGAGGAAATTCTTGATGTTATCCGACGAACATTAGAAGGACAAAGAGTGTTTCCGGATATCTCTCCGGATGTGCAGTTAAATTGCATCCAGAGTGATGAAATCAGTCCAAGACAGTTAGAGATGCTGCGTTTGTACATAAAAGGTATGTCATATTCGGAAATTGCGAAAAAGATGGGGTGTTCTACGGCAGGGGTAAGATGGAACTTTCAGGAAATGATCTCAAAAGCAGGATATTCCTGTAAAGAAGATTTGATTGCAGCGGCATTGGAAAGTAAATTGCTAGTTACAACTTTGAAATAATGAGAGCATTGCAGATTTTCTGCATTGCTTTATTTTTTTTGGAAAATACCTATCATAAGTGCTAGTGTCAGAAAACTTTGTTGGTGTGATAATAATTATAACAGAGATGCTATAACAAAAGGGAAGGAGAAGGAAGTAAAGCAGGATAGCAGTGAAGAAAAACATTTTAAAAGATAAAGAAATAAGAGAGGAGATGAGGTTAGATGTCAGGTATTGTAGAATATAAATGTCCGGCATGTGGAGGCGCAATGGAATTTGACAGTACCCTTCAAAAAATGAATTGTCCGTATTGTGATACGACAATGACGGTGGAAGAGTTTGAAGCAATGCAGAAAAAGGATGAAGATAATACTGACAATGTAGAGCAGAGTGAAAATGCACAGTGGTCATCGGGAGGAAATAATCAGTGGCAGGATGGAGAGACAGATAACATGGCAGTCTATGTATGTGAGTCTTGTGGTGGTGAGATAATTGCTGATAAAACAACAGGAGCAACAACTTGCCCATTCTGTGATAATAAAATTGTCATGAAAGGAAATTTCGCAGGGGATTTGAAACCAGATTGCGTAATCCCGTTCAAATTAGATAAGAAGGCGGCAAAGGAAGCATACATAAAACATCTGAAAGGTAAAAAATATTTGCCTAAAGTATTTAAGGACGAAAATCATATCGACGAAATTAAAGGTGTTTATGTTCCATTCTGGCTCTTTGATGCATCTGTACAGGCGGATATCACATATGAAGCAGAGAATATCAAAATCTGGGATGATGGTGATACTGAATATACGGAACATGAAATATATAATGCTGTACGTGGAGGAACAGAGACATTTAGCCATGTTCCCGCAGATGCGTCCAAAAAGATGGATGACGTCTTGATGGAATCTATAGAGCCATTTAACTATCAAGATGCTGTGCCATTTCAGTCAGCTTATCTGGCAGGATATGTTGCAGATCGTTATGACGTAGATAAAGAAGAACGTATGCAGCGTGCAGAAGAACGTATGAAACAGGCAATATCAAACAATTTACGAAAAACAGTGACAGGATACGCAAGTGTGAAGCAGTTGGGCGGGAATTTCCAATTTCCGGAAGCAAGTTATCAGTATGCATTGTATCCGGTTTGGATATTGAATACAACTTGGCATAATGAAAAATTTGTATTTGCTATGAATGGACAGACGGGTAAGCTGACAGGAAATCTTCCGTTAGATAAAAAAGCGTTTCGACTGACATTGTTGATGCGAGGCGGAATTTTTTCAGTAGTTTTCCTTGCAATTTTATGGCTTTTATTCTAAGGGAAGGGGAGAGATGAATGATGAAAATAAGAACAAAAAGAATATTACTGTCATTTCTGTCTCTGCTCCTGCTTCTGATGCCGATTGCAGTAAAGGCAGAATCGACAGATGACATGTATTATGTAAAAGACGAAGCAAACTTGATGAGTGAAGAAGAGCAGAAAGAACTGGAAACAAAATTAAGTACGATAAGTGATTATTGGGGTGAAGATGTTGTTGTACTCACCGTTAATTCACTGGAGGGAAAAACAGCAGAAGCATACGCCGATGATTATTATGACATGAACGGATATGGAGTAAGTGGAAGGAATGGCGGAATTCTTCTGTTGGTTGCAATGGATGACCGTAAATGGCATATGTCAACCGGTGGAGAATGTATAAGCATATTCACAGATGCAGGTCTTAATTACATGCAAGAACAGTTCAAGCCGTCATTGAGCGAAGGCGACTATGCAGAGGCTTTCAATACATTTGCAGATTTGTGTGATGATTTTATGGCTCAGGCTGAAATTGGAGAGCCATATGATACTGGAAATCTTCCAAAAGAACCATTATCAATCCTATGGTATATAGGAGCAGTTGCAGCGGCATTTTTACTAGCATTTATATGGGGTAGTATTGAAAAAGGAAAACTTATTACAGTTCGTGAAAGTCAGACAGCATCCGACTATGCAGTGGCAGGAAGCTTGAATGTATATAACAGTCATGATCAGATGGTAAGAACATATGTAACTCAGCGTGCTCTTCCAAAAGAGGATTCTAGCAGCTCTTCAGGAAGTTCTACACATACAAGTTCGTCTGGATCAAGTCATGGTGGATGTGGCGGAAGTTTTTAATAACTGAAAATTTTCAGCATAAAAGATAAAACGGATTGGATACGTGAAGCATTTCGTTTCACATATCCAATCCGTTATTTTTATAGATTAGGAAAGTGTTTTCCTAATCTATAAAGCTTTCTTAAAGATAATACCCTTATATTTGTTAAGTGCTCCATATACGATAAGACCGAGTACACCGGCGGAAATAACTTCGCCGACACCGACTGTTAACATCATAAATGGTATCGGAAGAGGTACTTGATATCCGTATTTTAATACGAATGGTACAACGATAATGTTTGCTACGATCGGTGGAACTGGAGCAAGATATTTACTCTTGTTTCTGAGCTGCCAGGTAAAGAAAGCTCCGATCAATGTAGCAAGGCTTCCGAATATGATATCCGGAACGATTGCACCGCCAAGGATGTTGCCGAGCAGACATCCGATAAAAAGTCCTGGGATTGCAGCTGGTGTAAATGCAGGAAGAATAGTGAGAGCTTCGGCAAAGCGAATCTGCACTTCTCCAAATGCAAGAGATGCACCAAGTACTGTCAATACAACATAAATCGCAGCAATCATAGCTGCCTGTGCCAAATAAAGCACTTTTGAGTTTGAGTTTTTCATTATTCTGTTCTCCTTTAGTTTTGTTTTACGTGTGGAAGGTCACGAACACACGATTCATTTTACGCCGGAAATCGGCGAAACCCTTGTAAGACCTTGTTTTTTCGGGTTTTGTAACGGGTGATAGTATAGCATGAAAAGACAAGAAAAGCAAGAAAAGTATCAAAAAAGTACCAAATGGGAAAATGATTGCATGTCAATTATTGCCATGTTATACTTTGGGTGGAACAATCGTGTTACAGGGTGGCAGACCTCTATTCTTACATAGAATGGGGGTGATGCTGATGAACAATAATCATTTTGATTTTAAAGACCTTATGGCTTTTGGCATGTTCATTCTTGCATTGCTGACATTCGTTTTTACGTTTATCAGATAATGTTTTAAGGCATAGAAAAACCACCCCGGAACTTTGGCGAGCGATGGAGTGGATTTTTCAGAATCATACATTGAGGTCAACCCACCTTGTGGGCGGTTGTTCTCTTTTTGTGTCTTAAATATAACATATCTGGTAGCAGGATTCAAGACAATTCGTGAAATTCACGGTTTGCCGTGAGGTGCTGCATCTGATCTGAACTGTCAAAATGACAATGCGGACAGAGAAACAATAATATGTTGAGTTGCTAATTTATGCTGACTTATTGGTGAGTTTTCATTGGGTGTGACGAAAACAGTATCTGATTTGTTCTTTAGGGCAAGTAAGAATAACAAAAAACTGACATAACAGAACCTTTCTGTTTGCCAGTTTTTTGTTATTTTAAAAATATATGTTTGGAAGTTATTAAATCTAAAACGCTTCACATTTTTCTACAATCTCAGGAAATTCCATTCCGTGAGAAGCTTTGATAAGAATTGTATCGTGAGGTTTGATCACGTTTTTCATTTCTTTAAAGAAATCTGCTTTTGTTGCATAGTGATGCACTTCTGTCCCCTTATTCTGGTTTTTTGCTCCTGAAGAGAGAAAGCGTGTGTATTCTCCGATGGAAATTACGACATTAATGCCAATCTGTGCAGCGTGAGCACCAACTTCATAATGCATCGCATCAGCATCATCACCAAGCTCAAACATATCTCCGAGAATAGCAACAGTTCTTGTATCTGCTTTAGCGAGAACATCCAGCGAAGCTTTCATAGAAGCAGGATTTGCATTGTAGCAGTCATCAATGATTGTCAGATTCGCTGTTTCAATCAGATGATTGCGTCCTGCAAGAGGAACTAATGACTCAATTCCCTTCTTGATTTCATCATCTGTCATACCGAGAGCATATCCAACTGCAATTCCGGCAAGCGCATTGTATACCATATGTTCGCCTGGAATTGTAATGTGTGCTGTGAATTCTGAAGATGGGGTGATAAATTTGGCGGTTGTTCCGTGCATTCCCATATCTTCAATATCATCAGCATGATAATTTAAACTGTCATCGAAGCCGAAATAAATTGGTTTGATTTTGTTTTCCGGAACGAAAGAGATGAGTTTATCATCGTCTCCGTTGAAAATGATTGTTCCGTTTGGATTCATATACTGGAACATCTCTGTTTTCGCTTTTAAAATACCATCGCGAGACTGTAAATGTTCAAGATGAGCACATCCGATGTTAGTGAGTACACAGATATCCGGACGAGCCATTTTTGCAAGTCGAGTCATCTCACCAAAATGACTGATTCCCATTTCAAGAACAGCTACTTCATGTTCTTCGCGAATGTTGAAGATTGTCAATGGAAGTCCAATCTCGTTATTAAAGTTTCCTTCTGTTTTCAGTACATTGAACTTCTGGCTTAAAACAGAAGCAATCATTTCTTTCGTGCTGGTTTTACCAACGCTGCCGGAAATACCAACAACTTTGATATCCAGGGAACGGCGATAGTGTTCAGCAATTGCTTTCATTGCCTGTTCGCAGGAATCCACAAGGATATAGGAAAAGTCAACATCTCCTAAATTTTCTTCTGAGAGGGCACATAAAGCACCGGCTTCTATCGTTTTTGTGATAAATGTATGTCCGTCTACGCGAGCACCACGAATTGCGATAAACAAGCTGTCTTTTTGAACTTTACGACTGTCAATTACAACACTGGAAACAGATTTTTCCAGATTTTCTTCGGGTCCAAAATATGTACCCTGACATGCTTTGGAGATTTCTTTTAATGTCATATGCTTCATAGCAACAGAACCCTCATCTTTCTTAGTTATATCGTGCTTCTAAAGATTTTTTGATGATCAGTTCACAAAGATCACCATATTCAATTCCTGTAACAGCAGCTTCTTTTGGAAGGAGGCTTGCAGCTGTCATACCAGGAAGTGTGTTCATTTCCAGGCAGTACAGATTATTATCTGCATCTAACAGGAAATCAGCGCGGCTGTATACATCCAGCTTCAGGGCATGGAATGCACGGACTGTGTAATCCTGCATTTTTGCAGAAATTTCTTCGCTGATATTTGCCGGGCAGACTTCTTCAGTGGCACCAGCCTGATATTTGTTTGCATAATCAAAAAATCCTGTTTTTGGAATGATTTCGATAGGTGGTAATGCTTTATCATCGATAATACCACATGCAAATTCGCGGCCTTTTACATATTCTTCAATAACAAGCTCATCTTCATAGCGGAAAGATTTTTCAAGAGCTTCATTATATTCTTCCTCAGTATTTACAATGTAAACACCGATGCTTGAACCGCCGGAGCAAGGTTTTACAACGACTGGAAGAGAGAGCCCAAGGCTTGCCAAATCTTTTTTATTTTTATTTTTGTGGATGCAGACACCATTTGGTGTAGGAATGCCGGATTCTAAGAAAATCTGTTTTGCAATTCCTTTATGCATTGCAGCTGCACATCCAAGTGAATTTGGTCCTGTATATTTAATTCCCAACAGATCAAATGTAGCCTGTAATTTTCCGTTTTCGCCTTCACCGCCATGAAGACCGATGAATGTAATATCAGCCATGCGGCAAAGTTCGATTACATTTGGTCCTAAGAAGCAGTCAGACTGATCAGGACGGGACGCCTTGATAGCTGCGAGGTCAGGTTCTTCAGTAGCAATGTTCTTAGCAATCTCAAGACCATGTCCAGGAAGTGTAAATACTTCCTCTAGTTTGTCAGAGTCATAAGGAAGACCCATAAATACATCCAGAAGAAATGCATCATGTCCTTTCTCAATTAATGTGCGGCAGATACCGGCAGCAGAAGAAAGTGATACGTCACGTTCTGTACTTAAGCCTCCGGCTAATACGATAATTTTCATGATTTATACTCCTTTTATCTTATTTGCTCATTTCATCCAGCAGTCTGGTCTTTGTATCATACAAACTTCTGGAAAGATCAACATATACTCCATGTGGATTGAAAAGTCGTTTTGTTTCATCCCAGAGAGTTTCTTTTTCTTTCTTGCAGAACTGTGCAATCTCCATAACAGAAGGTGATTCATAGATACATTCGCCATGCTTGAAGATTGGAAGCAGGATTTCTTTCATAGTGTAGCTTCCACCCGGAAGACGTGTTTTCTTCCATGTGGCATTTGGATCGAAGAGAAGTAGTTCATCTTCTTCGTTCCAGGTTTCGTCAGCAAAGCAAATGAGGTCGGCCCGAATCTTACCTGTTTCTTTGTCGTAAACACGATAAATAGTTTTATCTCCGGGATTTGTGATTTTTTCAACATTTTCTGAAATTTTAATCTTAGGAATAAATTCTCCGTCACTGTTCTGAATGGCAGAAAGTTTATAAACACCTCCAAAAGAAGGACAATCCTTAGAGGTAATCAGGTTTGTTCCGACACCCCAGGAACCAATCTTAGCACCTTGAATTTTCAGGTCATTGATCAAGAATTCATCCAAATCATTGGATGCAGCAATAACAGCATCCGTGAAACCTGCTTCATCCAGCATCTTTCTTGCTTTTTTAGAAAGATATGCGAGGTCTCCGCTGTCCAGACGGATTCCGTAAGATTTTGGATGGATTCCTGCATCTCGCATCTCTGTGAAGACGCGGATTGCATTTGGAACACCGGACTTTAATGTGTCGTATGTGTCGACAAGTAAAGTGCAGGCATTCGGGTATAAACGTGCATATTCTTTAAATGCAGTATACTCATCTTTGAAACTCATGATCCAGCTGTGTGCATGAGTACCCATAACCGGAACATCAAACATCTGACCGGCGAGAACATTGGATGTTCCTACACAGCCACCGATCATAGCAGCTCTGGCACCATACAGACCGGCATCAGGCCCCTGCGCACGGCGCAGACCGAATTCCATGATTCCATCTCCCTGAGCTGCATAAACTACACGTGATGCTTTTGTTGCAATCAGGCATTGATGGTTGATGATGTTCAAAATAGCTGTTTCTACAAGCTGGGCTTCCATAATAGGAGCAACGATCTTTAATAATGGCTCTTTTGGGAAGATTACACTTCCTTCAGGAATTGCGTAAATATCACCGCTGAAGTGGAAACCGCTTAAGTAGTGAAGAAAATCTTCGCTGAAGATGCCAAGACCTCGAAGATAATCTACATCTTCATAAGAAAAATTCAGATTTTTTATATAATCAATGACTTGATCCAGACCAGCCATAATAGAATAACCGCCATTGTTAGGATTGTTACGGAAAAACACATCGAAAATAACGGTTTCATTTTCTTGTGTTTCGAAATAGCCCTGCATCATAGTCAATTCATATAAATCAGTTAGTAACGTAAGATTTCGTGTATTCATTTTAGTCTCCTTGTGTTACGTTAAATTTCCGCATTCTTATTAATTGTTTCCTGAACAATATTCTGTACATAAGCACCGATATGTTTTTTTGTCTCAGCATCCAGTTCATTTGGATAAATTGGTTTGCCATATTCGATGACAACATGTGTCTTTTTAATATGCGGAAAATGATTTTCTAAAATATCAGCAGTATTATTCAGAGAGACCGGGACAATAGGACATCCTGTTTTTGTGGCAATCCTAAATGCACCATCTTTAAAAGGAAGTAAACTTAATTCTTCTCCTTTATTTCTTGTACCCTCCGGAAAGATAAAGATAGAAATACCATTCTTAACATATTCAATGGCTTTTAAAATTGTCTTTAATCCTTCTTTTGCATTCTCACGATCTAAGAAAAGACAGTAGAGATATTGCATCCAGACAGAGAGAAAAGGAACTTTCTGAACCTCTTTTTTAGCTATATAACCGGTGAGACGTTTGCAGCGTGAATATGTCAGGACAATATCGAAATAACTGCGGTGATTACCGATAAATAAAACAGCCTCATCCGGAATATTCTCTTCTCCGATCACAGTGACAGACACACCGGATAATCTGGTGATGACTTTAAACGCCCACTGGACAATGCGAAGAGAACTGATATCTTTTGCATCTTTGTTTACCTTGCCAATCAGCCATTCAACGAAAAAAATCGGAATTGACAAAATCAAAAACAGTATAAGAAATACTGCGACAATGATTAAACGTATCATAGATATAAACCTCTCTTTTGTTTATGACTTGTAATTGAACTGTTACGTTCAAAACTACTATTCAAAGTATACTAAACTTGTGTTAAAAACACAACGCATAAATCAACATTTCAAGTAATAAGATACTAGAGAAATGGATATGTGAAGTGCATGTTGGACATGGTTTTGAAAAAAATAAAACGCTTGAGTACAGGCGTCGTCGTGATTTTGAGCGTGGTAATAACAGCTGTCGGATGTATAACCAAGGTAGAGGTAACAGAAAAAATACGGGATCTAAAGTTTACTGTTCTTGAAAAAGCAGAGCTGCCGAATGAACTGAAAGAAAAAATATCAAAAAATAAAGAAAAGGCATTTCATTTGACATATTCGGATCAAGGAGAATTGTATATTGTGGAAGGATATGGAGAAAAACCACAGAGCGGGTATAGTGTAAAAGTGACGGAATTTTATGAAACTGCAGAAGCGATTTATATCCATACAGAATTAGATGGACCGCCCAGAGATGAAAAAACAAAAGAAATTGTAACATATCCATATATAGCAGTTAAAACGAAAGAAATCGGGAAACCGGTTCAGTTTCATAATTGACGCAAAGTCGGAAATAGCGTTTACATGCAAGGAGGGGCTTATGGAATTAGTACAAAAACAAGTGCGTTATATGCAGGAAAAACCATCTATAACAGATCAATTTCAAATGGATGAGGATTATAATGTTCCGGATACAAAAGATGATGTAAAGCAGATTGTAAGAAGTAAAGAAACAGTAAAAATCGAAGATATAAATTTAGTAGAAAATTATCTGAGAGTATCAGGAAAGCTTTGCTTTCAAATTTTATATATTGTGGATTCAGAAGAAAACAGACTGGCTTCACTAGAAGGAAAAATTCCGTTTGAGGAGATGGTTTATGTTACAGATATGGGAAAGGATGAGTTTTTTATCAAACATGTGAGAACGGAGTTTCAGACAACTTTGATTCATTCACGTAAAATCGGTTTGCATGCAATGATTGAACTTGAAATCGGAAGAGAACAAATGCAGGAGGAAGAAACAACAATAGATATGGAAAGTGATGTGCCGGTCTATAAGAAAGTGAACAGAATCAACCTGCTTGAAATCCAGATGAATAAAAACGATACATATCGTGTTAAAGAGGAAATCACACTTCCGGGAACAAAAGAAAGTATAGGTCAATTATTACTTAGTGATATCAGCCTGCGTAAGCTGGAAATACGTTTAATGCAGGATGAACTTCGGTTACAAGGCGAATTTCTGGTTTTTATAATTTACTTGTCAGAAGAACAGAAGATGGATTGGCTGGAACAGACAGTTCTGTTTGAAGGGAAATTAGAGTGCAGCGGGATTGAAGAGGGAATGTATGACTATATAAGCTACGCATTGGAAGATACACTTGCAGATGTTCGGCTTGACGAAGATGGAGAAATGCGTGTGATTGGAATTGAAGGAACGATACATTTGCGGATGAACATTTACAAAGAAGAAAGTATAGATGTGCTGGCGGATATGTATTCGCTTCAGAAAAAATGTGAATTTGAGGTGAGAGAAGCAGATTATGAGGAATTGATGATTCAAAATCATTCAAAATGCAAAATATCAGAACATTTAAATCTTCCGGAATTGAAGGAAGACGTTTTGCAGATATGTCATAGTGATGGTGAAATTCAGTTAGAACATGTGGAACCGTCCAAACAAGGACTTCAGCTTGATGGAATTCTGCATTTATCCTTTTTGTATTTGCGGGCGAATGATGAACAGCCTTTTGGAAACTGGCAGGGAATGATACCATTTACCTGGCTTCTGGAGTGCAATAATATGCCGGAGAATGTGAAATATAATATAGCAGAGCATGTGGAACAGCTATCTGTAAATCTTGCCGGAAATGAGGAAGTAGAAATCAAGGCAGTCTTATCATTCGATACATTTATACGAAAATCGGTGACTGCACAGGTAATCACATCAGTAGCATTTGCCCCATTGTCGGTAGAAGAAATAGAAAAGCGACCGGGAATTGTAGGGTATGTAGTGAAAAAAGAGGATAAATTATGGGATTTAGCGAAGAAATTTATGACGACGGAAGAGGGAATTATGGAAGTCAATAATTTAGAACAAACTACAATAAAAGAAGGGGATAAAATCTTGATTTTCAAGGAAAATTTGAGTATACTATAACTATATTGTATACAAGATACAAACGAGAACATGGAGGACACACCGATGAAGCAGATTGAGCTAAAGTCACTGGCAAAAATCAATCTAGGATTGGACGTTCTTGGAAGAAGAGAGAATGGATATCATGACGTGCGGATGATTATGCAGTCCATTTATCTGTATGATGAAGTAAAGATTAAGCGAACGAAAAATCCGGGGATTGAAATAAAGACAAATTTGTATTTTCTACCAACAGGAAAAGAGAATATTGCATACAAAGCGGCAGAGATGTTAATAGAAGAATTCCATATTGAGGAAGGTGTTCATATTACATTGAACAAACACATTCCGGTTGCAGCCGGGATGGCAGGAGGAAGTTCGAATGCAGCGGCAGTTCTGTATGGTATGAATAAGATGTTTGATCTGAAGCTGACACAGACAGAACTGATGGAGCGAGGAGTAAAGCTTGGTGCAGATGTTCCGTACTGTATTATGCGAGGGACAGTTTTGGCAGAGGGTATTGGAGAAGAATTGACCACACTCACTCCTATGCCGAAATGTTTTGTGTTGATCGCAAAACCACCAATCAGTGTGTCTACGAAAGTTGTCTATGAAGCGTTGGATTCAAAAGAACTTGTAGAGCATCCGGATATTGATGGGCTAATTGAAGGATTAGAGAAACGAGATCTTAAAACAATCGCTTCATGTATGGGAAATGTTCTCGAAGATGTAACGATTCCAATGCATCCGGTCATCGAGGAGATAAAACAGGAGATGAAAAATGCGGGTGCATTAAATGCGATGATGAGTGGAAGCGGACCTACGGTGTTTGGGTTATTTGAGACAAAGGCAGCAGCAAGAAAAGCACAGGACAGAATTAGGAGAAGGGCACTGGCAAAACAAGTTTACGTAACAAATGTACATGGTGCAGGGAGGAACTGACAGATGGAGATGAACTTTGAAGTGAATATGAATGAATATCTGCCACTCCGTGATGTTGTGTTCAATACATTACGACAGGCAATTTTGAGAGGAGAATTGAAACCGGGGGAGAGACTGATGGAGATTCAACTGGCAAATAAATTAGGTGTCAGCAGAACTCCGATAAGAGAGGCAATCCGCAAGTTGGAGTTGGAAGGTCTTGTTTTGATGATTCCAAGAAAAGGTGCGGAGGTTGCCCAGATTACAGAAAAGAGTTTGAGAGATGTTCTTGAAGTGCGAAGAGCACTCGAGGAACTTGCAGTGCAGCTTGCATGTGACAGAATGACAAAAGAAGGAATGCAGGAGTTAAAGCAGGCGGCAAAAGAATTCGAAGCACTGCTTGGAAGTGCAAGCGATATCACAGCAGTTGCAGAAGCTGATGTAGCATTTCATGATTTAATTTATCTTGCAACGGACAATCAAAAATTGATTTCCTTGTTGAATAATTTTAGAGAACAGATGTATCGATATCGTGTGGAATATCTGAAATTAAAAGAGCGGCATCCACAGATCATACAGGAACATAATGATATTGTCGAGTCAATTGAAAAGGGTGAGAAGGAGCGGGCAACAAAAGTAACTTGCACACATATTGATAACCAGGTACAAACTGTAAGTGATACATTGAAACATATTGAGTAAGCTGTTTTTTATGGGTAGATAGAACAATAACAAGAAGCTGGATGGCGGATAAATTTGATTTCGAATAAGTAGAATCAGAAATGGCAATACTCCCTGCATCAGAAAAGATGGAGGGAGTTAAATATGTTATCCGGGAAGAAGCAAAAACTGATAAGGACATCTGCTTATCGATACGAAGATGAATTACAATGTGAAAATAAATTTGCGAGGCGGGAACTCAGGTGGACAAGGATTGGTCTGTTGTTGTGCGCAGCTTTGCTGGTGGTACTGGTCATAATTGTTGTCGGATGGCAAAGTATGATGATATCAGAGGCGCGCATGCAGCAACATCTTGCACAAGAGGTATTGCGCTTTCATGTGCTGGCAAACAGCGATAGCGAAGAAGACCAGGCATTGAAAATGCAGGTGAAAGAAAAGGTTATTGAATTGCTGGAAGAGGAAATCCCAGAAGGGATGAATGTGACTGAGACAGCAGACTGGATGAGAAGAAATACGGATAAACTGAGAGACTGTGCACAGCAGGTTGTGCTTAAAAACGGGTATGATTATCCAATAAGTGCAGCAGTTACAACCTGTTATTTTCCAGAAAAGACATATGGTGATGTAAGATTTCCAGCCGGAAACTATGAAGCTTTGAGAATTGAGATAGGAGAGGCAAAGGGGCATAACTGGTGGTGTGTTTTATACCCGGGACTTTGTTTTTTGAATACAACAAATGCTGTTGTTCCGGAGGAGGGAAAGCAAAAGTTAAAGTCTGTTTTGACGGAAGAAGAATATGAACAGATTACGTCAACAACAGAATTTCATATCAGATGGAAGCTGTTGCCAAGCTTGAATAAATAAAAAAGATAAAATATAATAATTACGACAGACATTTTAGAAAGGAAATACAGATGTATACATTCGATAGTAAAGTAAGATACAGTGAAATCGATCATCGAGGAACAATGACATTACCGGCGTTAATCAATTATTTTCAGGATTGCAGTACATTTCAATCAGAGTCTTTAGGCTTTGGAGTGAAGGCTGCAAAAGAGAAGAAAAAAGCATGGATTCTTTCTTACTGGCAGGTTGTTGTAGAACGATATCCAGAGTTAGGAGAAGAAATCACAGTGGGAACATTTGCCAGTGATTTTAAGGGCTTGTTTGGAGAACGTAATTTTGTGATGCTGGATAAAGAGAACAACAGACTTTCATGTGCCAATTCACTCTGGGTTTATATGGATATGGAGAAAGGACGCCCGATTTTGCCGGACAAAGAAGAAATCGAAGCGTATGGAACAGAACCGAAACTGGATATGGATTATGAAGGCAGAAAAATCAGACCGGCAGCAGAATATGAGGACAGAGAAGCTTTTCCGGTAAGAAAATATCATATTGATACGAATGAACATGTAAATAATTGTCAGTATGTACAATTCGCAATGGAATTGCTTCCCAAAGATCAGGTCATACATCAGGTTCGTGTAGGTTATAAGAAGTCAGCAGTTTTAGGTGATGTTATTTACCCAAAGTATGCAAAAGAAACGGATCGTACAGTAATTGAGTTATGCGATGAAAATGGGGTATCTTATGCGACTGTTGAAGTGAAATAGGTATATATATTTTCAAAAAAATAGTGTATAGTAAGAGATGAAGTTAACAAATCAGGAGGAAAAGTATGAAATATGATGTAATTATTATAGGAGCCGGACCGGGAGGTATTTTTTCAGCATATGAATTAGTAAAAAGAAAGCCAGAATTAAAAATAGCAGTCTTTGAGTTGGGGAATCCATTGGAGAAACGTCGTTGTCCGATCGATGGTAAAAAAGTAAAGAGCTGTATCAAATGTAAAACGTGTGCGATTATGAGTGGATTCGGTGGGGCCGGAGCATTTTCAGATGGAAAATACAATATTACAAATGCATTTGGTGGAACATTGTACGAGCATATCGGAAGAGATACAGCCATTGATTTGATGAAGTATGTAGATGATATCAATGTGGAGTATGGTGGAGAGGGAACTAAAATGTACTCTACAGCCGGAACAAAATTCAAAAAATTATGTATGCAGAATAAGCTTCAGCTGTTAGATGCATCAGTAAGACATCTTGGAACAGATATCAACTACGTTGTATTGGAAAATATTTATGCAGAATTGAAAGATAAAGTGGAATTCCGTTTTGAGTATCCGGTAGATCATCTGGAAGCAATCGAAGGTGGATATCGAGTATTCTGTGGGGATGATTTTGATGATTGTGAGAAATGTATCGTATCTGTAGGACGAAGCGGAAGTAAGTGGATGTCAAAAGTATGTGAAGATATGAAGATTCCGACAATGTCTAACAGAGTAGACCTTGGAGTGCGTGTGGAAATTCCGTCACAGATTTTCTCACATCTGACAGATGAATTATATGAAAGTAAGATTGTATATCGTACAGAGAAGTTCGAAGATAATGTGCGTACATTCTGTATGAATCCGAATGGAATTGTTGTAAATGAAAATACAAAGGGTATCGTGACAGTAAACGGACACAGTTACGAAGACAAAGATAAACAGACAGAGAATACAAACTTTGCACTTCTTGTATCAAAGCATTTTTCAGAGCCATTCAAGGACAGTAATGGATATGGTGAAAGTATCGCACGTTTATCTAATATGCTTGGCGGAGGAGTTATTGTACAGCGGTTTGGTGATTTGATCCGTGGAAGACGAAGCAATGAGAAACGTATCGAAGAAGGACTTGTTCGTCCGACATTGGCTGCGACACCGGGAGATTTGAGTCTTGTACTTCCAAAACGAATTTTAGATGGAATTATTGAGATGATCTATGCGTTGGATAAAATCGCACCGGGAACAGCAAATGATGATACACTGCTCTATGGCGTAGAAGTAAAATTCTATAACATGGAAGTAGAGATCGATGAGAATCTTGAAACATTGTATAAAGGCTTATATGTAATCGGAGACGGAAGTGGAGTAACACACTCTCTTTCTCATGCATCTGCAAGTGGTGTTTATGTAGCAAGACATATAACTGAAAATATGTAAGACGGGAAGGAAATAACGAAGATGGACAACGAAAAAGAAGTGTTAGGAAAATTAAGAAATTCAGAAGCAATTTATGTGCCGATGTCAGAATGTACAAAGATGCCATTTGTACTATGTGATGAGGAAACATTTGATGATGAAATTTTAGTTTTCTTTGATGAGGAACATGCAAAGGAAGAATGTAAAAAATTGATGGAGCAGAAAAATCCTCTTCATATTATTAAATTAGATCATAAATTTTTGCTTTCCTTTTATTCCAGTCTGTTGCCGATGGGAATTAATGCAATTGTAGTAGAAAAAGGGACAGAGCAGGAGATGATTATTCAGTTGTCCTCTTTGATCACAAGAAAGAATGGCAGCGAAGATGCTCAGGGAAGACCGATTGTAGAGAATCCGGAACTTCAGCTTACAGCATTATATTTTATGCAACAGCTTCGTAAGACAGAAGATCTTCAAATGACAGAGGAGCTTAAAGAGATACAGGAAGAAATGTTGGCACATTATGTAAAAGGTACATATATTGTTGCATATCAGGAAGAGCAAGGTGTTGCAATTTTAAGACAGAAGGATGGAAAGGTATTACAGCCATTATTTACAGATATCCAGGAATATTTGAAGTTCCAAAATTCGCAGAAAGATGTGAAATTTAAGACAGCTGTTATCGAAGCAAAAGATCTTTCAAAGATTCTGGCAAAAGAGACAACAGGTGTTGTAGTAAATCCTTACAGTATTAATCTGCAGCTGCAGGTTAATAGAAAAAACGAAGAGAAATAATAGGAGATAAATATGAAATTAGGAGAAAAGCAGGTTCTAACTGTTGTGAAGATAGTGGACTTTGGAGTATATCTTGGAAGTGATGAGGAACGAGTATTACTTCCGAAAAAACAGGTTCCTTCTGGAATTGAAGTGGGGGATCCGATTGAAGTATTCTTATATAAGGATTCTTCAGATCGTCTGATTGCAACAACAAACGAACCAAAACTTACGATTGGTCAGCTTGCAGTTTTAGAGGTTGCAGATACAAGCCGTATGGGTGCCTTTTTGAACTGGGGATTGGAAAAAGATCTTTTTCTTCCATTTAAGCAGCAGACTGCAAAGGTAGAAAAAGGCGATCATTGTCTTGTAACATTGTATATTGATAAGAGTGATCGTTTGTGTGCAACAATGAAAGTATATCATCAGCTGCGTACAGATTCTCCATATAAAAAAGATGATAAGGTAAGTGGAATCATTTATGACAGAAGCGATGAATTTGGTATGTTTGTAGCAGTTGACAATCAGTTTTCCGCAAGAATTCCAAAGAAAGAATGCAATGGAAGACTCCGTGTCGGAGATATGATTGATGCACGAGTTACAGCGGTAAAAGAAGATGGAAAACTGGATTTAAGTGTCAGAGATAAAATTCCGGAGCAGATGGATAAAGATGCAGAGCAGATTTTGCAGGAAATCAAAAATCATGGCGGCAAGCTTCCGTTTACGGATAAGGCAGATCCAGAAGTTATCAAGGAAGAGTTTGGTATGAGCAAAGCTGCATTTAAGCGTGCAGTAGGACGTCTTTTAAAACAAAAGAAGATAGAAATTCTTGAAAATGGAATTCGGATGCGTTAAAACTATTGCAATCCAAATAAAATTGATTATAATAAAAAAGAAGACATAAAGGAATCATAAAGGTAGAGAAGCGAAAGGAGAACATAGAGATGAAAGTACAGAATATTACAAATGTTGATGCATTTTTTAAAGTAGTAGACGATTGTGTTGGAAAGGTTGAGTTAGTAACAGGTGAAGGAGACAGACTGAACCTGAAATCAAAACTTTCTCAGTATGTATCTATGGCAAACATTTTCTCAAATGGAGAGATTCCAGAGTTAGAGATTATTGCTTACGAAAAAGAAGATACAGATAGACTGATTAAATTCATGCTTGATGGAGAATAAGATTTTTCTGAATTAAGAATGTTGATATTGAGAAGTGATGAAAAGGGTAGTTTCCATATGGGAACCACCCTTTTTGAATCATAAAAGAGGTAGAATATGAATTTTTCACATTTACATGTCCATACGGAGTATAGTCTGCTGGATGGTTCTAATAAAATAAAAGAATATGTAGCCCGGGTCAAAGAACTTGGGATGAACAGTGCCGCAATCACAGATCATGGAGTTATGTATGGTGTGATTGATTTTTATCGGGAAGCAAAAAAGAACGGAATCAAGCCGATTCTTGGCTGTGAGGTTTATGTTGCACCCAATTCCCGTTTCGACCGGGAGATTACAGGTGGTGAGGACAGGTATTATCATCTTGTACTTTTGGCAGAGAATAATACAGGATATTCAAATTTGATGAAGATTGTTTCAAAAGGATTCGTGGATGGGTATTATTATAAACCTCGAGTAGATAAATCGTTGTTGAGAGAATATCATGAAGGTATCATTGCATTGAGTGCATGTCTGGCAGGGGAAGTTCCGCGTTATATTTCAAAAGGACTATATGACAATGCAAAAAAAGCGGCATTAGAGTATCAGGAGATATTTGGCAAGGATAACTTCTTTTTGGAATTACAGGACCATGGGATTCCGGAGCAGGGAATTGTAAACCAGAGATTGTTACAGATGTCAGAAGAGCTTGGCATTGAGCTTGTGGCGACGAATGATGTGCATTACACTTATGCGGAAGATGAGAAACCACACGATATTTTGTTATGTATACAGACCGGCAAGAAATTACAGGATGAAAATCGTATGCGTTACGAAGGCGGGCAGTATTATGTGAAATCACCGGAAGAGATGGCAAATCTGTTCCCATATGCATTGCAGGCACTGGAGAATACTCAGAAAATAGCAGACCGCTGTGATGTAGAGATTGAATTTGGTGTGACAAAACTGCCGAAATACGATGTGCCGGATGGCATGACATCGTGGGAATATCTCAATAAGCTGTGTTATGAAGGTCTGGAGAGACGATATGAGAACCCACCGGAAGAATTGAGGGAGCGATTGAAATATGAGCTGGATACGATTCAGCATATGGGATATGTGGACTATTTCCTGATTGTGTGGGATTTCATTAATTATGCGAAAAGACATGATATTGCGGTAGGACCGGGACGTGGGTCAGCAGCCGGAAGTATTGTGTCATACTGTCTTGAAATTACGAATATTGATCCGATGCGCTATCAACTTCTGTTTGAGCGATTCCTAAACCCAGAGCGTGTATCCATGCCCGATATTGACGTGGACTTTTGTTTTGAACGTCGTCCGGAGGTAATTGATTATGTTATGCGTAAATATGGAAAAGACCGTGTGGTACAAATCGTTACATTTGGTACACTGGCAGCAAGAGGAGTAATTCGTGATGTGGGTCGTGTTATGGATCTTCCATACGCATTTGTTGACAATATTGCAAAGATGATACCGCAGGAGTTAAATATTACGATTGATAAGGCTTTAAAAATGAATTCGGAGCTTAGAAGTACATATGAATCAGATGAACAGGTAAAATATCTGATAGATATGTGTAAGAGACTGGAGGGCTTGCCGAGACACAGTTCAATGCATGCGGCAGGTGTTGTGATCAGTCAGAAGTCGGTGGATGAATATGTACCATTGTCAAGAGCATCAGATGGAACGATCGTGACACAGTTTACAATGACAACACTGGAAGAACTTGGGCTTTTGAAAATGGATTTCCTGGGACTTCGTACATTAACGGTAATTCAGAATGCGGTGAATCTGGCAAAGCAAAAGAATCCGGATTTTCAGATTGATAAGATAGATTACAATGATCAGGCGGTTTTAGATTATATCGGAACAGGTAAGACAGATGGTATATTCCAGTTAGAAAGTGCCGGGATGAAGGGATTTATGAAGGAATTGAAACCACATAGCCTGGAAGATATCATTGCAGGAATCTCACTATATCGTCCGGGTCCGATGGATTTCATTCCACAGTATATCAAGGGTAAAAATGATGCATCTTCCATCACTTATGATTGTCCACAACTGGAACCAATCCTTGCACCGACATATGGTTGTATCGTATATCAGGAACAGGTTATGCAGATTGTACAGGCACTGGCAGGATATACACTGGGGCGAAGTGATTTACTGCGAAGGGCAATGTCAAAGAAAAAAGGCGATGTCATGCAGAAAGAACGACAGATCTTTGTGTATGGAGATGAAGAAACAGGTGTACCTGGATGTATCAAGAATGGAATTGACGAGAAAACAGCAAATAAAATCTATGATGAAATGATTGATTTTGCAAAATACGCATTTAACAAATCCCATGCGGCAGCTTATGCGGTTGTCTCATATCAGACAGCATTTTTAAAATACTATTATCCGGTAGAATATATGGCTGCACTTATGACATCTGTGATTGAAAATCCTTCCAAGGTTGCAGCTTATATCTATGCATGCCGTCAAATGAATATTAAGATTCTGCCACCGGATATAAATCGTGGGTATGCGGACTTCTCAGTTGATGAAGGAAATATCCGTTATGGTCTGGCTGCAATTAAAAGTATTGGAAAACCGATTATTCAGACAATTGTAGAAGAACGTAAAGAATATGGTGAGTTTAAGAATCTGGAAGATTTTATCAGTCGTATGTCGACCAGAGAAGCATTAAATAAACGTGCGATTGAGAATTTTATCAAGGCAGGTGCACTGGATTGTCTTGGCGGAACGAGAAAACAGTTCATGAGCATTTACATTCAGATAGTAGATCATGTCAATCAGGAAAAGAAATACTCTATGACAGGGCAGATGAGTTTATTTGATCTGGTCAGTGAAGAAGAAAAGAGTGATTTTCAGATCCAGCTTCCGAAAGTGGGAGAATATGCGAAAGAAACAAAGCTTGCCTTTGAAAAAGAAGTCTTAGGTGTGTATATTAGCGGACATCCGTTGGAAGAATATGAAGAGCAGTGGCAGAAGGCTATCTCAGCAACGACATTGGATTTCCAGTTAGACGAAGAAAGCAATCATTCTAAAGTACACGATGGAGCAAGAGAAATCATTGGTGGTTTCATTACAGAAAAAACGATGAAGGCTACAAAGACAAATCAGATGATGGCATTCGTAACATTGGAGGATTTGCTTGGAACGGTTGAGGTTGTTGTGTTTCCGCGCGATTACGAAAAAAACAGGAATCTCTTAGAAGTAGACAGGAAAGTGTTTATCAAAGGGCGCGTGTCAGAAGAAGATGATAAACCAAGTAAATTGATATGTGAGAAAGTAGTTCCTTTCAATCAGATAAAGAGGGAGTTATGGATTCAATTTCCGGATAAAGCGGATTATTTAAAAAACGAACAGATCGTATATGGATATCTTGCAGATTCCGAAGGGGAAGACGAAGTTATTATTTATTGTCAGGCAGAACGGGCTGTAAAACGCCTTCCAAAGAATAGGAATATACAGATTGCACCGCAGGTACTTAGCAAATTGATGAATCATTATGGCGAAAAACGTGTAAAAGTGGTCGAAAAGACTATTGAAAACAAGATATAAATAGTTTAGAATAACTCTAGAGTGTTAAAAAATAAGCAAACTTTAAGGGATTATTATTTTGAAAGGTGGACAATCAAAATGGCAGAAAAAAACAGAAAAGAAGAATTAGAACAGATTGAAGACCGCGTGCGTACAATTGGTGTACTGACAAGTGGCGGAGATGCACCGGGAATGAATGCAGCAATTCGTGCTGTAGTAAGAACAGCTATAGCAAATGGAATCCGAGTATGTGGAATCCGCAGAGGATATCATGGATTATTAAAAGAAGAGATCATTGAATTAACAGCACGTGATGTAGCTGATACAATTCAGCGTGGTGGTACAATTCTTCAGACAGCTCGTTGTCAGACAATGCGTACAGAAGAAGGACAGCAGAAAGCAGCAGCAATCTGTAAAAAATATGGTATTGATGGTCTTGTTGTAATCGGTGGAGACGGATCATTTGCAGGAGCACAGAAGCTGGCTAACTTAGGTGTTAGAACAATCGGTCTTCCGGGAACAATTGATTTGGATATTGCATGTACAGATTATACAATCGGATTTGATACAGCTGTTAACACAGCTATGGAAGCAATTGATAAAGTACGTGATACATCCACATCTCATGAGCGTTGCAGTATCATTGAGGTTATGGGTCGTGGTGCAGGTTACCTTGCATTGTGGTGTGGTATTGCCAACGGTGCAGAGAAAATTTTACTTCCAGAAGAACATGATTATGATGAGCAGTCTATGATCGATGATATTATGGAATGTAAGAAACGCGGTAAGAAGAACTACATCATTATCAATGCAGAAGGTGTTGGAGATTCTATCAATATGGCTAAGAGAATTGAAGAGGCAACAGGAATTGAGACAAGAGCAACAATTCTTGGACACATGCAGCGTGGTGGAAGCCCGACATGTAAAGACCGTGTATATGCATCTGTAATGGGAGCAAAGGCAGTAGAGCTTCTTATGGAAGGTAAGTCAAATCGTGTTGTTGGATACAGACATGGTGAGTTTATTGATTTTGATATCAATGAAGCATTGTCTATGAAAAAAGAAATCCCGGCACATCAGTATGAGATTTCTAAAACTCTTGCACTGTAAGAAAAGTGAACATGATAAAAAAGAGGATGATGAAGCATTGAGAGGCTTGTCATCCTCTTTTTCATTACAATACTTGCGGAGATGTGATGAATGGTATAATATATAAGAACAGTTCTGTTTCAGATTACACGAATATAGCAGAACGAATATAGTAAACCATAAAACGATTAGAGTGGGAGATAGATATAGTGAATGATAAGTGTAAAAATTCAGCACCGATTGGAGTGTTTGATTCCGGGGTTGGCGGGCTTACAGTAGTAAGAGAGATCGTCAGACAATTGCCGGATGAAAATATCGTATATTTTGGGGATACGGCTCGTGTACCATACGGAAGCAAGTCGAAAAATACGATCATTCGATTTTCAGAGCAGATTATTCGCTTTTTAAAAACAAAAGATGTTAAGGCGATTGTGATTGCCTGTAATACAGCAAGTGCACTTGCATTAGATGCAGTAAGACATGAGTTTGATGTGCCGATTATCGGAGTGGTAATTCCGGGAGCAAGAGCAGCGGTGGAGGCGACACAAGATAACAAAGTAGGAGTTATCGGGACTGACGCTACAGTTCAGAGCGGTATGTACACAAAAATCATACAAGGAATGAACCCTGATATTCAAGTGATTGAAAAGGCATGTCCATTATTTGTGCCACTTGTAGAAGAAGGATTTAAAGAACATGTCGTGACAGAAGAAATTATCGAGTATTATTTACAATCCATGAAAGAATCAGATATTGATGCGATGATTCTAGGGTGTACACATTATCCATTACTTCGTTCAAAGATACGCAGTTATATGGGAGAGCGTATTCAGATTGTAAATCCGGCATACGAGACTGCGATGGATCTGAAACAATTGTTAAAAGAAGGAAATATGGCAAATGATCGTTCAAAGATGCATAGTCATTACGAATTTTACGTAAGTGATACGGCAGAGAAGTTTAGACAATTTGCAAATACGGTGATGCCATTTGATGTGCCAGAGACTAATGTAGTCAATATAGAGGAGTATTAAAAGATGACAAAAGATGTATTGGTGAGCATTTCAGGACTTCATACCGATGTTATGCAGGAGGCAGAAGAGGAAAACGAAGCCATTGAAGTGGTGAATCCTGCCAACTATTATTTCCGTAACGGAAAACATTATATAGTATATGATGAGCCGGTAGAAGGAGTGTCAGGCACCATAAAAAATAAATTAAAAATTACAGAAGATCAAGTTGTGGAAATTATGAAATCTGGTGTTTCCAATGCACACATGATCTTTGAAAAAAATAAAAAGAACCAGACCTATTATTCTACTCCATATGGACAGATGCTTGTCGGAGTGAATACAAAAGAGATGAAGGTTGATATAAAAGAGAACAGAATAGATATTCTGATTGATTATGAACTTCATGTGAATCATGAGGCCGTAGCAGACAGCAGAATTAAAATGAATATTATTTCTAAGTCAGATTATAGGGCAAACATCGCAGGAGCGACAGAAATATAAGAAATGCATATGTTAAAGTAATAAAAATGGACAAGGGTGAAATGTGAATCATCCTTGTCCAGTGTTTTATTTTTTGTTTTTACTTTTTGTGTTAGTCTTATTGTCTTTCTTAAAGCGATCCATGAATTTCTTCTTTTTAGGTGGTGTTTCCAAAGGACCACGAACACCTCTTACGCTTGTAATGTAGATTCCGCTGACAACAGCTTTGACTTCTTTCTTTACTGGAACCAGTGGAAATACCTGTGCATCGCACATGAAAGTCATAATCTTAGGTCCAACCTTTGCTTTTACAACAGGCACCTTTGAACGACGAAGATACTTTGGTGTATTTTCAATAACGACAGAAGGAAAACCTGCATCTTTTAATTTCATCTTTCCCTTATCGATAATCAACATATTCATGGTCTGAGCCATCGCATCCATCTGTGCTTTCTGTTCAGCCTGTTTTTTCTCAGCTTTCTTTCCAAAAAAATACAGTGCAACTAATGCAATGATCAGTACGGCAAGAATTACCAGCATTACAATCATTCCTGTACTCACGACAAACCCTCCTATTAAATTAAATGTAGAGCGGATATCAAGAAATCCGCAATTATGCATTTAGTATTGTATCATTGTTTAGAGTGAAGCGCAAGTAAAACAAGTGCAGAAATCGGGTAAAAGATAAAGGAAAAAGGTGTGTTTAAACAGTGTTCCAACTTTTATTCTAAAATAAAGTATGGTACAATGTAAGCATATGTTTTGGCTTGTATGGGTCATATAAATAAATCATGAGGTGAATTTAAAATGAAGAAAAAATTAGTAGCACTTACTTTAGCGGCAGTGATGACAATATCTATGGCTGGATGTGGAAATACAATGTCCGATGAGTACGTTACGATTAATAAATATAAAGGGTTGGAGATAACAGAGGTTGAGAAAACAGAGGTGACAGATGAAACTGTAGAGAATACAGTAAAGAGCTATCTTACTGCAGCACCGTTAAAAACAGAGATAACAGATCGTGCCGCACAGGATGGGGATACAGTAGACATTGATTTTGTTGGTAAAGTTGATGGAAAAGCATTTGACGGAGGAACAGCATCCGGTGCATCTTTAAAAATCGGATCTGGAACATACATTGGGGCAAATGGAGATTACAAAGGATTTGAAGAGCAGATCATCGGTCATAAGAAAGGGGACAAGTTTGATATCGAAGTGAAGTTCCCGGATGATTATTCTGAAAGTACTCTGGCAGGTAAGGTTGCGACATTTAGTATTACGTTAAATGGAATTTATGAAGTAAGTGATGATACAGAGATTACAGACGAGTGGGTAAAACAGAATAGTGATACAGCAGAGACTGTAGAAGAATTCAAAGAAGAAATCCGTACGAAGATGAAAGAGAACAATGAGTCTACGAGACAGAGTCAGCTTCAGTCAGAGGTTTTAGAAGCATTGAGCGAACAGGTTGAGGTGAAGAAATATCCAGATGGAGATATAGACAAAGAATATCAGGCAGTGGAAGACTATTATACGGCATATGCACAGCAGTATGGTATGGAGCTTGCGGATTTCCTTGAGACGTATATGAATATGACAGAGGATGATTTTAAAAAGAAAGCAAAAGAAGTTGCAGAGGAGTCAGTAAAGAAAAAACTGGCATGTGAATTACTTGCAAAGAAAAAGAAACTGGAGCCTTCTGATAAAGAATATGAAAAGAAAGTAGAAGAATATGCAGAAAAAGCCGGATATGAAGATGTAGATGCATTTAGAAAAGCATATGATGAAGATACAATCCGTGCAACAATCCTTCAGGAGGCTGTAGCGAATTATTTGTTGGAAAGCAGTGTGCAGGTAGAGGCAGCAAGTACAGATAATTCAACAGATGGCTCTTCAAGTGATAAGTAGTTTATCGGAAAAATAAAAATGTAGATAGGGTAAAGAGTTAGGAGGAATTACGAATGGCGGTTAAGTTGGAAAATGAATTTCTATGTGTAGAGATTGCAGAGATGGGGGCAGAAGTAACACGAATTTACGACAAGACAGAAGACAATGAGATTTTGTGGGAAGGGAATCCGGTTTATTGGAAACGTCATTCACCGGTTTTATTTCCAAATGTAGGTAAGACATATAAAAATAGAGTACTGATTAACGGAACTCAGTATCCAACTTCCCAGCATGGATTTGCAAGAGACAATGTATTTACATGTATTGAAGCTGCAAATGAAAAGGCTTCTTTTATGTTACGTTCTTCAGAAGAGACAAAAGAAGTTTATCCGTTTGATTTTGAATTGCATATTAACTACAAACTGAACAAGAAAGAACTTACAGTAGAGTGGCAGGTTAAGAATTGCGGGGATGAAACAATGTATTTTACAATTGGCGGACATCCGGCATTTCGATTTGCAAAGCCAGAAGAAACAAAAGCAGACTATGTATTAAAGGTTCCGGGAAAAGAGAAGCTGGAGTATGTTTTAATCGATATAAGCTGTGGATGTGCAAATGTAGATGAGGTTCATACGTTGCAGTTGAGTGAAGAAACATATCCGTTAAGTGATAAGCTGTTTGCAAAGGATGCACTTGTAGTGGACAATGGACAGATTGAAGAAGCATGGCTGTGCCACAAGGACGGAACACCATATGTTGGAGTTCGAAGCGCAGGCTTTCCGAACTATGGTATTTGGTCAGTAGAAGGAGCTCCATTTGTATGTTTGGAACCTTGGATGGGACGATGCGATAATGTTGGATTTAATGCAGAGTTATCCGAGAAACCAAATGTAAATAAAGTGGAAGCAGGAGAAAAATTTATAAAAGATTATACAATCGTAGTTGCATAATTCTTGTAAGTCAAACTGCCAGGAGTGAATAGGGGAAGATAGAGTTAATTTCTGGTTACTGTTCACAGTACCTGTGACCAGCAACGCATCTCGCCATTTTAAATCGCCTTTGGCGATGGGCGAGATGCCGTTCAAGATAAAACGTGCATCCTCCGTGTCAATCAGCGTAGTGATTGACACGGGAGTGAATAGTAATGGTTTCTGTGCAGTAATTAAGAAACAGGAAGAGGCAGCGGGAGGAAAAAATGGGGAAAGAGATAGAAAAAAGTGGTTTTCAGAAAGTACTTTCAGAGATTGACGAGGCAGTAAAACCATACAACTTTGCAGACGGTGTGTTACCGGGAATTCTTATTTACGATGATACTCCATCTTGCGGAACATATCAGCTCGGGATAGTAGATTGTTCGGAGGAATCAAGAAAGAATGATAATAATGTAGAACCGGTGTTTACAATCCATGTAAATGGATGTGAGCAGCCGGGAGAGAACATGTTCGGTGATTCACAGGGAGTGATGAAAGAATCAGACATTCCGACATTTTTTATAGAATTAGGAACAACAATCCGAGGAACGGGCAAGACATTCGATACTTGGGTTAAAGATACACCGGAAGGGTTGAGAAAAATCCTAGATCAGTATCTGAAATAAAAGGAAAAGGTGAGTCTGATGGGTAGACTTAATTTTGAAAATAAAACAGAAAACAGACGGAATCTCGAAAGCAAATTGGAAAAAAGAAAAGAAGACTTTGTACGAAACAATTTGTTGTCAGACGAATTTATTGAGTTTGTTCAGAAAAATAAAAAACCATTTGATACATTAATGTCTTATTATCAATGTGCAATCATGGAGGTTGAGACAAAATTTAAGGTTTTGAGCGAAGAATATTCACTGGAGTATGATCGAAATCCGATTGAAAATATTAAGTCCAGAGTAAAATCGTTTGACAGTTTACTAAAGAAAATCCGCAGAAAAAATATTCCGCTTACAATGACATCGATTGAGGAAAATATTCAGGATATCGCAGGGGTTCGCGTAATTTGTTCTTTTCCAGATGATATTTACAGGCTTGCAGATTGTTTGCTGAGTCAAGATGATATTATTTTGTTAGAGAAGAAAGACTATATAAAAAATCCAAAACCAAGCGGATATAGAAGCCTGCACCTGATCATACAAACACCGATTTTCCTTCAAGAAGGAAAAAGGATGGTGACAGTAGAAGTGCAGCTTCGAACGATTGCTATGGACTTCTGGGCAAGTCTGGAGCATAAGCTCCGTTATAAGAAAAACATTTCCGAAGAACAAAGTGCATTTCTGGCAGAAGAGATGAGTCAGTGTGCAGAAATCAGTGCATCACTGGATGAGCGTATGCAGAAAGTAAAAGACATGCTTATACAGTCGGAACAAGAGTCGAAAGAACCGGAGAAGCCAACACGATTACTGAACTTGATAAACCGGTAGGGATAAACCGGTAGGGACGGAGTTTGTGGCTCTTTTGAAACCGGTAGGGACGGAGTTTGTGGCTCTTTTTACAAATAATAGATTTAACATTCTATTACATGGATTTAACATTTACAGACATCTGATTTAACGTCAGCTTGCTAAACTTTCAAAGTAGAAAGGGAAGGAAGATGATATGATGAAAAAAATATGGGATTTCTGTAAAGATAAAAATTTAGGAAGAGAGAGCAAAATTAGATTATTTTTATTTTTGAATATCATTTGCTGGTGTGGAATCGGAGCAGTACTTTGGCTTGTAGTAAGCAGAGTTGCTTTAGATAATATGACATGGCTTTTCGTATTCATCGGATATGCAGGAGTATTTCCTGGATGGATTGGCGGAATGCTTAAAATGATGAATATGGGAAATGAATTGGTATTGAATAAATAAAAAAATGTGGAATTTTTTTCTGAAAGACTTCCAGAAATTTGAATCAGACATACAATAACAGACCCTTGCATAGATTGTAAAAAACAAACTATGCAGGGGCTTTTCTATGAGAGATTATATTGAAGAGCGGGCAATCGAGATTGCAAATTACATTATACAAGAGAAGGCAACAATCCGGCAGACAGCAAAAAAATTCGGAGTGTCAAAATCAACTGTGCATATGGTAGTAACAAAATAGAACGATATATATGGAGAATAAAATAAATATAAATAATACAAAGAAAGCAATAGAATGATGAAAGGAGCGGAGAACGCGGAAATTAATCCGCTCCTTTTTGTTAAAATTTAAATCCAGCGGGAGTAATTATTAAATTATGATATATGAGTAAGTATGTGATTATATTTTTGAATTAAGTTTATTGCCAGTTCATCAGAATAATTCTTTTCAGAAATGTCTTTCCAATATAAGCTATACAAGTTTTTTAGTTTTTCAAATAATGTTTGCGGATTGCATAAATAGTAAGGACCGTTTGGTTGAATGATTGTATCTAGTTGATATGTTAATGCAGTATTGTTCTTGGTTTGACCTTGATGTAATATACCACATCTAATTCCTTTATAAAATAGTATTGCAAGATCTTCTGATATAGTTGGATCTAACAATGGTAAAATTTCTTTATATGCGTTTCCTACTGTACCGCCTTCGCGGGACTCATCATATCCATTTTTCATTTCATAGAATAATTCAATAAGAATGCAATTAATTCCCATAGTGATAAAAGCAGTATTTTCTGGGATGTCGAGTTTTGCCAAGCATGTATGAATATTTTTAAGTGGTAAAAAATAATTTTCATTAATACGTATTTTCATATATTTTTTGACTTTTTGAAAAAGTTTTGTGGCTTCTGAGTGATCAGCTTCGCTTATAGCAATATTTAATTGTTCGCCTATTTGTTTTGCATCTTCAGTTCTAAGTTGTTTACAAAACCATGTTTTATTTGAATCAAACATAAGTATACCATCCTTTTTTGTCTATAGTTTAATAAGGTAAGTTGATGTACAAGTTTTAACGGTGAGTTATAGGTTCAAGTCTCTTCTGGAAAGTGATTTTAATTGTTCTGTGCCAAAAAGATTTATAAAGTTTTCTCGGAGTTCATCAGTCTTTTGAGCAAATGAAATCCATTCTGAAGCCTGAGATTCGCTGTAAAATCATTTGGGAGAATGTATTCCTAATCAATTTTCTGTTATCTGAATGCTTGATATAATCTGCTTCCAAATTTATAAACTAGATTCAGTATATCATTTAATTGTAGCACTGTCATAGATTATCGAAAAGTAGGGAATGTATTTGGAGTTAAAAGAGAAGAGCAAGAGCTACTTGGGTAATATTGTATTGTAATAATCAAAAATAATATTTAGAAATTAGGAATATCATATTGGCTACATTAAAACTGTAAGCAGGTAAAAATTGAATATTTTTTACAGAGCATTAGGAAACGAGGGCGCTTTTTGAAAACCTTGAAAGGAAATATTATGTAAATGGTCAGAAACCTCTGAATGAATAGATGAGGAACGGATTTAAAAGCACTAATAGGAAGTATAAGGTGTATAATTTTGTCGAAAATTGCTGGAATATAAATTACAACATAAAATATGAGATTCTATCTCATAAAACTGTTGCAAAAATAAAAAAAGGGAATATAATAAGGATATAGGCAAGAAGTTTGGACTAATGGAGGTAAATAAGATGTTATGCCAATTTACAGTGAAAAATTTTAAGAGTATACGGGATGAGGTAACATTTGATATGCAGGCTGCCGCCATTTCTGAGCATGAAGACAGAATTATAAAAGATAAAGATGAGGAATTATATTTACCGGTATCTGCTGTATACGGACCAAATGGTGGAGGCAAATCTAATGTTCTTGAAGCGTTACACAGTCTGGTTACGAAGGTGTTGAGACCATTATATGCTACAAGTAATAACGAAGAGATTGCAATAAAAATGAAAAAGCTTGTGATAGAGCCGTTTGCTTTTGATGAAGAAACAAGAAATGAGCCAACAGAATTTGAACTGTTTTTTAGAACGGCAATGGCAGAGTATCGCTATGAATTAACCGTAAAAAAAGAAGTAATCGAATATGAAAGACTGGACCGCATAAAATTGGAGACAGGACGAAAATCAGCACTTTTTGAACGAGATGAAGATGAAATTACTTTGAAAGGTGCATTTGCAAGATTGAAAACCAGTGATGAATTATCTGATACATTGCCATTGTTATCGTATCTTGGAATTACTTACAGCAAAAACGAAGTGGTACAGGATGTGCTTGACTGGTTTGATGAAGAAATTGATTTCCTGAATTATGGAAATCCCATGCAGGAATTACGAATGGCTATTTCCAAGTCAGAGGATGTAAAAAAACTGATGCTTCAGATGATTCAGGAAATGGATTTGGATATTGTAGATTTTCGTGTAGAAGAAAAGGAGAATGACCGGATCGAAGTGTTTACAAAACACGTAGTAGATGAATATGAAGCAGAATTGAATTTATTTGATGAATCCAGTGGAACAAAGAAATTATTTGGCCTGCTCCCATTTATTGCAAAAAGTTTATTGAGGGGAACAACTCTTGTAATTGATGAACTGGATGCGAAAATCCATCCGGTATTGCTTAAATATCTTATTATGACGTTTAGCAATATGGAAAAGAATAAAAAAGGTGCTCAGTTGATTTTTACATCACATGATCTGTCTACTATGAACAGTGAAGTATTCAGAAGAGATGAAATATGGTTTGTAGCTAAAGGAAACCGTCAGAACTCAAAATTATATTCTCTTGTAGAATTTAAAAATAAGAAAGGTGAGTCTGTACGCAAGGATGCGAAGTTCGATAAACAGTATCTGGAAGGAAAATATGGTGCAGATCCATACCTCAGAAAGATTATAGATTGGGGGACGGTGAATGGCTAAAAGAGGCAGAAAAGAGAAAGATAACTGGAAGAAGAAACGTCGGCAGGAATATCTGGAAAAGAAAGAATTCCGCTACTATATTTTCTGCGAAGGACAAGCAACGGAACCTAAATATTTTCAAGGATTCAAACGGTATATTGAAGATAATCCCATTTATCGGGATATGGTGTTGATTGAAATTGAAGGCTGCCAGGCTGAGACGATGCGGGTAATCGGAAAGGCTGAAGAGTATGTGCGTGAGAATAAGATCACAAAAGGGCAGATATGGTGTGTCTATGATAAAGACAGCTTTCCATCCAGTGATGTCAATGGAGTAGTCCAGCGGGCAGAAGTATTAAATCAAAAGAATCCGGATATTCAGTATCATGCGGCGTGGAGTAACGAGTGTATCGAATTCTGGTTCATGTTACATTTTGCATATTACACATCAAATAATCATAGATCCGAGTATAAGAAGTTTTTGAATGAGAAATTTCAAGAGCTGGGAATTGGGAAGTATGAGAAGAATATGGATGACATATTTGAAACATTGATGAATGGCGGAAGTCCCAAACTGGCAATTCGATATGCGAAGCGAATTATACAAAATGGAGAGGGAAAGACACCGGCAGAGATAGCACCGGGAACGAAGGTTTATGAGCTGGTGGAGGAACTGGCGAAGTATTTGCCGGAAAAAATGCAAAAGACATTTTTGTAAGAGTGAATATTTTCAAATGATTTATGGGGACAAGAGAGAAGAAAATGCAAAAGACGATAGAGAAAATATTTTTAAAATTAAAGATGAATATAGATTTTTTGGCAATTATTAGTATTTTTGGTATTTTAATTTATCGGATAGATATTTTACGTAAAGTGTGCAAAAATATTTGTATATATTTTATTACATGGTATGTAGACATTGATTTGGTAACTATTAAAAATATATATTTGTGTGTAGAAAAACTATTTAGAATAATTATTGCTACATTTTTAGTGATTCAATTTCTAAATTGGTTACTAGAATTAGTATGGGAGCGATGGTTGAAAAAACAGAAAGGTACTAATCGTTTTGAAACAAGTCTTCTTAGGTATTTGCAGGATTCAAGTATCCCACGTTGTTTTTTAGTTACGGGTGAATGGGGGACGGGAAAAACATACGAGGTAGATAAGTTTTTTGATAAGTATTTTCGTTATTCAAAAACCAAAGTATATAGAATTTCTTGCTTTGGACTTGATTCGCGGAAGGAATTAGTAAAAGAAATCAGTAATACTATCGAACAAAATGATAAGTCTTTTTATGCGCTGTTGATAAAAGCAATGCAATTTGTACCTATTATCGGAGGGGCAATTTTTAAATTTTTTAAGAAAGCATATGGATATGATTCGATAAAAAGTGGTTCGATTTTTATTTTTGATGATTTTGAAAGAATTACATCTAGGGCAATAGTGAAAGAAAAATCTCCGCATTTATATAAAAAAACATCTTTTTTGCTTTCGAATGCTACACGTGGAAAAAATTCTATATCGGAATTTAAAGAAATTGTAAAAGAATTTGAGCATGTGGGAGAGTCCTTTCAAAAAATTGAAAACTTCTTTAGCTACAATTTGGAGAGAACAGATATTGACAAATATAATATCGCGATAGGTCTCATTAATGATATTATAGAGAAATATGAAATGAAAGTAGTTATTATATGCAATTCGGAAGTCTTGGGAGAGAAATTTATTTATGATATCTTGAGAAGTAAATTGAATTGTATTGAGTATAGAAAAATTGTTTTACCGGAAGTCAGAATATCTGTAATAGATAAGTGTATTAAGAATAAAGTATTATTAGATGATGAAAAACAGAAAATAATAAAAGGTTTCTTGAATGAAAATATTAAATATAATATAGACAATATATTGTTTGAAGGACAATTTAGCAATTTGCGTCTTTATGGCAATTTACTGGAGGCTTTTATTATAACTGCGGATTTATTTGATAAAAAAGATCTTACGAAAGAGTTTATGAACTCGTTGTTTAATAGCGTTATGATTGCACATATAGCTTTTTATGATAAAGCGTTTGATAAGTTGAGTATTTTTCCGTCTGGTGCGAATATAGAATTTCTCATGAAATTATTTTACGGTGGTTCTCCAACCTTAATACGAACACAACAAAGGATTGACGATGTAAAGTGGATAGATATTAAAGTTTCTGGATATTGGATTTTTAATCTATCTAGACCTGATGAAAGTGATAGTATTGTTGAAGAGTGGAAAAAATATCAATATTATGAGACTGAAGAAAAAATATCAATAAGTTTTCAAGAACTGGTAGACGAAACAAACTATAATATGCTTCATGTTTTCTACTTCCAACAAAGTATGGATAAATATGATAAAGAAGGAGAGTGGGATTATAAAACGTATGTTGATTGTGCCTTAAAACAATATGATTTAACTAGAAATGAAGAGGTACAGTATATTGTAGATATTATGAGTCAAATATTTGAAGGGAGAATTTACCAGAATTTTTTTGAATACCTTTTCAGTAAATTGATACAAGGTCATGAAAATCAAGAAATTATTGGAACGACATATATACATGATATGTATAACACATATCGGTTAAAGAAAACATTGCATTGATTAAGCGTAAATTTTGTTTGTTACTGATGAGGCGATTGCAATTAGTTTATAGGGGATTGTTGAAGTGAAGTTCAATAATCCTCTTTTGGTGTTTACACCCATCATGCTTATGATATAATAAAAGATGTAACAGAACGATATAACTATAACAGAGATGTAACACTATGAACATAGCAGCCTATTGCCGTGTCTCCACCGACAAAGCTGATCAGTTCAACAGTCTGGAAGCTCAAAAAGAATTTTTCTCAGGATACACCAAGCGCACAGGGGACACTTTAGTTAGATTATATGCAGATGAAGGTATTTCCGGAACAAAAATAAAAAATCGTAAAGAATTTCTTCGCATGATGGCTGATGCAGAGCATGGATTGTTTGATATGGTCGTTGTAAAAGACATCTCTCGTTTTGCCAGAAACACGGTGGATCTTTTACAGAATGTCCATAAGCTGAAATCATTGAAAATTGAACCTCAGTTTTTTATGAAATATATACTGGAAAAATCATCAATGGCAAGTAAGAAATTCGAATCAGACATACAATAACAGACCCTTGCATAGATTGTAAAAAACAAACTATGCAGGGGCTTTTCTATGAGAGATTATATTGAAGAGCGGGCAATCGAGATTGCAAATTACATTATACAGGAGAAGGCAACAATCCGGCAGACAGCAAAAAAATTCGGAGTGTCAAAATCGACTGTACATAAGGATGTTACCGAGCGTCTGTTCCAAATCAACCCATCACTTGCACATGAGGCACGTAAGGTCCTCGATACAAACAAATCAGAGCGCCACATTCGTGGTGGACTTGCTACCCGAGAAAAATATTTACATTTACATGTATAGAATACTTAATTTTATTGCTACTATCTTTAATAGTAAGGTATAATCAATACAGAAAGAGATAGAGAGGTTACGAAATGGCAAAATTATATTTCCGATATGGAGCGATGGGAAGTTCAAAATCTGCAAATATTTTGATGGTTCGCTATAACTATGAAGAGCGAGGTCAATATGCCGTATTATTAAAACCGAGAACTGATAACCGCGATGCAGAGGAGGAAATCCATTCACGTATAGGATTGTCCGCCCCGGCAGAATATGTCGATGAATTTTTGAAAGAAATTTCAGGAGCATGGAGTGCAGATAATGAGAAATATTTGTATCATGGAAAGATAGTGGATGCAGTGCTGGTAGATGAAGCACAATTCCTTTCCGAAAATGATGTGGATATATTATCAGATATTGTGGATTTTTATAATATTCCGGTTCTCTGTTATGGACTTAGAACAGATTTTTTAAATCATTTGTTTCCAGGTTCGAAGCGGCTTATGGAGATTGCGGATATAATTGAAGAGGTTCCGACAATTTGCTGGTGTGGAAAACGTGCACAGTGTAATACCAGATATGCAAATAGGAAAATTGTGCGAGCGGGTGCACAGATTATGCTGGGTTCCAATGAAAGTTATGTAGCACTTTGCAGAAAACACTATAAAGAAGGAAAGTTATGGGAGCAGGACTAATACAGAATACGAAGGGAGCAGCATGAACAAAAGAAATCTTTGGAGAAAATGGTACATTTTTTTAATTGGAATCTGTCTTGTAGTTGGACTATTGACCGGATGTCAAAAAGAGAAAGAAACGTCGGTTAAGCCAGTACAAACTTTGACGCTTTGGCATTATTTGGATTCTTCTGCGAGTAAGCAGGCATTATTAGAGATTACAGATACATTTAATCATTCGCAGGAAAATATTCAGGTAGAGATACAGTATGTACCGGATGAAGATTTTAAGAAACATCTGGCACTTAGTATGGCAGATGGAGATATGCCGGAGCTTGCACTGGTGGATTCTTCTGATTTGAATTATTTCAATGCGATGCAGTCGTTTGTAAATGTGACAGAGCAGATTGAAAATCTGGATGATTATTTACCGGAGGCAATAGCATCCTGTAAGGTGGATGGACAGATGAAAGGGATGCCGCTTGGGATGAATTGTGCTGCTTTATTTTGTAATACAGAGATATTGGAGGAGGCCGGTTTACAAGTTCCAAAAACATGGGATGAATTACAGGAAACAGCCTTAAAATTAACAAAAGATAATCGTTACGGTTTTGCTATGCCGGCACTTCGAAGCGAAGAAAGTGTTTTCTCGTTTTTGCCATTACTTTGGGGGTATGGAGGGGAAATAGCAGAAATAGAATCAGAGGAAAGTCAGGCTGCATTTCTAAAATTAAGAGAACTGTCGGAATCAGGAGCAATGAGCCCACAGGTAAATAATCTGATTACTGGCGATATTGTAAGACAGTTTATGGAAGGAAATGTGGTTATGGTTCTGGTTACATCTGCTTTTCAGCAAACAATCCAGAAAGAAAAGCCAAACATGAAATATGTAATGACACTTCCGCCGTCCGGTAATGAAAATAAAGAATGTGTAACCGCAATCGGCGGAGAAGTTCTTGTAGTAACGCCTGGGGAAAAGCAGGATGAAGCGCTGAAATTTGTTAAATTTGTTTCTGAAAAATGTCAGATGGAAAAATTATTAGAGCAGATAGGATATCTGGCTCCACGCGAAGATATTTTGCAGGAGCAGATAGCAGAAAATGAAGATTTAAAGAATACCTGGCAAATTATGCAACAAGCCCGGCTGAGAGAATTTTCAGTGGATTGGCCATATGTATCTGTTGCGTTGACAGATGCAATGGAAGAAGAGATCGTAGGAGAGATACCACAATCGGTGATTATATCAAATCTAGCAGAAAAATTAAGGAAAAACAGGGAGGCAAAATGATGAAAAAAATCAAAAGCCTCAGAGGCAGAATATTTGTGGATATAATGATCGTGGCAATGTTTCCAATTTTAATTTTTGCTATTATATCGCAGGGAAGTCTGCGTGTCTGGCAGAAGAATGATTTACAGGAACGGATGCAGGCAAATCTTGAGAATGCAGATCGATGCTTTGATATTCAGTTAGATAAGTATAATGCGATTCTGTTTGATTTGTGTACGGATGATGTAGTAGTTGAGGCTGTTGAAAATATTAATAATAATGATGATGCGATGGAAGTTAATACCAGTAAATTACGTCATGAACTGAGTCATGTTTGTAATCGAAATCAAGGAATAGAAGGTATTACAATATTTCTTGCAAATGGTGAAGTCATATTTTACGATAAACAAAATTCATCATCTACATCCAGTGACTGGGCAGGAAAAGTACATTGCCCAGAGGTAAAGAAAGAGCAGGTTTATCAAGGACAGATACAACCGATAGTTGTAAATGACAAACACACATATTTACTGCAAATTGCTAGAAATCTAATCGATTATCGAGATATTCATGAAAAGCTTGGAACCGTTGTATTCAGTATAGACGAACAGTTGATTTCGAATATATTGCAGGTCGGAGCAAATGCGAATACTTATTTGCTGGAAGGAAATTATGTTATAAGTGCACCATCGGTAGCCAAAATTGGGCGGACTTTAGATTCAGTAAAGAATACGAGAAAAAATTTATATATTTCTAAAGTGAATCAGATGAGTCAGTTTACTATTTGCATAGAAAGAGATATATCGACATACAGAAAAACAATGAATGAACAAGTTGGTCTGCTACTAGGTGTTGCGTTTATTGCGTTTCTTGTTATGATTTTTTTAAGTTATATTTTTACTCGTCCATATATTCATGTTATCCAGAGTGTAGGACAGGGATTTCATGAAGTTGAAACGGGAAATTTTGAAACACGTCTGGAATTTTGGAAGCGTGCACCGGAAGAAATAAAAGATATAGAATTCGGATTTAATGAGATGGTGGAAAATCTGGATAATTTGATTAATCAGGTGAAGCAGGCGTTATTAGAGCAGAAGAATGCAGAATTATCTGCATTGGAAGCTCAGATTGACCCACATTTCTTATATAATACATTGGACAGCATTAATTGGAAAGCAATTGAAAATGAACAGTATGATATCAGCAGTATGTTGGTTGCTTTGGCGAATATTTTACGATATACGGTGGACAATGCAGGCGGAACATCAACATTGGCACAGGAACTTGGATGGCTGAAACAATATATGTTATTGCAGGGGACAAGGCTGGGAAAAATTCCTGTTATTGAGACAGATATACCAGAAGAACTATTCGGATTTCAAATTCACAAGCTATTGTTGCAGCCATTCGTGGAAAATTCAGTAAAATATGGATTTTATGGCAAGGAAGAAGAATGTGTGTTAAAAATATCAGCGAGAAAAATGGAGCATCAGATTCATATACAAATCGAGGATAATGGTAATGGAATAACACAAGGCAAGATTGATGAATTAAATGATGAGCAAAGAGATATGACAGGTCATCTGGGTATAACAAATGTGAGAAAGCGGTTGAAATTATATTATGGTGAAGAAGCAATGGTATATTTTGAAAGCGAAGAACACTTATATACGAGAGTACATTTGTTTATACCAATGACGGATGAATATCAAAAAGCGTAACAGTAGGGGAAGAAAAAATAGAAACGGAGGGGAAGATGAGAATTGTAGTTGTTGAAGATGAAGCACCAATCCGAGAAGGCATGGCAAAGATTCTTAGTAAAATAAATACAGATTATAAGGTAGTCGGGACCGCCGTAGACGGAGAAAAGGGGCTGGAATTGATACGGAAGGAACGGCCGGATCTTGTTATTATGGATATCCGTATGCCTCGCATGACGGGATTAGAAATGCTTTTACAATTGCGACAAGAGCAAAATAAGTGCAAGGTAATTGTGTTATCGGCATATTCAGATTTTGATTATGCAAAACAGGCAATTGAATTAGGTATTGAAAATTATTTGCTTAAACCAATCAATATAGTAGAATTAAAAAATGCATTACAGCAGGTAGAGGCTGAGTTGGCAAAAGCGCAGAATCAAGACAGGGCTTTCTCGCTTGAATACATTTTCAATAGTTGTATCAACGGGCAACTTCAGCCAGATGACGCATTTCATAAAATGACGCAAGAAAAATATGGATTTACAGTGAGAGATTCTGCTGAAATAATGTTGATATGGCTTGGAGAAACATATGAAATGCAAATTGAGAGATTAAAGCTTATGATCGAGCAGGGAGTTGGTCAAAGAGTAAGCTATAGTATGTATATGCAGGAAATGGAAATATGGCAGTCATTGGTTATCATATTTTACAAAAATTCGAAAGATACATCATTGTATACATATCTTTCAGAACAAGTGTTGCCAACGGTGTATAAACGAATGAAGATACCAATGGTTAGTATGTGGAAAGAATCTGAAGAAATATGTTCGGTTTCTTCAGATTTAAAAGAAATGTATACACATCTTGAATGGGCATTATTATATGAAGAAGGTAAATTAATCAGAGTAAGTGAAATTGAATCAAAACAAGAGTCAATTCAAAATGGAATCGAGAAATATCCGATGGAGTTGGAAGAACAGGCTAAGAAGTCAATGTTAATAAAAGATAAAGAACAATTAAAATATTGTTATCATCAATTGCCACAATATTATCAGGATAATCCGCAATTTCCAATGACGATAAAGAAAGATATTATTCGGTTTTTCTGGTCACTTGCCAAAGTAGGTGGATTAAAGATAGACGGAAAAGAACCAGATATTCAGGAAAAATTGAATCAGATATCAGGTGCAGTGTGTTGGTTCCAGATTCAGAAAATTGTGGAGCAGACAATACAAATTGTTCAGAACTTGGAGGAGGAGAAAACTCCGGAAGAACATACCAGTGCCATGGTACAAAAGGCACAACAACTAATCCTGCAATATTATGATCAAGGAATCACATTGGAAGAAATTGCAGGAAAGTTAGTTGTGTCAGAAGAATATTTAAGTACGCAGTTTAAGAAAGAAACCGGAATGACATTTTCAGAGACTGTAAGAAAATATCGTATAGAAAAAGTAAAAAAACTATTGCTGGAGACTCCTTTTAAATTAAATCAAATTGCAGAATTAGCAGGGTACAGCGATTCAAAGTATATGAGCAAGGTATTTAAAGAAGAAGTAGGAATGCTGCCGAGCGAGTATCGAAAATCATTGCATTAGCTAAGGGAATGTTATCATTTAAAATCAACATTTTTATAATAAAGTTGTTTAAAATATTCTACCTTTTTAAAATATTTCGTCTTTTTTTGTCGAAAAACAGTGCTAATATAATTAATGTGAAGAACAGATTAAAAAGACACAGTAATTAAGAAAGCTGTAAAGAATATATAGAAAAGAAGGTAAAAAATTATGAACGAAATGAAGATAACATTTAAAAAACCAGAAGAAATATTAGATTTTGTAAACAAAGTAGAAAAATATGATTGTGCAATGGATATGAACAGAGGGATTTATGTAGTTGATGGTAAATCCATTCTCGGAATTATGAATCTTGGGCTGAACAATATCATCAATCTGAAAATATATGATGAAGATTGCGAAGAATTAAAAAAAGAAATTGCTCAGTATGCAGTTGCATAAGAAAAGATTAAAGTATATGAATAAAGTAGACACTGTGAGAAAATGAAATTATTTTCTTTCGGTGTCCTTTTTAAAATAAAAGAAAAATGGGACAAAAGTCAAAATTTTTTCTTGTAAATGAAACTACAGTATTTTATAATTGAAGTTAGTCTGAAATATGCAGAATTAATTGGAGGGAATGGTAGAGATATCATCCGAAAGGAGGAACATTTTGAAGAACGAATTAGTGATAGTTCTCGATTTCGGCGGACAGTATAACCAGCTGGTAGCCAGACGTGTCAGAGAATGTAATGTATATTGTGAAATTTATTCCTATAAAACAGATATAGAAAAGATCAAAGCGATGAATCCAAAAGGAATCATCCTCACAGGTGGCCCAAACAGCTGTTACGAAGCAGATTCACCAACTTATACAAAAGAATTGTTTGAATTAGGAATTCCGGTTCTTGGTCTGTGCTATGGGGCACAGTTGATGTCACATGTATTAGGCGGAGAAGTAAAGCTTGCAGATGTTCGTGAGTATGGTAAAACAGAAGTTATCATTGATAAGCCTGAGTCAAAAGTGTTTGCAGGAGTCAGCACACCAACAATTTGTTGGATGAGTCATTTTGACTATATTGCACAGGTCGCTCCGGGATTTGAGATTAGTGCCCACACAGCAGACTGTCCGGTTGCAGCAGCTGAGAATGCAGAGAAAAAATTATATGCGATTCAGTTCCATCCAGAAGTGCTTCATACAGAAGAAGGCACAAAGATGATCAACAACTTTGTGAAAAATGTATGTGAGTGTGCAGGTGATTGGAAGATGGATGCATTTGTAGAAGAAACAATCCAATCAATCAGAGAGAAAGTTGGCGGCGGAAAAGTATTACTTGCCTTGTCGGGAGGAGTTGATTCTTCTGTGGCAGCAGGACTTTTGTCAAGAGCTATCGGAAAACAGCTGACATGTGTATTCGTAGATCATGGTCTGCTCCGTAAAGATGAAGGAGACGAAGTGGAAGGTGTGTTTGGACCAAATGGCCAGTTTGATCTGAACTTTATCCGTGTGAATGCACAGGAGAGATATTATAATAAACTTGCCGGGGTTACAGAACCAGAAGAAAAACGTAAGATTATTGGAGAGGAATTTATCCGAATCTTTGAAGAAGAAGCAAAGAAAATTGGAGCAGTTGATTTCCTCGCTCAGGGAACTATTTACCCGGATGTGGTAGAAAGTGGTCTTGGCGGAGAATCTGCAGTGATCAAATCTCACCATAATGTAGGAGGACTTCCTGATTATGTTGATTTTAAAGAAATTATTGAACCATTGCGCGATCTGTTCAAGGATGAAGTTCGAAAAGCTGGATTAGAGCTTGGAATTCCGGAAAAACTGGTATTCCGTCAGCCGTTCCCAGGACCGGGACTTGGAATCCGTATCATCGGAGAAGTGACAGCAGATAAAGTACGAATTGTTCAGGATGCAGATGCGATTTATCGAGAAGAAATTGCAAATGCCGGATTGGATCGCAGTATCGGACAGTATTTTGCAGCGTTGACAAACATGCGAAGTGTTGGAGTTATGGGTGATGAGAGAACTTATGATTATGCTGTTGCGCTTAGAGCGGTTAATACAGTGGATTTCATGACTGCTGAGGCAGCGGAGATTCCGTATGAAGTTTTGAATAAAGTAATGAGTAGAATTATAAATGAGGTTCGTGGGGTTAATAGAGTATTTTATGATCTGACGAGTAAGCCACCTGGAACGATTGAGTTTGAATAAATCGAGTTGCTTAAAAAAGCCAGTGTTTATGCGGGTTTCAGCGATTTCGATTAGTCTTTTGATAACAAATTGATAACAGTCATAGCAAGTGCCATTATTCTTGTTATCCAGTGGTTTATGGGTAACGGAACAATTAACAGGTGGCTTGCAGACTAAAGTTCGGAGCTTGGCTCTGAACAAATTCCATATTATAAACTAAGCCCTTAGCTGTGGTTAATAACCATAGTTAAGGGCTTTTTTGTCGTTGCCAAAGCATCTGTAGGGAGCTGCCAGTGGCAGGTCCTGTAGGTGCTTATTTATCT
Organism: Ruminococcus hominis; assembly: GCF_014287355.1. NCBI lineage: Bacteria > Bacillati > Bacillota > Clostridia > Eubacteriales > Oscillospiraceae > Ruminococcus > Ruminococcus hominis. The sequence continues at coordinate 3,031,669 of NZ_JACOPE010000001.1, read as the reverse complement.
TTCAAGTGGTCTTTGAATGCTTCCACGAGAGCGTCACTTAATTCCTGTGATGGAACTTTTGCCCAACGCTGTGTGGTGTCGAACTCTGGATAATGGTAACGCCAGTTATCGTATTCTTCTCTGTTGATTTCTTCGGAAGATAGCTTGTCTGCCTGTTCTTTCCAAGCATACAGCATTTTGAGGAGTTCATATGCTTCTCTGCCTTTGTCCTTGTTGACCTTTAAGCATACCTCTCCGTCTGCTTCACTGACAGTAAGACCGTAAATATCTTCAAGGGTAAACAGAGTGTGCATAAGACCGATATAGCTGTCTATGTCAGGAACATCAAGAGCCTGTGGAGAAACATCAAGCACCTGTGCCAATGCATTTGTAAGGTCTGCTTTCGGTTTGCGTGTACCAGTTTCGTACTGTGCCAAACGCACATCAGCACTCTTTTCTGGAAAACCGATTGCTGTACCGAGATACTTTTGTGTCATACCACGCATTAGTCTGAAAAAATGTATTCTTTCGCTGATAGCCATAATGATACGCTCCTTTTATATTTAGTGAAATAAGTATAGCAGAAATGTTTAGTGGAAGTCAAGAAAAACCGAAACAAAAATGTTTAATATTTTCTTTGCAACCACTTGACAATAGCAAATATGTTTAGTAAAATAAATTACGAATTAAACAAATATGCTTAATGCGACAACTGAATGACCGTCCGAAAAGCCAAACCGCCAAGACCTCGTCGGAGCAAGTTCCGTATCGTTCGCTTGTGTGCAAGCACAAAAGCTCATTCGCTGCACTGCTCCTCCTCTTCCCCAAAAGTCTCCGACTTTTCGGGAACCCCTATACGAGCGAGCGCCTGATGTACTGCGGTGCATTGGGACAGCACAGCGCCTGCCGACAAGCAGGAGTGCCTGTTGGAACTTTAACACGGAGAAAGCGGCAAGCAAAAAATTATTTTAAGAAAGGAAGAAAAAGGATATGGAAAACAGATTTATCCGAGCCGAAGATGTGGCTCAGGAACTAAACGTATCAAAACCTTATGCATATAAACTCATCAGACAATTAAATGAGGAATTGAAAGCAAAGGGCTTTATTACGATTGCAGGGCGTGTAAATCGCCAGTATTTTTACGAAAGGCTCTACGGAGCAGGAAAGGGGGAAATGTAAATGCCGGTATTTAAGAATGAAGATAACGGTACTTGGTATGTGATGGCAAGGTATGTGAACTGGAAAGGGGAACGCAAGCAGAAATGCAAGCGTGGCTTTGCTACCAAACGAGAAGCACAGGAATGGGAAAGAATGTTCAAATTGCAGACTTCTTCAGACCTTGATATGAGTTTTGAAGCCTTTACGGAGCTTTATATCAATGATGTGAAGAACCGTTTGAAGGAAAACACGTGGCTTACCAAAGAGCATATCATACGCACAAAGATACTTCCGTATTTCGGGAAACTGAAAATCAGCGAGATTTCCACAAAGGAGATTATTACTTGGCAGAATGAAATGCTTGCCTATCGTGATGAGAAGAAAAAGCCTTATTCACAGACGTATCTGAAAACGCTGCACAATCAGTTGTCCGCCATTTTCAATCACGCTGTCCGCTACTATGAACTGCGTTCCAATCCTGCGGCAAAGGTGGGAAATATGGGACGTGAGGAACACAAGGAAATGCTGTTCTGGACAAAGGAAGAATACAAGAAATTCTCTTTTGAGATGATGGACAAGCCTGTTTCCTTTTATGCGTTTGAAATGCTTTACTGGTGCGGTATCCGAGAGGGCGAGCTGTTAGCTTTGACTCCGGCAGATTTCAACTTTGATAAGGAAACAGTCACAATCAATAAATCCTATCAGCGTTTGAAAGGGCAGGATGTGATTACTTCTCCGAAAACGAAAAAGAGCAACCGCACGATTAAAATGCCGAAGTTTCTGTGTGAGGAAATGAAAGAATATCTCGGTATGCTTTACGGATTGAAGAAGAAAGACCGTATCTTTACGGTGACGAAAAGCTATCTTCATCACGAGATGGACAGAGGGGCAAAGGCGGCAGGCGTGAAGCGTATCCGCATTCACGATCTCCGTCACAGCCACATTTCACTCTTGATTGATATGGGCTTTTCTGCGGTGGCGATTGCTGACCGAGTTGGTCACGAAAGTATTGATATTACTTATCAGTACGCACACCTCTTTCCGTCAAAGCAGATTGAGATGGCAGAAAAATTAGATGATTTAGGGAAAGGAGATTTTGAAAATGTCAGCTAAGAACAGAGATAACAAAAATCGTTGGAGGAATATCACAGTAGGGTTTCGAGTATCGCCCGAAGAAAACGAACTCATTAACAGAGCTGTAGCTCTATCAGGATTGCCAAAACAGGAGTATTGTTACCGCCGTTGCTTAAATCAGGATGTGGTGGTACAGGGCAATCCGAGAGTGTATAAGGCGTTGAAAACGGAATTTGCCACAGTCCTTGCGGAACTGAAAAGGATTGAAGCAGGAAAAGGTGTGGATGATGAACTGCTGAGTGTAATAGAACTGATTTCCATTATTCTCGGCGGTTTGAAAGGAGAGGATGCGAATGGAGAATAAAAAAGAAATGACTATTCCAAATGTATCTGCGGCAACAGATGCGGAACAGTCACTTTCCAAATGTACTGACAATAGTATAGTCAATCAGGATACGGATTTCAAGGGGTACGAGCAATCTTTTGAAGAAATGCAAAGGGAAATACTCAGACAGTTAGACCCTTCCTATCTGAAAACAGTATCAATGACAACGCTGTATGATACGGTGTTTGAGGTTCAGACACCACTTATCGACGGTCTGCTCCAAAGGGGAACTTACCTTTTCGTAGGTTCCCCGAAAGTGGGAAAGAGCTTTATGATGGCACAGCTTGCCTATCATATCAGCACAGGCACACCGCTTTGGGAGTATAAGGTGCGTAAGGCAACGGTGCTTTATTTTGCCCTTGAAGATGATTACCCACGTTTGCAGAAGCGATTGTTTCAGATGTTCGGTGCAAAGGAGACAGGCAATCTGTATTTCGCAACGGAATGTAAAACGGTCAATGGCGGACTGGAAGAACAGATAAGAGGGTTTATGAGGGAACACCCAGACACAGGCTTGATTATCATAGACACCTTAAAGCGTGTGCGTGAAGCAGGCGGAGCAGATTACAGCTACGCAAGTGATTATGATGTTGTGGCAAGGCTGAAAGCGTTGGCAGACAGTTACAAGGTTTCAATGCTTATTGTTCATCATACACGCAAACAAAAATCGGAAGATATATTCGATATGATTTCAGGCACGAATGGTCTGATGGGTGCGGCAGACGGTGCATTTGTTCTCAGTAAGGACAAGCGTACTTCCAACAATGCCACACTTGATGTTGCTGGCAGAGACCAGCAGGATATGAAAATCCATCTTGTAAGGGACAGCGAGCGATTGGTGTGGAACTTTGCAAAATCGGAAACGGAGATGTGGAAAGAACCGCCCGAACCTCTGCTTGAGAAGATAGCGGATACGCTCTTTTCGGAAAGTGACAGATGGGAAGGAACTGCTTCGGAACTTTGCGAAAGGCTTGCGGTGGATATAAAGCCGAATGTACTTTCTTTAAGGCTCAGTATCAACGCAAGCAGGCTGTTTCGTGATTACGGTATCCGTTATCAGAACAGCCGCACACACGACGGAAGAAAGGTTTCACTTTGGAAAGAAACCGAGCAGACGGCGTGACAAACGGTGTCAAAGGTGTCAATGTTTTTGAGAGCAGCACGCTGTGAAAAACATTGTCACCATCGTCACACTTTGACACCGGATAAAGTTTAGGGGAGTGTGCAGAGAGTGCCTTTTCAAAGGCGGCTCTTTGGTCTCGCCTGCTGGCTCGGTCGGTTCGCAGGCGTGTGTGCCACCGGCACACGCTCACCCCTCGGAGAGCCTTCGGAGAACGCAAAACCTGTTTACAGGTCGCATTTTTGATGGGTGTACCCGTCAAAAGTGCTTTTGCGTTACTTTTGACAAAAGTAACAAAACCTGAGAATGTTGAAATTTACAGATGGGAGATGAAAAAATGCAGAGAACGATAAGTGCAATGGTCGGTAAAGGCTCGGTCAATCACAATAGCCGAAAGTTCCGAGCAGAAAATGTAGACGGAACTCGTACTCATCTCAATATCGACTACTGCAATGAAAATATAAAGACAGTTTATCACGAATTGTTTGATGAAGCATTGGAAAGATACAATGCCAAGCAGATAAGGTCAGACCGAAAGATAAAAGATTATTATGAAAAAATCCGAAGTTCCAAGCAGGAAAAACCGTTCCACGAAATCATTTTACAGGTGGGCGGTAAGGGAAATATGAACGCCGATACGGAAAACGGAGAACTGGCAAAGCAGATTTTAGATGAATACTATCAGGGTTTTCAGGAGCGAAATCCACAGCTTCGGGTGTTCTCGGCTCATCTGCATATGGATGAAGCTACACCACATCTGCACATAGATTTTGTACCTTTTACCACAGGCAGCAAGCGTGGACTTGATACAAGAGTGTCACTAAAGCAGGCTCTTGCAACGCAAGGTTTTAAGGGCGGCAGTCGTGGCGATACGGAGTGGTCGCAATGGATACAGTCCGAAAAAGAACAGCTTGCGGCGGTGATGGAACGTTATGGGATTGAGTGGGAACATTTAGGCACACACGAAAAACATCTTTCTGTTTTGGATTATAAAAAGCAGGAAAGAGAAAAAGAAGTGGCGGCATTAGGTGCGAAAATCGAGCAGAAACAGATTGAATTTGATGTGTTGTCGGAACGAGTATTGAACTATGATAAGGCAAAAGACGAGCTGTCAAATCTTGAAATAGAGCTTGATACTGCACCGAAATATCAGTTGCCAGAACCAGAGAAATTTATGACTGCAAAGGCATATAAAACCAAAATGGCAGAGCCGGTTGTAAGGAAATTGAAGCAACTTGTCAAAACGGTGCTTGCCCGCTGCTTTGAGGGGTGGGACAACTATCATAGGCTGAATACAGCGAATGCACAGTTATACCGCACCAATCAGCGTTTGGAGAAAGTCAATGAAAGATTGACCGAAGAAAACAAAATCCTAAAAGCAGAAAATAAAGATTACAGCCTGCTCCGTAAGGTTTTTGGTCGCAAACAGATAGATGATTTGTTGGAGCAGGCAAGAACAGTTAAAGGTCGCAAGCGTGATAATACACGATCACGATAGACAAAAATCACAGGAGGAAAAGGAAAATGACAAAGACAATTTTTGAAGAAATGGGCGGAACTTATAGACAGGTGGGTGATTATTTATTGCCGAACATCACAGTACCAGCCGAAGAAGAAATAGAGCCGATTGGTTTATGGGGGAAACGACATGCAAGGCATTTAAAGGAACACTATAAAGTGTTATATATGAACCTGCTGACAAGCGGAAAGCTGCATAGTTATCTTGCAGAAGTCGATAAGCAAGCAGAGGATATGTTTCTTCGACTGGTAAAGGAATATGCCGACAGACAAGATGTGACGGAACAATTAAAGAAAGATAATCCCTACGAATGGATTGGAAGAATGAATAATATTCAGGCTTGTGTGAGGGAAGTTGTAGGAACGGAGTTGATTTACACATAAGCGTTTTACGGTATGGTGCTCCTGCGTTTGCTGGAGTGCTGTGGTTGTGGTTGTAAAGAGGTTGTGAAAGATTGAATTTCGTAATGGTTGGATGTATAATTAGGAAGTGAAAATTTTAATTTGCACTTCCATAAGGTGAAATGTATTGACACAAAAAATACAGTATGATAGTATTGCCATTAGAAGAAAGAAAGGCACATTTTGTGTAAGGTGAGGAAATGATTAATAGATAATTTGATTTAAGTAAGACACATATAGTTATTGAGCCTGTAGAGAATAGGTTTGTTTTGTGTACGCTTAAGTTGGATTATCGCAAGAGGCATTTCCTTTGTTTTCCTTTTGGAAAAGAAATAAGGGGCTATTTAGCGAGTCTATTTTTGCGTATGCAAAAAAGACTCGTTTTTGTGTGTTCAAAATAATAATTGGCTCAGACTTCGAAAAGGAGAAACTTTAATGTTGCAGATAAAAAAATTAAATTTAACACATAAAAAAGACCTGAGAATAATTCTTAATGATTTCAACCTTGTGCTAAATGATGGAGATAAGGCAGTTATTATTGGAGAAGAGGGAAATGGGAAATCGACATTAATGAAGTGGATATACAATCCGTCGCTTGTAGAAAACTATATAGAAGCAGATGGGGAAAGGATAATGGGACACGAACGTCTTGGTTATCTTCCGCAGGAGATGCTCGATGAAGATAAGGAAAAAACAATATACGAATATTTTTCTGAAGAGGAAATATTCTGGGAGAAAACGCCTAAAGAATTGTCTGTTATTGCGGGAAAATTTGGAATGAAAAATGATTTTTTCTACAGTAACCAGACAATGGGTAGTCTTTCAGGAGGCGAAAAAGTCAAGACACAACTTATGAGGCTTTTCATTCGCGATGTTTCTGTGCTGTTGTTGGACGAACCTTCCAATGACATCGACATTGCGACGCTTACATTACTGGAAAAAATCATAAATGACTGGAAGCACATTGTGCTTTTTATTTCACACGATGAAACGCTGATAGAGCGTACTGCCAACATGGTGATACATATCGAGCAGATTATACGAAAAACAAAGGCGAGATATACCGTGGCAAAGCTTCCCTATAGACGCTATGTGGAAGAACGGCTTCATAAATTTGAAATCCAAAAACAGCGGGCACTGAGTGACCGTAGGGAGAAAAAGATTCGCGATGAAAAATATCAAAGAGTTATGCAGAGTGTACAAGGTGCATTAAGAAGTTGTACCAGACAAGCACCGTCTGTTGCCAAAAACTTAAAGGACAAAATGCATACGGTTAAGGCAATGGAACGAAGATTTGAAAAAGAAGATGAAAATATGACTCAGATGCCGGAACAGGAAGAAGCAATCTTTGTCAAATTAGGGGATGAAAACTCACACATTCCCGCAGGAAAAACGGTCATAGAATATGAACTTTCAAAGCTTGTGACTCCGGATGGCAAAAGAATTTTAGCAGAAGGAATTCATTTAAAAATAAAAGGTTCAGAAAAAATCTGTATGATAGGAGCCAACGGGGCAGGAAAAACGACTCTTCTAAAAAAGATAGCGGAAGAACTCCTAAATCGGAATGACATTAAAGCAGAATATATGCCTCAAACTTATGAAGACCTGCTGGATTTGGATGTTACACCGGTTGATTACCTTGATAAAACAGGAGATAAAGAAGAGCGTACAAGAATTAGAACATACCTTGGTTCACTTAAATACACACCAGATGAAATGGAGCATCCGATTCGGGAGTTATCAGGCGGACAAAAGGCGAAAGTGCTTCTCTTGAGGATGAGCTTAAGTGGTGCAAATGTTCTTATTCTGGATGAACCGACAAGAAATTTTTCACCATTGTCCGGTCCGGTAATAAGAAAAATGCTCCGAGAATTTCCGGGGGCTGTCATTAGCATTTCTCACGATAGAAAGTATATTGAAGAGGTGTGCGATAAAATATATCAGCTAAATCCTAATGGATTACAGCTAATTGGTGATTGATAACAAAAAGGATGAAAGACTGACAAATTTCAGGCTTTTAGTGAGTTGGAAAGCATACAAAGATTTGAATTTGGAGGATAGATTATGGTACGTACAGAAGATGCATGTGAAATTATAAAATATGCTTTGCAAAACGAAATTAAAGTATATTTAGATGGCGGATGGGGTGTTGATGCACTTCTTAAAAGAGAATCAAGAATACACAATGATATTGATTTGTTTGTTGAACTGAAACATTATCATGATTATATTTATGTGATTAAGCAGCATGGATTTGAGGAAGTAAATACTGATTATACAACGGATGGTCATACTGTCTGGAAAGATGATAAACAAAGAATCATTGATTTACATTGTTTTGAATTTACAGATGACGGAATTGTTTATGAGGGAGATATATTTCCATCAAAAACTTTTTCCGGTATTGGAAAAGTTGGAGATATAACTGTTTCTTGTATTGAACCATTGAGTCAGGTAATGCTTCATTTGGGATATGAACACGATAAAAATGATGTGCATGATGTGATGCTGTTGTGTGAAACATTTCAAATAGCAATACCAGATGAATATAAGGAAAAGTAAAATTTCAGTTTTGTGTTGAATCTCTAAGCAAAATAGCTTATAATTTGACATGCTACATATAGTTATTATCCACAGTTATCGAGTAGGTGTTATCAATGCCGATAACAAAATGATAACATTAGCTCGTATAGGCAGGATAATATGGATATATCAAATAATCAAAAGAACGAGAAACATTACAGAGAATAATTCCTAAACAAAAAGCGTTAGTCTTTGTAGAGTTTGAATAGTTGACGCTGGGCTACAAAGCCCGTAACCACGGGGCTTTGCGGCTTTGGGTGTTTGAAATTGCATTATCATTGCATTTTTATATTTCTTTGTGATACATTGCAGTATGCTGATTACTGGTATAATTAGCAATACTTTGAGAAGCTGACTGGTAGCTGAGAACCCCGGTCAGCTTCTTTGCAATCTCAATATTGGTGTTTGGATACAGATGACCATAAGTTCCTAGTGTCGTCTGTATTTTTTCATGTCCAAGACGCTCTTTAATCAGCAGTGGATTTTCGCCCATGCTGATAAGCAGGGAAGCATGCGAATGTCTCAGGGCATGAATTTTGATTCTGTGGACACCAGCTAAATTTGCCAATTTCTCTAATGCTCTTGGAAGCGTTGTTTTGCTGGTGGGTGTACTGTTATAACTCAGTACGAATCCACAATTTGGTAAAACCTTTGCCTGGACCGCCTTCCATTCTTGTAATTCCTTGATGGTATCAGCATCAATATAAATGGTACGGTTGCTTGCCTGCGTCTTAGGTTCAACGAATTTGTAGTCATTCATTGTTTTATAGTACAGTGTTTTACTAATAATCAGCATACCTGTTTCAAAATCAATATCATCCCACTGTAAGGCGGCAGCCTCTCCAATACGCATTCCAGTCATAAATAAAAGCCAGAACGAGATGAAGAGATAGTGCTCGTAGTAGTCACCTTTGTACAGCAGGGATATTACCTTCTGAAACTCCTCCAAAGTCCAGAAGTCGATCTTTACTTTTTTAGATTTGATATTGCCGATCATGCGGGCAGGATTCTTCTTTGCAAGTCCGAGGATAATCGCCCGGTCAAAAGCTAAACATAACATTCCCTGAACAATGCGTACATAGTTTGGACTGAATTGTTTTGCCAACTTGAGCTGCCAGGTCTGTACATTTATCGCTTCTATTTCGGACACTTTCTTCTTGTAGAAATAGGCAAAGTGTTTTTGAATGGTCGAGTAACGATTCTTGTAGGTACTTTCTTTCACCTGAGTTTTGTACCACGGAAGATAGATTTCTTCAATAAACTTTTTGAAGGTAATGTCTTCCTTCTTATCAGCTAATTCTTCCGTTGATGCAAGAATCAATTTGGAATACTCGGCACGGGCTTCTTTTTTTGTTGAGAATCCGCTGCGGTATTTTTGAATCTGTTTTCCGGTTACAGGATGATATCCGAGGTTGGCTCGAAAATAATAAGTGCCGTTTTCTGCTTTTTTAATTGGATCTTTTGCCATGATTTCACTCCTTACTAAAATGCAAAAAGCACGATCATTCTTGCTTATCGGGCAAAGTAATCCCTAATAATTCTTCAACGGCTTCTTTTGGAACCCTGTCTAATTTTCTGGATTGATAATAGGTATGCCCCTTTTCTACCATAAGTTCCTTTGCTTTTTTGATAATATCAGCAGCAAAGGAAGGACCGTAGCCTAATTCAATCAAATCCCTTTTTGTTACAGTTATCATGAATCTCCTTTCCACAGACAGGGAATCAACTTGATACCTGTCTATTATTATATCAAATTTTGAGTAAAAGTTCTCTAATAAAAGCGCTATAAGCTAAAATCCCAAAAGTCTATGTTATTCTTTCAGAAGCCAGTTCCTATGCCCGTTCCGGCCACGTAAAACGGTGTTACTTTGTAACTATTAAGCTGCAGGCGTGCGAAGATGCAAACTATCTGCAGTCACCTATATCAATCTCCCGAAAGATTTCTTTTGTTTTCAAGGTACGGCGAATGGATATATTACCCATTCAATTAAGGAATAGGGGGCTTTTCTTTAAGATTGAAAAATTTTAAGAAAAAATGATAAAAATAAAAGCTGCCTTGATTTGGCAGCCACGGAAATCTATTTGCGTTTTAGAGCCAGACGATTCAGCATGGAAATGAGCGCAAGCATATCCTCGTCATCGAGTTGTTTCATCAGATCAGTTGCTTTGTCAATCAGAGGAAGATTGTGCAGCTCTGAATCGAAGAACTGTTGAGGAGTGACTTCCAGATAGTCACAGATATCCAGAAAGCTCTGCATGGTAGGCAGAGAACGTCCGGAAGTGAGGGACTGGATGTAGCTTTTATTTTTGCCAAGATCCAGACTCATCTGATATTCAGATACATTTTTCTTTAAACGCAGTTCGCTGATGCGTTCTCCAATAAAGTTTTTATCCATACATTTACACCTCTCTTCCACATTTTAAACTATTTACTTACAGCAAATTACGGAATAAAATAGAGATATATTTGAAATATAGTGATTATTCCGTAATATAACCGTAATTTACTAAAATGATACAAAAAAAGAAATTATGGATGATAGAAAATGGATTTTGGGGTATGATGATAGCAAAGGAAGTGGATGTCTGTGCGGATTATAGGAAATGAGCAGGAAATTGAATGGGCGAAGGAAGCACTGCGGAATCAATGTAACGATTGTCCCTACTTGGACTGCTGTAATGAAAAGGCGAAAGAGGAGTCAAAGCAGTGTGGAACGGTTCGGTTTGGCTGCCGGGAGTATCTGAAAGAGAAGATTGAATTCGTAGTAGAAAAATAGATGTAGTATTTTGAACAAATATAAACACCATATATAGTATAAGCCTGAATTGACATGAGGAATATCTTGTGCTAGTATACTGATATAGTTTATTTTATGCACACCCTTTTTGGGGAGTTTCGGGATTCATAAGAATCTCCAAACTTACAGGAAACAGCAGGAGCCGATTCCTGGCATAAGTAGTTTATGTTTGTAGTGAGTGTCACGGTATGCCTTTTTTGGCTGCGTGGCACTTTTGTTTTTTCAGGAAGAAACCAGACTTTTAAGAATGAACAGAGAAAAGACTCTCTTTTCATTCTTTTTTTGTGCTTACATTTAGGTTTCGGCATAGTTGCATGCCACAACCAGCTTCGGCTGTTGATGGATAAATATTATTTTAAGAAAGGTGGAATAAGAACATGAATGAAGCAAGAGTGTATGCAGATGGATTTGAGAGATCCTTTGCAGAAGTAAAAGATCTGCTGGAGTTTCTGGCAGAGAGAGGAAGAAATGCCAAATGGATCAGAAAGCCAACGAATACGTTACGGCTGGCACCACTGGAAAAGGAGGCTCAAAATCTGGATGCGGCAGATGCATCCATGGAAGAAATTTTGGAGGATACAGAGAAGAATACGCAGCTTGTACTGAAAATGAGAGGAGAATCCTATCCGGTACGTGACTGTGCCATCCGCACCATTTTAAGCCGCGCAGGTGTCAATGGAGACGGGCTTCGCAAGCTGGATAAGGCAACATATGCGAAGGTAGTCAATTACTGCCTGCGGGTTGCAAAAGGGGATGCCCTGATTAAGATTGCGGACGGAAAGGTTTCCGCAGTACATGGCGGGGATAAACATGATTATTGCATCCTTGATATGAAAGCCATGTTTGAGACAACCTGCGAATATCTGAATCTGAATTTCAAAGGCAGTGTTTACATGGAGGGCTCTGGTATCTATGACCATTCCATTGTATCTGCCATGTGGAAGCTCGGAGGAAGTCAGGAACTTCTGGATACTTACCGAAAAGCACTGGATGCACACGGAATGGATGAGAAGATCCTGTCACCGGCACTTCGTTTTACCACATCTGACGTGGCAGCGAGCGGTGCAAATCTGTATCCGATGCTTTTGACAGACGGACCAAACGGCGTTATCAGTCTGGGAAGTCCAATCAAGCTGGCTCACGATAAAGGGGCAACGATTCTGGACTTCCGGAAAAATCTGGAGCAGGTATGCGCCCGCTATGTGGATGCGATGAAGAATCTTACTCAGCTTATGGACATTGAGATCCGTAATCCGGTGAACTGCCTGAAGCTGCTGATGAAGGAACTTGGCATTAAACAGAAGATCCGGAATGAGGTGGTGGAGCTATTTGTATCCCAGAACGGGGAAGGTGCCTGTACGGCACATGATCTTTATTATGCCATGAATGAAGCCTCCTTTTTTGCAGCCTGTGAAGGAATGTCCGGACAGGGCATCCTGAAGCTGGAGGAGGATATTACGAAGGCGCTTATAAAAGACTGGAAAAAATATGACGTTTATGGAGCAGTCAAATGTTAGGAGGAATTGGAATGAATAACAAAGCAGAGTATACACCGGAAAAGGTTGTGGATATCAGTAACCTGTCAAGAGAAGACTGGTTGGAATACCGCAAAAAAGGAATCGGCGGCAGTGATGTAGCGGCAATCATGGGGATCTCTCCATTTGCCACTATCCGGGATCTGTTTTACAACAAAACAGGTGTGCAGCCGGTCATTCAGGAGGAAGAGGAAAGCAACTGGGTTGCCAAGGAAGTCGGACACCGGTTGGAAGATCTGGTGGCAGAAATCTTTTCCAAAAAGACCGGACTGGAAGTATTTCCGGTACGTGTCATGTTCCGGCATCCATTATATCCGTTCATGCTTGCAGATGTGGATTTTTTTGTTCGTATGCCGGATGGGACATTTGCGATTCTGGAATGTAAAACCTGCAATTATAATGCGAAAGATAAGTGGGCTGATGAGGGTATTCCAGCTCATTATGTGCTGCAGGTAAGGCATTATCTGTCTGTGATGAATATGCAGAAAGCCTTTATCGCATGCCTGTATGGAAATAACGAGAATGAGTTTGTGTATCGCACCATTGAGCGTGATCTGATTGAGGAAGAAGACATCATTGATCAGGAAACGTATTTCTGGCAGGAACATGTATTGAAAAATGTAGTACCGCCGCATAACGGGAATTCCGATCTGGTTCTGGCAAATATCCGTAATTATGGTGGTTTTGCAGACAAATCTATTCCGGAAATTGTGCTTTCCGGTCTGGAATCAAAAAATCTTGAGAAGTATCTTACCCTTTCGGAGGAAAAGTCACAGTTGGAAAAACGGAAAAAGGAAATCGAAGCAGAACAGCGGGCAATCAGTGTTCCTTTTGTGGAACAGCTGGGGCAGGGCTGCAAGGCAGTGCTGGAGGACGGTACGAACCGTTACCGTATTACCTATAATCCGACCAGACGTACTTCGGTTGGGAAAGACCAGATGGAGAAGCTGAAAAACCAGCATCCGGATATCTATGAGGAATATACAAAAACAACGGAGAGCCGTACTTTCCGAATTAAGAAGGAGGCGGCGTAATGAGAAAACCAAATGAACGGATGCGGATAAAAAGCTGGAGGGATATAAACAATGAGGTGCAGATTTAAACATAAGATTTTCCAGAATGAGGAGAATGGGTATACGATTGCCATATTCACCACACAGGATACGTCTGTCCCCCTGTCAGCCAGAGACAAATATCTGGCATCCCGGAATATCATCGGCTTCTCAGCGATTGGATTCGGTCTTCCGCTTACAGACGAGATTGAGCTTGAGATGGAAGGCAGATGGGAGAGCGGAGAGCATGGAACTCAGTATCAGGTGGAAAATTTCATGGAGGTTGTACCACGGACAAAGGAGGGTATCTTAGGATACCTTTCTTCCGGTGCAATCAAAGGTATCGGTCCCAAGATGGCAGATACTATTTTCCGGAAGTTTGGGCTTCAGACACTGGAAATCATGGAAAACAACCCGCAGGAACTCTTGAAGATCCGTGGAATTTCCGAGAAGAAGCTGGCTGCTATTGTGGAGTCCTATGGAAAAAACCAGGTGTTCCGGGAACTGATGACGTTTCTGGCGCCTTTTAAGGTAACACCCAAAAAAGTGAATATGATTCTGAAGAAATTCGGAAATGAATCGGTGGATATTATCCGGCACCGCCCTTACATGCTGAGTGCAGTCAAAGGCTTCGGGTTTCTGACTGTGGATGCGATCGGAAGACAGTGCTGCTGTGCACTCAATGATCCCATGCGGATATCCGGGTGCATCGGACATATCATGAATCAGGCAATGAAAGAAGGACATCTGTTTAAGCAGCGTCAGGAGGTTATCAGGGAAGCACTGGAAATACTGAACCGGGATCTGCAGGTCATGGCAGTATCGGAGCAGGATGTCAGTCAGGTGCTTTACCGGCTGGTGCTGCAAAAAAGCATTGTTGTGGAGGAAGAACGGATCTATTCTATCCGGCAGTATGAAGAAGAAACACAGACCGCTTCCATGATAGCCAGACGGCTTTTGGAGAAGCCGGTTTTGCTGTCCATTGAACCGGAGCTGGAAAAGGCACAGAAGACACTGGGGATCACGCTGTCAGAAACACAGAAACAGGCAGTGCGGATGGTGTTTGCACATCCCATCAGTATTATTACCGGAGGTCCCGGAACCGGAAAGACAACGGTTCTCAAGGTGATTCTCTATATCCATCAGGCGTTATGCAGGTCAGAGGTACAGCTTATGGCTCCGACCGGACGTGCGGCAAGACGTATGGTGGAGAGTACCGGCTGTGAAAATGCATCCACGATGCATCTGGCCCTGGGGCTTTTGGGAGATGATACGGATTTTGAACCGGATTTTGAGTACCTGTCTGCCGGATTTCTAAATGTAGATGAGGTGTCCATGGTGGACATGCATCTTGCCTATGAATTTTTCCGGCGGGTTAGCAGACATGCCAGAGTCCTTTTAGTCGGGGATAAGAACCAGCTTCCATCCGTAGGAGCCGGGGATGTGTTCCGGCAACTGATTGCCTGCGGGCTGATTCCGGTCACGGTACTGGATCTGGTTTACCGGCAGGGCGCTTTGAGCAGCATACCTTATAATGCAAAACTGATGCAGGAGAATAAGACTAATCTGAGCTTTGGGGAGGATTTTCAGTTCATTGCCTGTAAAGGAGCAGATGAAGCGGCAGAGATTGTCCGGAGGATTTATCTGGACGAGATTGCAAAAAACGGCATGGATCAGGTACAGATCCTGACTCCGTATCGGAAACGCAGTGCTGCCGGAGTGGATGAATTGAACAAATCTCTGGAGGATTTTGTAAATCCGCCAATCGCAGGGAAGAAGGAACTGCATATCGGCAGTCAGGTGTTCCGGGTTGGCGATAAGATTTTACAGAATAAAAATACCGAGATGGCGAGTAACGGCGATCTGGGCAGGATACTGGACTGTATCACGGATGAGGATGGAAATGCCAGGGCAGTGATCGGATTCCCGGATGGGCGGCAGGTGCAATATGAAGCTGACCAGATGGAAATGATCGAACATGCTAACGCAACAACCATCCATAAGGCACAGGGTTCCGAATGTCCGGTTGTCATCATCCCTTGGGTAAAAGCCTTTTATATGATGCTGAAGCGCAATATTCTCTATACCGGAGTGACCAGAGCGAAAAGCAAGGTTTATCTGGTAGGGGAATGGGCTGCAGTCTGTCAGGCAATCCATACGGATGACAGCGGGACAAGGAACACCATTCTGAGTGAGCGGATCGTACAGTATTACGATCAGTATCAGAGTGAACAGAAACCGGAAATGGAGCAGTTAAAACTTGTTGTTTAAAAATATTTTTCAATTTTTGAAATAAGCGGACTATTACTCTTATATAGGGGAACGTCTGCTTTTCTAAATGAAAGGAGCAGAGAATGAAAGAATTATTGTATAAGAAATCAGAGGCAGTTGCCGCTTTGAACCGTGTGGATGGCTTCCATCCGATGGAACTGGCAAGAAAGATTGGAGAAGAAGGGCAGGAGGAGCAGCTTTATCTGGATGTGAAATACCGGAAGCTATGGTTTCGTCTGGTCAATCCGGCAGGAAAGATCATCAGCCGGATTATCACTTTCACAGAGAACATGGCAGTTGTGGAAGCACGTATCTATCTGGATAAATGTGATCAGGAAGACAATTATGTAGCCAATTCCTTTTCGCAGAAATTCCGGAGCGATGACCCGAAGTTTGGAGACAAATTTCTGGAAATGGCAGAAACAGCAGCCGTAGGAAGGGCATTATCGGATGCCGGATATGGTGTGCAGTTTGCGGATGTGGGAGAGGAAAATGATCCTGCACAGGTAGATGCCGGAATTCCATATCAGAATCCACAGATGCCGGATTCAGGTGCCATGGAAAATGCAGCCATGCCGGATTCGGGTGTCATGCCAAATGCCCCTATGCCAACTTATGGAGAGATGCCAGGTCAGCCGGAATATGCAGGCCAGCAGATGATGAATCAGTTCTATCAGCAGGCACAGGCGGCGGGAAGCACCATTTACCATGGCAGTGGACAAATGCCTGGCTACGGTTCCGCTCCGGCTGCCTCTACGCCGCCAAAGACCGGACAGATGCTGCAGGGAGCATTACAGAATCTGGATACGTCCCTTCCGGTAGAAGAACTGATGAAACACATGAACTATGAAATGGCAGTCGGGACTGTGATTCCGGGAAAGGGAAAATACGGCGGAAAGACCATGGGACAGGTGGCAGTTGAAAGCCCGTCAACGATCCAGTGGTTTGCCGAGCAATATTCCGGACCGAACAATCTGGTTCCGGCGGCAGCAAAGGTAATTTTACAAAAAGCAATGCCGATGGCTGGTTAAGGAAGAACCCCGCAGAGAGCTTTTTTCTGCGGGGGAAAGGAGGAAGAGACCGGGATGTATTATGATATGTCTGGGTTTGATTATGGAATACTGGATGTGGTGCAGGTGCTGCATCTCAGAAAGCGGCGGGGAAACTATTATGACTGCCCGTTTTGTGGAGAGACGCATGGAAAACTGAATATCAATGTGGAAAAGAATGTATTCCGGTGCAACCGCTGTGATGCGTCCGGGGGGATGCTGAAGCTTTATGCGGATTTGCACAATGTTACACTCTCCGAAGCAAATCAGCAGATCCGGGAAGCATTAGGAAAAGGAGAATACCGGACGGATTATATCAAAGCAACGCCGGTACAGGAAGAAAAGGCAACGGCAGAGCTTGCACCCATAGAGGAAATCCACCGGACGTATCAGAGAATGCTGTCCATGCTCACGCTTAACAGGAAGCATCAGGAGGATCTGCAAAGACGAGGATTAAAACCGGAACAGATCGAAGCACAGCGTTACCGGAGTGTCCCGCTGTTTGGAATGAAGAAGCTGGTCAAAAGGCTGGCAGAAGAAGGATATATGGTGAAAGGCGTGCCGGGATTCTACCGGGATACAGACGGAAACTGGACGATTAACTTCAAAGCAGAAAACTCAGGAATCCTGATTCCCATAGTTTCTTTGGACGGGTTCATCCAGGGTTTTCAGATCCGGGTAGATCATGTGACTGACACGAAAAAATATATCTGGCTGTCCAGTGTCAATTATGACCAGGGAGTTTCCTCCGGAAGTCCGGTACATGTGATCGGTGATCTTGCCGCAGAACGTGTCTATCTGACCGAAGGAGCCTTAAAAGGGACCATAGCCCATTATCTGTCCGGCGCTACCTTTGTGTGCGTTGCCGGAGTGAACCAGTACCGGAATCTGAAACCGGTGCTGGAGCGGATGAAAGGATATGGGATGAAACAGCTTTTGGAGGCGTATGACATGGATAAGAAGATGAAAGTAGCCTGCAATAAGCATGACAGTAAGTGTGCGGTCTGTTTTGAGCGTTCCCCTGTTATCTGCCAGCATAAGGCGGAGAAACGGAGGATTATCCAGAACGGCTGCAATAAGGTCTATGAAATCTGCCGGGAGCTTTCCCTGCCGATGAACCGGATGGTCTGGGATATGGACGAGAGCGGGGAGTGGAACGGGAAACACAAGGGGATTGATGACTATTTAGCCGCCATCAAACAGAAGGAAGGAACCGGGGCACAGACTTCGGCTCTTCCGAAAGGAGAACAATCATGAGAAAAAAAGGAAATACGGTTCTTGCAGGACTCATTATCTGCCTGTTGCTTGTTTTTCTCGCAGCGGCAGGAAAACTCTTTGGTGCTTATCTGAAGTATCAGAAAGGGGACGTAAGTTACGAGAAACTGCAGGAATATGTTCAGGAACCAGAGGAAGAAGAATCACCGGAGTCTGAGAAAGAAAAGGAGGAACCTAAGAATAGGTATCTAGAAATTGATTTTGCAGGTTTAAAAGCGGTTAATCCGGATGTCATAGCGTGGATTCAGATTCCGGCACTGGATATTAGTTATCCGGTGGTACAGGGGAAAGATAATGCATATTATCTTCATCACCTTTTTTCGGGAGAATCCAATATCAACGGGAGCATCTTTGTGGACTGCCATAATCAGCCGGACTTTACGGATCAGAATACGATCGTGTACGGGCATAATATGAAAAACGGGAGCATGTTCGGAACTCTGGATAAGTACCAAGACAAAGAGCTATTTGAACAACATCCGGAGTTTTATCTCTATTTGCCGGACAAGATCCTCAAGTATCGTATCTTTTCCTGCTATGCGGGAAGAACCGGAAGTGAGGGATATAGGTATCATTTCCCGGAAGCGGAAGATTTTCAGACGTTTCTGGATACGGTGTCTTCTTATAGGGATTATGATACCGGCACCGAGCTGTCGGCAACGGATCGGATAGTTACGCTGTCTACCTGTGTCAATTCCAGACGGAATTATCGCTATCTGGTACATGGAAAATTAAGCAGTGAGATCATCACAGAGGAATAAAAGAATCGTGCTGGTGTGAGAAGAAATTTCTTATGCCAGCTTTTATTATGGGAGGAAATGTAATGGGAACAGCATTGGTTATGGAACATGCAAACGCACTGGCACAGATGATAGTCAGTGAAAAGGACAAGTTATTTGATGAAAGAGTGGAGGCTCTTGTAAAACTTTATAGAAGGGCGGAATTTTATCTGAAGCAGGGATTTCTGGAGAGCATCGTCTGCGAGTTCCATCGGAAGAAAGTGGAAATGATTATGCAGGCGGAAACAAAAGGAGAGATTACGGAAATACTGAAGTTATCAAAACCGCATTTTGACGGGAAAAAATTTGTCTATACCTCTCCGTATGCTGTGGAAGAGGAAGAGCTTCTCCTTTGGTCTCTGACATCACTGCAAGGTCCACTCCGGGATGAAGGGTATCGAAGATATCGGGAATTATTTGAGAAGTGCCTGCCGGAGATGGCAGAAAAGATTCCGGCGTAGAACAATGGCATAACAAAGGAACGAAAAAACTATCTTTTATTTTACTGTAATTTCACTCTTTATTGAATCTGCAATACTTTACAAAGTTTTTTACGGAAAAATGCTTCGGATTAATATACTTAACACCAGTATCTATCAGCTTAAATTTTGAATAACCAAACACCAGTGTTTCATTATTCACAAAAATCGTCATCTATCCAGAAAGCAGGTAAAATATGTTCACAATAATCAGAGTATTTTCTGCATTCAATACATTCTTCATCTAAAGAATCTACGCCGACATAATGAATATGATAATCTACAGTATCGTTTACAAATCTTTCAAGGAAGATGTTCAAAACAAAGGCTACTCTATCATCACAATAAACATAACCAATTAAATTCTTATGAATGATACAGTAAACGAGATAAACACAGCGTGTATCAACGATGCAGTTGAAATTGTATCCAGATTAAAGCCTATTTATACTTTAAAGCATGCACGGAGACAGCAAGAAGACCTATTCCTGTACGGAAGAGGTCTTCCCGTCCTTATACTAAAGTTAATTGGTATGCTGAAGTCCCGCAAAAGCAACATTTAATTTACCTCCAGATTACCGCTTTTAAGAGATAGATAATCGGAACTTCCGCTAAGCAGATAGAAAAAATATTCCCCTTTTTCATCTGGTGAGAAACTATATTTTCCACTCAGTTCATCGAACACTTCTCCTTCATACATTATCCCGTCTTTTACATAACCGATAATCAAATCTTGGGATACTGTAATGTCTGATTTATATTTATCAAACGAAATGACTATATTATCTTTATCAGTTAGTTCCCATCCCTTTCCATTGTCTTGTGTAAGTACACAAAGTGAATTGTTGATTAGAATTATTTCTGGAATGATATACATTTCATCTGATTTATCAGTAGGAATCTCTACTATTGATGATGGTATGAAATTAGGCATCAGACTGCTTTTAACAATTCTGCTTTCAGGAAATTCTGATGAAGATTTGGCTAATTCCTCAATATCAACAACTTTCCCATTTTCATTGGTATATACACCGTCTTTTAATATGATGTAGCTTCTATCATTGGTTTCTGTCCCGATTAAATGTCGATTGCTGTCATCAATTAAAGCCGATGTTAACAGATGACTGATTGCAGCATATACAGGCATACACAAAAACACTGAAACCACAGTTACAATAATTGCAGTTCTATAAGTGAACTTTAAAGGCTTATGTTTTGAAGCTGTTTTACAAAATACATTTTGACGTATCTTTTGTTTGGAATATTTTTTCAGTATTTTATTGCAATCATGAAAATACACTTCCTCAATAAAAGATTCATCAATTTCACTCATTAACTCATTCAAAGAAAATTTTACAGTCTTCATATCTAAATCCCTTCTTTTCCATTTTTAGTTTTAATTTTTTACGTCCGCGTAACAGTTTGGATTTTACTGTAGATTCTTTTAATCCGGTTTCTTCTGCTATTACAGCGATTGTCTTAGTGTAATAGTAGTACGAGATAAAACATTTTCTTTCGTCAACTGATAGTTCATATATGCTTTCTTTTAAGCATTTGATTACTTCTTCTTTTAACGGCCCGTATTCAATATGTTCGTTCGTTCCAACCTGAAACGCATCTTCGTAATTTTCAAAATGCATCTTAGAGGTTTTTCGTAATGCGTTTTTTGCCATGTTTCTTGCGATTGTTCCTAAATAGGGTTTGAATGTGCTGTAGTTATCTGTATCTAAATCTGCACTGTAATTCCATAGAGCTACAAAAACATTAGACACGACCTCCTCCTTGTCTTCATATGGCAAAGCACTTCCAATAATATTCTCGACTATGTATACAACATATCTGTAGTATTTGTTCATACATATTTTTAAAGCGCGCTCATCTTTATTTTTTAGTTCGAGCATCAGTTGTTTCTCATCTATGTTAAATAACATGCTTCTACCTCATAAATTCAGTGAATACTATAGCAGTGGTTTAATAATGGGAATGTGTATTTTCAAAAAAGGGAACCGAGAAACCAAGTTAAAAAGCTTCAATTAAAATCAGGATAAGTACTCACCAGCACTTGAAATATTTTCCACTATTAAAATGTAATAGAAAATGATTTGATTGTAAAGGCATCAGAGGACAGATTAGTTACCATGCCGTAATAGTAATCTGTTGCCTGTGTCGTAAATCCTGAACGCAAACCACTTGCTGTAATCTCACGCACAAATTCTGATGAAGGTCCAGCTACGTATGCGCGTACTCTTGAACGATGAAAAGCAGAACGGCTCAAAGTGTAATTTATAGTTATGTATCTGCCGCTATTACAATAAAGTCCCATACTGTTATTTGATGGTGTTAATATGGCGACTTCGCCATTTTTCAATGTGATTCCGCGCCAAGTATATCGGGCATATGCATTTGGAATAACACCTTCTTCAACAACTTTCTGCAGGCTTTCGTCAGCAAACACAGTGTACTTCCATTCAATCATATTAGGGTCATCTGTAAGTGGCTCTGCTGCAAAAACATTAACACTTAGCGACAGCATCATAACGAGTGTTAGGATAAAACTGATTATTTTTTTATAAGCCTTCATATATGTACACGACTCCTTTCCAAGGTTCCCTTTGTAATAAGATACACAGTAAATATTGTAACGGTTGCATTTATTTAAAAAATTAAAAAAGATAATTTTTAATTTTTGTTTTTTGAATTTTTTGATTGGTAAAATAAGAAAATGGATTATAAAGAGTTGCACTCTAGGTACCTCCTACGTACAGAATAAGTATCAAATACAAAGGAGTGAAATCATTATGATTAAAAAATTAAGAGTAGCCGTGGATCACGGGAACCGGAACATGAAAACCTGTCATTTTATCTTTACCACAGGACTGACGGAACAGGATAAAAAGCCTGCCAGGGGAGAGAAGTATCTGAAATATCAGGGAAAGTATTATACCCTTAGTGAGAAGCGGATTCCGTACCAGAGGGACAAGACGCAGGACAGCCGGAACCGATTCTGGATTCTGACCTTATTTGCCATTGCAATGGAGCTGGAGCAGAAAAGCCAGATCCAGCCGGAGGATGTCATTCAGGTGGAACTTCCGATTGGGCTTCCGCCGAAGCATTTTGCAGAGCTTTGTGAGAGATATGAACGCTATTTCAAAGGGGACGGGAAGGTGCAGGAACTGTGCTTCAACGATAAAGTCTATCACCTCTGTATACAGAATGTAATGGCGTTTCCGCAGGATTATGCAGCCATGATGACGAGGATGATGGAAATCCGTGAGATTCCGAAAGTCGTAGGGATTGATATTGGCGGATTTACTTCTGATTATCTTCTGATGAGAAGTGGCAGACCGGATATGGATTATTGTGATTCTCTGGAAAAAGGTGTGATTACCATGTATAACGATATCATTTCCAGTATTAACAGTGAATATGACATGCTTCTGGAGGAGGCAGATATCGACAGTATCATCAAGGGAAAAACGCAGTATTATGAGGAAGCTGTTGTACAGGCAGTAGAAACCATGGTTCAGAATTTTGTTACCGATCTTCTGAACAGCATCCGAGAGCGGGGCATTGATACAAAATCTACTTATACGGTGTTTATCGGCGGCGGAGCAGTGCTTCTGGAACGATTTCTGGAGCAGGCAGACCGGTTGGGAAAACATACCTTTATCCGGGATATGAAAGCAAATGCCGATGGATATGATCTTTTGTATCGCATGACACAGGCTGGAGTGTGATTTTATGGGAAAGAAAAATCCGTTTGTATTCACTATTGGTTTTGATAAGTCGGATCCAGATCACGTGTATGTGACAGAACTTCTGAATACGACAGAGAAAAAAGCAAAACTGATCGTTGCGGCAATTCTGGCATATACGGGAAGAACGGATGAGACAGGTAATGGCAGTATAAGCATGGAACCGGATATGCTCCGGCCAATGATGCAGCAAATCATCCGGGAAGAAGTAAGAAAGGTATTGGAAGGGCAGGACGTTTCTAAGATAAATAGAGAAATGCCCACAGAAGTTGATTTGATGGAAGAAGAACCGCTGCGGATGGATCAGACTATGAGACAGAATGTAGTGGATGCTATCAGTGCATTTCGCAGGGCATAAAAAAGCAGGAGAGATACACATGCTTATGGCAGTGTACTCTCCTGTTCTTTGTATCAGAATGGGAATAGACAGAAAACTCACAGACTATTCACAGATTACTCACAGATTGTCTTTGTATAATGTGTAGATGATGAAGGATACGGGAGAGCCTTAACTTAGGTTCTTGAATCCATCCAGAAGTCCACGCAGTGTAGAAAGGGCAAGCTGTTTCTGCTCCTCCGGGCAGGAATTTAGTTCTGCCATGATTTGCTGCATGGTAGAATCCGGGTTCGTTTTCTGGTTAGAAAATATAGCATCTATGGAAATATGTAAGTAAGTTGCCAAGGCATAAAGTGTTTCCAACTGTGGATTGCCAATATAGTTTTCAATATCAGAGACAGTCCGTAAAGAAATCTTTGCCTGTTCCGCAAGGCTGTTTTGCGAAAGATTGCGGCGGAGACGTTCTTCCCTGACTGCATCTCCCAATAATTTTTTCACCATCTATATCACCTCACTTAATGCATATATTTTATCGTAGATTAACACTATACGAAATGCGTTAAAGTGCGTTATGATAAGCAGGATAACACATGCACAAATAGAGAAACATGGAAGTAAGTACGACAGACATGAATGGACAGCATAAGATAAAAGCCAAAGAGGAACTGAATCTGTTAAAAAAATCTTATCCATACAATGTGTCGGAGAGAAGTTAGAATATGCAGTATATGAGATACTATCATCGCATATCCTACACAATTACATAGAAAGAGAAGTATCGGCTGGACTACGAATAGAGTGGTCCAGCCTTTCTTTTTTTCGAAAAAATGAAGGCAGTGTCACGTTTTGTTGCCGCTCACCGCCATCCTCGGAATTTTTTGGAACGTGATAAAAAATTTCGGAGGATAAAACAAATGAACAAAAAAACATATACAGGATCAAAGATACAAAATCACTTTACAGCATATCTGATACAGTTTGTCCGTGGAAAACGACATGATTATCTGGAGAAGAAAATCCAGATGGCTGATGCAGAAGAACTGTTGGAGGATATTGGACAGATGGAGGCAAGAATTGTAATCGAAGAATTGCTGGAGAACCAAACGAGGGAGCAGCTTTTATTGCAGGAGGCACAGGGGAAATATCCAGAATGGAATAAGATGTCAGATGAAAGACTGATGAAAGCGCTTCATACGCTGCGGGATGAAGAACGGAAGCTGATTTACCAGCATGTGTTTGAAGAACGTACTTTTGAGGAAATGAGCAGGCTAAACGGGTTATCAGAGGAGCGATGCAAGGGTATTTATTATTATGCAATCCGGAAGATCCGCAAGGTGATGGGAGGTGAAAACTAATGAATTTTGAACGATTACTTTTAAAGGCAAAAGAAGGAAATACAGATGCGGTACTGAAGATTTTAGAGATATATAAGCCGCTTTTAATTAAGAATGCGATTGTGAATGGCAGATTTGATGAAGATCTGTATCAGGAACTGGTAAGTACATTGCTTCAGTGTATCCAGAGATTCCAGATAATTGAGTAAGTTATCTTAAACAAAGGCTGCAATCACTCTCAGGGGAGTAACATCCTCTGGGAGTGATTGTTTTTTGAAGGGTGATATTGCCTCAGTTCGAAGCGGCAGACGGTGTTGATCTATTATGTTGCCTGATGCTTTAATGCTCTTTTGTTGTTGCCAGTTCTTTATGAAGATGTAGAGCCATAAACACAGTAACAATAGCAGAAATTACATCGGCAATCGGTTGTGCATATAGTATTCCATTTATGCCCCAGAATGATGGGAGCAACAGAATGATCGGAACAAAGCAAATACCTTGTCGGCAAGCCCCAAGAACGAATCCGGCGGTGCCTTTTCCAAGTGCAAGAAACAGAGAAGAATACACTGTGTAAAATCCAAATACGAAGAAGGAAAATCCATTTGCCATTAGCGATTTTTGACCTACAGAAATCATCTCTGTATTGCCTTCTGTAAATTGCGAAATAATCTGTGTGGAAAATAGGGCTATTGTCAATCCCACAACTACACAAAATATTGTTGACCATAAGATAGAAGTTTTAATTGCTTCCCTGAGCCGATCAAACTTTTTGGCACCATAGCTAAAGCCGGCAATTGGTTGGAAACCTTTTAAGAAGCCGAACACAACCAGAGTTCCCATTGAAGTGATTCTTGTAACAGCGCCCATTCCGGCGATAACAGCATCTCCATAGATATTAGCTTCCCGGTTTATGAATGCGATAGAAAGGCTTGTAAGAAGCTGGAAAGTCAATGTGGGTATACCGATTTTCAGAATTTCAGTTATGATCTGCTTAGAAGGACAAAATTCCTTAATGGAAAATGTAAAAGCGCTTTTTTTCTGTAATGCATAAATTAAATATACAAGAGTAGAAGCCATTTGAGAAATTGCTGTAGCGATTGCCGCACCAGCAACCCCCATGTCGAGAGTATAGATGAAAATAGGATCTAAACCAATATTCAATACAGCTCCTAATAATAATGCACACATAGTTGTTTTTGCGGCGCCTTCACTTGCAACGATATTGTTCATCGTTACATTAAATACATTGAAAATACATGAAATAACATAGATTCTTCCATAAGAAAGGGCGTATGGCATAATCGTGTCTGTTGCACCTAACATGGTTAAAATAGGTTTCAAAAAAATTGCAGTTCCGATAATAATAACTGCGCCAATACAAACACTGCTGTATAATGCAGTACTGGCGACTTTACTTGCAGCTTCCCTATCTCCTCGCCCTAAAAGTCTTGATAAGTAGGAGGCGGCACCATTGCCAAACATCAGACCTAAACCAACAACTACTTGTCCTAAAGGAAACGCAATGGAAATTGCACCCATTTGACTCTCGCCAAGTCCTCCTATGAAATAAGCATCCACCAAATTGTAGAGAGCGTTAATAAGCATACCAATCATTATCGGTATACCAAGAGCCATTAGTGCTTGGGGAACAGGTGCATTTCCTAATAAATCCATTTTGTTGTTATTCTTGTTCATTTCAAATACTCCTTTCAATTAAGAATATAAATTATAGTAGTATAAATTATAGTATACTACGTGAGAGAATACTACTATAATTTATAGTAGTTGTCAAGCGTGTATCCTGCAATTTCCTTGACAAGAGGTATAAAATCAAATACTATAAATTACAGTATATATAACCGTAAGTATTTTATAGCTTTCGTGGATATAGAAAGTGGGTGAACTATGGCTACAATAGATTTAATTGTGTTAGGAATATTGAAAAAGGAACCGATGGGAGCCTATGATATTCAAAAATTAGTGGAATATCGTAATATATCAAAATGGGTAAAAATCAGTACACCATCCATTTACAAAAAAGCAATTCAGTTGGAGGAAAAAGGCTTCATTAAAGGAGAAATTGTGAAAGAAGGTAAGATGCCTGAAAAAGCAGTTTATTCATTAACAGATGAAGGCGAAAAAGAATTTGTAAAGCTTATGATGGAAACAGCCTCTAAACCCATTCACTTTTTTTTAGATTTTAATGCAGTAATTGTAAATTTGGATAAGTTACCGCCTGAAAGTCAACAATCATGTATTGCCAGTATTGAGGAAAATATTGAAATATTAAAAACTTATCTGGAGGAAAATCTTCGAGAGAAAGAGAATGATCCGGAAATCCCTAAGACTGGTATGGCAGTATTGCAACAGCAGATAGTTTTGGCGGATGCTATTGAAAAATGGATTATTTCTCTAAAAAAAGACTTTTGATGAAGAAGTCACTAGCTGATTTCTTATTAGGTCTGCAGGATTGGGAAGAAACAGGGATGGATGCCGACCTATGTTCCGGCTTTGTAGCCAGAACATAGAAATTTTCTTAGTGGGGAATCTCCCTCAAACCCGGTGCTCCTTATATCCTGCAGATTAAACTTCAAATTTATACCCATATCCAACTACTGTTTTTATGTAATTCTTGTCGCTGGAATACTTTTTTATCTTCTTGCGTATTTGAAAAATAGTGTTTTCCACGGCGTGGAAATAACCATTTGCTTTTTCATGCCAAACTGCTTCATAAATCTGTTGTTTAGTAAAAGCCATCCCTGGATTAGAATATAGCATATAAAGTACATCAAATTCTTTTACAGAAAAGTTAATGTCTTTTCGTACTATTAAGCCGTAGGTCGTAAAGGTCTGCGACTTTAACTTTACCCGGAAAGGAGCTGCCACATATATAGGCAGTGCTGTAATTTTAACAGTAACGGTCACCAATCTATGGGGATGGCTTGTATATCCGGCTGAAATGCTAAAAAATCAGTGGTTCTTATTTATCACTTCACTCTGCCCCGGTAATTATGTGTTTGCCGTTTCTGGCTCTTGCAGCTATTGCGATTCTACTGGTCTATTACCAGACTATTTGCAGGTAAAGCATTGCTCTGGTTTTGAATTTGAGTTTTGGCAGTCTAATAATAGCATTTTAGATTAGCTGTGATAAGGTGAAACAGATTAGGAGGAAAGTAAATTGCATTACAAAGACAAAAACCTACAGATAGATATTCGCTGTCATACTGTTTTTATGAATGATCAAAAGATTGAATTGAGTCTGAAAGAATTTACGGTACTAAAATATCTAACAGAACATCCTGGCTGGGTATTCTCTCACGAGGAGATTTATCGTAATGTCTGGAAGGAAGAACCGATTGACTGTGCTAATGCGGTTATGTGCTGCATTAGCCAGCTTTGTAAAAAGTTAAAAGTAGATTCACGGAACTGGAATTACATCCGCACCGTCCGAGGTGTGGGCTATAAGTTTCAACCACTCTCAGGGGAGTAACATCCTCTGGGAGTTTTTTGTCATATTTGTTGCACTTTTCGGCTCTGGTACGTACAGAAATAGAAAAGAAACATATCCCAAAATGTATACATTTTAGAAGTACGTTCCGGAAAGAGGGATTATATTTCAAAAAGGTTACACACACAGTTTTGAAATATACCAATAAAAGTGTGGATATTTTGGGACATGGAAAGGAGAAATGTGGATGCAGATATATGGATATCACCGTACCAGTACAAAGGAGCAGCATCTTGACCGTGGCATACAGGAAATTGAGCGGTACTGTAACGAGCATGAGATGGCACTTACGAATATTTTTACGGATCAGGAGACAGGGAAGAATTTTAATCGTCCGAGATATACCGTTTTAGTGGAGGATGTCCTGCGGCCGGGAGATATTTTGATTGTTACAGAATTGGACAGACTGGGAAGAAACAAGTATGACACCATGCAACAGATCCAGCGGATTAAGAACATGGGAGTGCGGCTTATGGTTCTGGAACTGCCGACTACGCTTATGGATTTATCTGTGATGGATAATGCGATGGCAAGGATGATGCTGGAAACAATCAATAACATGATGCTGGAGCTTTATGCTTCTATGGCGCAGGCAGAGCTGGAGAAAAAGGAGAAGCGACAGCGGGAAGGGATAGAAGCGAAGAAATTGCGGGGCGAATGGGATGATTATGGAAGACCAAGTGTGATGAAGCAGGAAACTTTTGATGAGAACTTTCAAAGCGTAGTTTCTGGAGAAACGACACCTACACAGCTTCGTAAAAATTTGGGAATGACGCACTCAACTTTTTATCGCTATCGAAAAACTTTTTATGAAAAATACCCGGAACTTTCAAATTCTGCAAATTAAAGTCCTATTACTTATATAGACCAAAGAATTTCAGGAGGAAAGAAATATGAGTGAAAAGAGAATAGGTACTTTAATTTATGATCCATCAATGGGAAGATTTGATATCCGGTTTGGGATTGAATCTTATTATGGAGGTCTTCATTGCGGAGAATGTTTTGATGTGAAGGTAAAGGATGCATGGATTCCGGTTCGGATTGAAATGGATGAAGACTGGTATCTGGTAGGGCTTCCTAAGACGAGTCTCAGTGGACTGACGGTTCGAATGTAGGAGGAGCATATGATGGAAGCTAAAAAGAAATATGAAAAGCCGGCATTCCGATTGGTGACAGATTTGGGGAGTATTTTGGAATGTCTGTATGAGGTATATGGAACGGATGGAACGATGTTGATTGCTGGGAACAAGTTATCGGATACGGTAATCTATCCGTTTATCCGCATGATTAAAAAGAAATGCAAAGCAGTGGATGCGGAAAAGCTGAATCTGATGCTCTGGAAGATTTATATGGTAAGTTCGAGAAAAGAAGAATTTGTGACGGCTGCTAAGAAAGAGCTGCAGCCTTATTTGACCAAGAAAGATGAAAAACAGATTGACACCACATATGACACCACATATACTATAGATAGGAGGCATTAAAGATGTCGAAATGGGATAAACTATTGACAAGAATTTGCTCATTATCGAAAGACCTTCGTTTTGATGAACTAAGAAAAGTATTAGAAAGTTATGGATATGAGATAAATGCTCCGAGAAGTGGGAGCAGCCATTATACATTCCGTAAAGCGGGATGCCAGCCGATAACAATACCGAAACACGAACCAATCAAGAAAATTTATGTTGAAATGGTAAAGCAGATTGTAGAAAGTGAGGCGAAAAACGATGAAGACACTGAATGATTATTTGGCAATGTCCTATCGCATGGAAATTGTGGAAGATAAGGATGAAGGTGGATTTGTGGTTTCTTATCCGGAACTGCCGGGATGCATCACCTGTGGAGAGACGATAGAAAGGGCAGTTGAAAATGCAGCGGATGCAAAAAAAGCATGGTTAGAAGCTGCACTGGAAGAAGGGATTGAGATTCACGAACCGGGAAGCCTGGAAGAGTATTCGGGACAGTTTAAAATAAGGATGCCACGCAGCTTACACCGGGATCTGGCGGAACACTCAAAAAAAGAAGGCATCAGTATGAATCAATACTGTATATATCTTCTTTCAAAGAATGATGCGCTGTTAGTAAAATAAATATACAAGAATATAGATGAAAAGAGCCGTCCGGATGGGCGGCTCGAAGTATTCTTTCTTTGATTAAAAATGATATTGTTCTAGCAGATAGATAGGAAGTGTTTGTACGTTTCCAACGGTTCCGCCTTTGGTATCACCTTTCAGATATAGTAGTTTATTGGCCTTCCCCTGTTCCAATGCCTTCAAGGCAGTAGATGCAGTTCCCTTACCGGCTTTAACTTCAATCAGATAGCGGATGTGAGTTTTCAATGTCTGAGCTACAAAATCAATTTCACCACCTTTATAAGTAGCAAAAGCCGGTGTCTCAAAGATAATTTCTTCCGGGAATTCCTGGCGTTTGGACAAGTTAATGTAAACATAGTTTTCGTTCAATGAGCCATCCATAGTTGATACAGTAGCACCAGTTCTGGAGAGATAATAATATGCAACTCCAAGATCCATGAAGAAGCAGCGGCTTCCCGGTTTGAAATTCAAGATGTCCAGTTCTGTGATTTTGCCACAGAAACCGATGATTCCAGAATGGTAAAGCCAGTTGATAGCACGATAGCAGGTTGCTTTAGAAAGATTACTGGAGTAATTCTTTGTAACGAGCTTTTGCAGTTCTTCACTTATACTGTCCTCATCTAATCCTTTCTTTTCACGAAGCAGAATACGGCAGATGCTTAAAAAGATGTTGGTAAAAACACTAATATCTGTGATGTCATCAAAGTACCGCATAGATTCGTTTAAGAAAATGCGGATGATTCTAACAAGCTCTTTTTGAGCTGCTTCCACGTCTTTTGTGTTAAGGTATGTTTCCACAACCTTTGGATAGCCGCCAATCTGTCTATAGATGTCGTAAACATTCTTTAATTCGTCATATAGTTCCGGTACGGTGTCATCTGCATGATCCAGTGGAAGTGATAGATACTTCTGAAAAAGCTGGTCATCCAATGCTTCCAAAAACTCTTTAAAGGAAAGGGTATAAATACGGATACTGGTAATATCTCCACTGGAGAATTTGAATTCCGGTTCCAGTACACGTCCCAGATAACTTCCAGTTACAATGAAATGCGCTTGAAAATAGCGGGTAAATTCTCGGATACGGTTGAATATCTCTGAGGATTCCTGAATTTCATCAATAATGATGACTGTATCGTTGGTATCTTCAAAATCCGGATCGAAGAGTTTAAAAGCATCGTGAAGCGGCTGCTCCGGTCGTTTTGTACCGGGAGTCCAGTCTGTGGCTTTTTTGTAACATTCCATAAATTGTTTGCCGGACAAATCAAACAGGTTAATGTAGATCTTGTGCCTGAAGTTCTCATCCGCAAATTTATTGATAATATATGTTTTTCCGACCTGTCTGGCACCATTCACTTCCAAGGTGCTGTGGACGGTATCGTTTTTCCAATCCAGAAGCTGATCGTAAACTTTTCTTTTCAGATACATGGGAAATGCTCCTTTCTTTCAACTGTTCCTATTATATCAAAATATGAATGGATAATATAGAGGGTAATTTCTGATAAATGATGAATTGTCTAGTCTGAGCAGTTCTTCACGGGTATTCCGGTTTCTGTCATTACTTTTTCGTACTGAAGAAGCTGTTCCCAGGTCAGCCATTCCGGTTTCTGATCTGTGGGAAAACCATTCCATAATTCTTTCATACGGGCAATATGGTTTTGAACGCTATGATTGCATAGGATAGACGGACTGCGATTTCCGTAGCCCAGATAGTATTCACAGTCAGACTGTAATTTACTTAACATCCGGTACTCGAATTCATAGGAACTTCTTTGATACGGAGCCGGATGAAATGTGTACTCCTGCTGTATGGGATGGGAAGGTTCTCCATCAATATGGTTAAAAGATAAAGAATAAAGATTCGGTTCAGGCTCTTTGCCAAGGTCAATATCCTTCCACAACTTTCCGAATTGGTCCTTATATACCGGACAGGAAAAATCATCCATGCCAGTATACTCAAGCACTAATTTTGTTTTTGCATTTTCATTCATTCTATTAGACCATCCTTTCCTTTATTGCAGACATTGAGGTATATTATTGGGCGCTGTTTCTGCATTCCACTGCAGCTTCGCACGTACATCCATCAGGATGATTCCTAACTGGTTTTCTCCGCAGTTATTGACTTTGCCCCAGAAATAGTCACCCCAGTTGTTTCCTTCAATAAGTGTGGACTCTCCGGTTGCAAGAAGTTTATCCCGGAGTTCCGGGTTCTGCATGAATTTGCACATGCAGATTTCATACATGAGCCGGACTTTCACTTTTTCCCAGTCCGGGCGTAATGTAAGATCTCTGCCGAGTTTCTTTGCATCAGAAGGATTATGCATCCGAAAAATACAGAATTTGCGTTGCTCTCTCGCAGAGAGTGTTTTCTGCGCTTGAAAAGCAGCTTCATTATTTGCATAGGTTTGTCCCATGTAAGAGACCGGTGCCGGATAGAAATTGCTTAGAAAAGCATAATCTCCCCGAAATTCATTGATCTGTGTAGGTATGCGCTTGCTTGTATTTGTTTGATTCATTATAAATTCCTCCTTTGTAAAAGAGGTGCGGCCTTTCAGCCACACCTCAAAATAATTCTCATCTATTGCAGAGATGGTTATGCAATCATCTCCAAAAATTCAGCTTCTGTAAGAATTGGAATACCAAGGCTCTGGGCTTTTGCCAGTTTGCTGCCGGCTTTTTCCCCGCAGATCAGGTAATCGGTTTTCTTTGTTACAGAGCTGCCAGGTTTGGCACCAAGCTCCAGAATCTTATCGTTGATACCGTCTCTGGTAAAATGCTCCAGTTTCCCTGTTGCTACGATGGTACATCCTGTAAATTTGTTTTCTTTTGTCATAATGGTCTCTTCCTTTCTTTGTTCAAATGTGAATTCGTTCTGTAAGTTTTTCCATAAATCAAGATTTGCTTCATCTGCAAACCAGGAATGGATGTTGTGATTTAAGATTTCGCCAAAATCCTCTAACTGAGTGAAGTCGTAATCTCCGACAGCCGCCTGTTCAAATGCAGTTAAATTTCCGGAAAATACGGTGTCCAGAATCCGGCTTTTGGTTCTGCCGATCATAGGAATATCCATGGAAACCAGATAGCGGACAAAGCTGGTCCTCCGGCTGGCGTTGATGGATTCCCACAAGCGGTCGAAAGATTTCTCACCATATCCGTCCAGTGCCACAATATCTTCCCGGTGTTCCTCCAGATGATAGATGTCCTGAAAAGAGTGCAGATAGCCCAGATTCAGGAATTTTTCTAAAGTGGCTTCTGACAGTCCTTCGATGTTCATTGCCTTCTTGCTGGCAAAATGGACAAACCTTCTTGTGATCTGGCTGTCGCACTGCGGATTATCACAATGCAGAGTTTCTACGGTGCGACCGTCGCTGGTCTTACGGCTGTAGGTTCTGGTTTTGGAACCACAGCAAGGGCAGACCGGAGGCGTGATGTCGGTATACCTTCCACGATCCAGATTATCCTCTATATGTGGGATGATCATGTTTCGTTTGGAAACAAGAATCCGGCATCCGGGTACAAGCTCCAGATTTTTGATAAAGGTCAGATTATGAAGGGAAGCTCTGGAAACATCACAGCCGTCAATCTCCACGGTATCGAAGATGCCGACCGGAGCAATCTCTCCGAATCTGGTCGGTGTCCATTCAATTTCACGCAAGAAAGTTTCGTAGGTATCATCCTCAAACTTATAGGCGAGGCCGTCCTTATAGTGGTGTCCGGTTTTTCCGCAGCTTTTGGAGTAGCTGAGACTGTCAAAAATCATGACAATGCCATCGATAGGAAGATGTAAATTTGCTGCTGTGGATACCAATTCCTGAATGAATTTCTCCGCATATTCTTTTGAAAGTCCGGTTCCTGAAATTGAGAAAAACGGGCAGTAACCAAAGCCCAGGTGTGTTAAACCTTCTAATTTGCAGGCTCTGCTGTCCGGGAAGGGAACATCCTCCATTCCTTCTAATACATTGAACGGAAGAAAGCGAACACAACGTCCGATACAGTTCTTCGGATCAAGACTTCGTACTGATCCGGAAGCAAAATTACGTCCGTTTTTATAAGGTTTTCCATTTCCATCACGCAGAGTATCTTTCAGACGTTCAAAATCATTGGTTGGTATAAAAGACTCACCGGTAATGACCAGACGTTCTTTGTGTGGAATGGTAAGCGGTACATTTAAAAATGCCGGGATATTGTGTGTAATATCTTCCCCCACTTCACCATCTCCACGGGTAGAAGCCTGAATCAGTCTGCCATCTTCGTAAATGAGTTTGGTAGTCAAACCGTCCAGTTTCAGCATAAAGAGAACTTCCTGTCCTTTCATGAAATCTAAAAGCTCTGAAATCAGTTTTGTTTTCTCAAGCGAGAGCAGTGGAATCGGATGGGTGACTTTGGCAAGTTCACTGACCGGATAATATCCAACCGTCTGTGTCGGAGAATTTGACAGGATGAAACCAGTCTGTTCCTCCAGTTCCTTCAGTTCGTCAAAGAGTCGGTCATACTCGGCATCAGATACCAGAGGGGCATCCTGATTGTAGTAGGCATGACGGTATTCATTGAGTTGTTTTACAAGATTCTTAATTCTTTTGACTGACATAGAGTCTCCTTTCTTTTGTGGCGTGCCAGTTCCGGAATCATTTGTTTCCGTAATCCTCCTTTCCCTGCGTTCAGGCATAAAAAAAGAGAATGACGCTTATGTTCATTCTCAAAATAGATGCAGTTTCCTGCAAAATAAAAAAAGCCAGAAGTCCCTGCTGCTTGTTGGGCATAGGAAAACTCCTGACTACGTTTCAAACCTAAACTGCGTGTGATAAATCCTTTCCGGATTGACACAAATAATTGATATAAGAACAGTATAACACTAGATGTAGTATATGTCAAATGAAATAGATTCCTCAATGAAGCTTTTGCCTTATGTTGATGACAAATTTGTCGGCTACAGGAATAAAAGCGTTCAGGATTTCAGATTTGCCCTAAGCGAAGGAATTCGTAGCCAGGTATTTTTTGCCACTTTCGTGGAGAAAGTCGAAAACCAGATAAAATCAATCTCTGTCATAAATGCCTCTAAACTGTTTTTACATCGTAGTGGTTATGCAAGTTCTAAATTTAAAAATAATTTTCACGAATAACTAACTTTTCTATATGCTGAATTGTCATAAAATATAGATTATTAAATTTGAAAGCAGATTGAAGGTGATAAACATGAGAAGTTATAAACGGTATACCAGGCGAAAGAGACTTTTGAAGCAAATCGCTGTGGTTGCTTTATCTCCTAATCGGGTATTCACGAAAGAACAGATCTATCAGCATATCTATGAGGAAGCGGAGTCAGAAGTGAATAACCGAATTTACGGTCTGATTAAGAACTTGAGAAAGAAAATAGAAGAAAATCCGGAAACACCGCACTACATAGAAACGATACGTGGTGTTGGTTATCGCTTTCGGGCATAAAAGGAGCCGTCCGGCAATGGGCGGCTCGAAGTGTTTCTCTTGTTGTTTATTTATTGTTTTTTTCGTTGTATACTGATAAAACGAGGTGATAAAAGTGGCATATAGAATTTTGATCGTGGATGATGACATCGAATTATTAAAGATGTTAAAGAACTATTTTGAAATCAAACGATATGATGTAATGATGGCAGAAGATGGCACAGATGCTTTGGAAAAAATCCATAAGAAACCGGATATTATCTTGCTGGACATCAATATGCCTAAAATAGACGGATTAGAAGTATGCAGACGTATCCGGGGCAAAGTAACTTGTCCCATTATCTTCCTGACGGCAAAAGTGGAGGAGCAGGACAGGGTAAACGGGCTTTTATCCGGTGGGGATGACTATATACTGAAGCCGTTTAGTCTGAAAGAACTGGATGCTCGTATTATTGCACATTTGAAGCGTGAGGAGCGTCATAAAGGGAAGTCTGAATACAGATTCCACGGAGACCTCAGTATTGATTATGGAGCAAAGAGGGTTCAGATCGGTGAAAATGATTTGGAGCTTACGAAGCTGGAATATGCAATCATTGAGTTTTTGTCCATGAATCCAGGACAGGTTTTTGACAGGGAGCGGATATACGAAAAGGTGTGTGGTTATGATGCGGAAGGTGACAGCCGTGTTGTTACGGAACTGATCCGGAGAGTGAGAAAGAAACTGGCGGAATATACGCAGACAGAATACATTGAGACAGTATGGGGGATGGGGTATCGATGGAAAAGATAAGAAATTTATCCTTGAAAAAGACAATGGTTTTATATACGATACTCAGCTTGATTGTCACTTTTTTTCTTTCTGTGTCAATTATTGAGATTGCCGGGCAGATACAGGAGGAGGTCTGGTGGAAGTACGTGGATCAGGACGAGTATTATCAGGCAATGAATGACCGCAATGAAAATTTTGAGGTAGTGGTACCGAGACCGAATCAGAGTAAAATGAGCAGAATGGACTGGCATATTTCAGAAACCTGTGATTTCCTTCAGACGTACGGAGTATTGCTTTTTTCTTTTGCCGGATGTGGAATTGCGGTCAGCCTGTTTTACAAAAATAAATTAAAGAGACCGATTCAGGAACTGAAGATGGCATCACAGATGATTGCGGAGGAAGATCTGGATTTTCATATGGCTTATGAGAACGAGGACGAGATGGGGATGCTGTGCAGGGAATTTGAAAGGATGCGTGGGCAGTTGGAAGAAAATAACCGTAGACTTTGGCAGATGATCGAAGATGAGCGGGTACTGCGTGCAGCGATTGCCCATGATATCCGCTCGCCGCTTGCAATCATGCGGGGATATCAGGAAATGCTTTTGGAATTTGTTCCGGAAGATATGCTTGATCAAGAGAAAATGATGGAGATGTTAAGGGGCGGTATGCTTCAGATTGAACGGATGAACCATTTTATTGATAGTATGAGGAAGATGACGAAATTGGAAGAACGGGAATTAAACTGTTCCGTGGTAGATATCCGGCAGTTGATAAACCAGATAGAAGCTCTGGCAGAAGTCGTGGTGGAAAAATCAGAAAAGAATTTTACAGTGACGACAGTGAGAGAATCTGAAATACTGACTGCGGATGAGGAAATCATCATGGAAGTAGCGGATAATCTGTTGGCTAACGCATTCCGCTATGCCAATCAGGAAGTTAGGCTGAAGCTGACAGTGACACCCCAATATCTGAAAATGAGTATCAGGGATGACGGAATTGGATTTCAGGAAAATATCGACAGGGTGACACAGGCGTTTTATCATGAGAATCCACAGGATGACTTAAAGCATTTTGGAATGGGTATGTATATCAGCCGTATCTACTGCGAACGGCATGGTGGGAAACTGCTGATAAAAAATGTAGCAGATGGCGGTGCGGAAGTTGAGGCAGTGTTTAAAAATTATGTATTAGAAGAACAACAGCAGAAATAAATGGCTGTTGTTTTTTTGTTGTGATTTGTAGGCTATGCTGTTTGTAGAAAAAAGAAAGGCGGGATGACTTATGAAAGCAATCATAAAAAGGAATCTGAAAAATTATCTTAAAAATCCGATATTCTGGATCGGTTTGATTGTTGTTTTAATCAGTATGTACCAGACACTTGCACCCTATCTGTCCATTCATTACGTGAAGTCGGATGAAACCTTCAGGAAGGTAAAAATGGCCTCCGATGGGGATGTTATGGAGGGATGTATTCCGGCAACACCGGATAAGGAGAGAGAACTGTGGGAGAAAGAGATTGTAAAGATACTTCAGGACACAGAGAATGGGTTTGGCATGTCGGAAGTAGAGGCGGAGGCAGTGATATCTGAGATGAAACAGATGAAGATTACGGAGGCGTGTCAGTATCTGAAAACGGAATACCACTTTAATGGTGCCAATTATGTGTATGAGGACGTTTCATGGTATCAGGGAAGCCCGGAGGAAGTCAACCGGTATATCAGAGAAAATCTTGAGAAACATCCATTCTCCTATTATTTCGGAAGAAAATTTACAGATTTTGCAAGCCTGCATATGGCATTCTTTGCAACGGTTCTGCTGGCGTTTTTATTTTTTCAGGATATGAGGAAAAATACTTATGAATTGCTGCACACCAAACCGATGACGGCTTTTCAATATATTGCCGGGAAAATAAGCAGTGGATTTCTCATTATGACGGCGGCACTGGTCATTATGAATATCGTATTTATCATTTTGTGTTACGCCACGGCAGTAAAATCAGGATTTGCTATGAACATACTGGATTTTGTTCAGAATTCGATCCTGTATGTCCTGCCGAACATCCTGATGATCTGCTGTGTGTATGCGGTTACAGCGCTGCTGTTTAAGAATCCGCTTCCAGCGGTTCCGGCGCTGGTTCTTTATATCATTTATTCTAATATGCTGACATGGGATAGCAAAGGACAGTGTCATGCAAGACCATTCTCTATTATGGTTCGATTTCCGGGGAATTTTTTTGAAACGGAATTGCCACATCAGGTATATCTCAATCAACTGCTTCTTGTGGCAGCATCCATACTGCTCATGTTTATAGCGGTGTGGATGTGGAAAAGGAGGAGAGTATATTGAAGAAAGAAGTAAAAATATGTATGCCATATTATAAAATTGCATATTCAATCGCTTTTGTTGTGATATTGAGTGCAATCCAGCCTGTTGTATATGCGAATGAAATCGGGCAGGCAGTAGAAAGAGCTGTTTCGCTTCTGGCAGTCGTTTTCTGTGCAGATACTTATCTGGTGGAAGTGCAGAGCAAACGCTCGGAAGTATTCTGCCTTTATAATCTAAAAAAGCAGGCAGGGGTAGTTTATAAAAGACTATTTGTGCAGGTAGCTTATCTGATTGGAATCAGTTTGTTGGCATATGGACTCTTTTATTGGCAGAAACCGGTGAATCTGACAGAAGAATTAGATGGCGGTGCCTTGTTTGGAATTTATTGTATTGCGATTCCCGGAACTGTTTTGTTTTGGAGTGTGCTTTCCGTAACTGTCAGCAATCTGGTTCGAAACAGATGGATTGGTATGGGTGTCGTGCTGCTTTTCTGGTTTTTCTCTATTTCCGGAAAGGCAACTCAGTTTTTGAAAAACTGGGGACCATTTTCCTACGGAACTTGTGATTTCGGTAAGCTGACAGAGTGGAGATGGCTTGGCGGGAAGGTGCTGTGCGTGGTATTTGCGGGGATGATGCTTGCATTTGTTCCTAAGATATTAAAGAAGAGAGGGTAAGATTATGAGTATAAGAATAGACGATTTAACAGTAACATTTAAAAATGGAGTGACAGCGGTAGATCATGTGGATCTGGAAATCCCACATGGGATATTTGGTCTGTTAGGTGAAAATGGTGCAGGAAAAACAACGTTGATGCGGGTGCTTACAACGGTGCTTGCACCCACAAGTGGAAAAGTTCTGTTAGATGGTACGCTATATTGCGAAGCAAATTACGAAAAGATACAGAAAAAGATTGGGTATCTGCCACAGGAAATTGATCTGTATCCGTCTTTGACTGTTCGAGAATGTCTGGAGTATATGGGAGATCTGGCTGGAATTGAGAAAAGAGAAAGCAAGAAAAGGATTGATTACTATCTGGAGAAGACCAGTCTTGCAGACCATCAGAAAAAGAAAATGCGGCAGCTTTCAGGTGGAATGAAGCGAAGAGTTGGATTAGTGCAGGCATTACTCCATGAGCCGGATTTTTTAATTGTGGATGAACCAACAACAGGGCTCGATCCGGAGGAACGCATCCGTATCCGTAATTTACTGGTAGATTTTGCAGAAGAACGCACCGTATTATTTTCAACGCATGTGGTGGAGGATCTGATGGCAACCTGTAATCAGCTTGCGGTTATGAAAAAAGGTAGATTCCTTTATACAGGAACAATGAGGGAATTATTGAATAAGGCAAGAGGGCATGTATGGGAATGCTGTACAGAGGACGAAAGCCTTGCAAGAGAATTAGAAAGAAAATATCATATTTCCAGTAAGCAGTATACGGAGGAAGGAATTAGATTAAGACTGTTAGGGGAGAATATGCCGTCAGAAAGTGGATGTATAGCTTGTGACGTAACTTTGGAAGATGCATATATCTATGTAACCAATCGATAAACATTGTTAATGAGGAGTGAAAGCTAAATGCTAAGAAAAGCAGGTGATGTTATGGGAAAGTGATGATTCTTACCATTTCTGATTCCGAAGAGGGAATCCTGAATAAAATTAAATCAGTTCTAGCCTGCGAAAGTACGTTAGAAGTTATGGAGATTACAAATTCTGAAAAGTTGACATTCCAAGGTTTGGAAATAGACCAGCTTCAGCGGAGCGTAATCAAAGATGGTAAGGTTGTGGAACTTACCAGACATGAATATGACCTGCTTTTTTATCTGGCCTTATCCCCCAATCGGGTATTTACAAAAGAACAGATTTACCAGCATATTTATGAGGATGTGGAGTCAGAAGTGGATAACCGTGTCTATGGGTTAGTCAAGAATCTGAGAAAGAAAATAGAAGAAAATCCGGAAGAACCGCACTACATAGAAACGATACGTGGTGTAGGCTACCGTTTTCGGGCATAAAAAGAGCCGTCCGATTGGGCGGCTCGAAGTATTTAAACAGCAGTTTTCTTCACTGCCTGTTTATAGTTACCGGTAGCATCGTAATCTCCAGAGAGGAGCAGATTCTGGCGAAATTGCTCCAGTTTGATCTTGAAGCGTTTCCCATCCTCAACAGTCGTAAGCATGGTAAGAGCTTCTAGCATTCCCTGAATATATCCGGTTAGCAGGTAATATCTGCAGGGTTCTTCCGATGGTGAGATATTGGACAGGGTTTCTTCCAGATGTTCCTGACGTTCCCTGAGCCATGCATCCCAGACATCCAGTTCCAAATCAGTCATGGTGTTCCTCCTTTAAATCTGATGATAATCGTCTTTGGTGTGGAGGGGAGAAGTTTCATGCACAAGCATTTTTCTGCTCCAGATCCAAATATGGATTTGTAAATTCAAAAATAATAAGTTCATCCGCATCGAACATGAGCTCCAACTCTTTTAGTGTAGCTGCTGGATATCCGCAATCTCTGAATCGTTCTAATACGTCTGTTTCCGTTTCAAATGGTTCACCGTCTTCCAGCTTTTCTCCGATTATTAAGCCACATGGAGTCAATAGGCTTTCTTCATATAAGCGGACACAATATCGGTCAGGGAAAAATAGGTGTGCTTCATCCGTGTTATAATAAATTCGTTCTCCAGGTTCTATGCTTTGCATCACAAAGGGAACATGATATGCAGCGGCTATCGCCTGATATGCTTCATAAAGTGGAGTCCATGCTGTCTCTAAAGAAAGTAGAATATACGTATCATTCCATTCCATGTAGCTGACATTTCCACGAAGAGATATTCCGGTGGAATCTATTTTCTTGTGGGAAAATAAATTGCCAATCCAGCATAAATCAGGATTCTGGTTCAGAATGATGTAGGTTTCCAGGTCCTCCCACAAGTCATATAGTCCTTCCGGATTTCCTTCTGTATAAAAGATCACATCATCACAGCAGATATTTGCCATTACACATCCACCTCCGTTCCAAAAGTTTCACCCATATTCTGGTTGGAAACCGTAAGGTTTACAGGGGATAAGGTGCCAGAGGCAAGCCATTGTTCGATTGCATCAATTACCTGCTCCAGCGTGTCGTTATAAGCCACATTGCAGTCTTCCAGTCGGAGAAACTGCAGGTATGCTTCATGAAGAAGGCTTGGATCATCACGCAGCGTTTCATATGGAAGGTTGCAGAGTCCGATTCTTTCCTCCAGACGTTCCATGGAGCGGCGGATGAAGTCGCAGGAAATAAATTGTTCCCGGTAGATGTTATAAGCAGCTTCAAGCTGGTCATAGGTCAAAA
Source organism: Ruminococcus hominis (assembly GCF_014287355.1). Classification (NCBI taxonomy): domain Bacteria; kingdom Bacillati; phylum Bacillota; class Clostridia; order Eubacteriales; family Oscillospiraceae; genus Ruminococcus; species Ruminococcus hominis. Next base: position 2,989,346 of record NZ_JACOPE010000001.1, on the reverse strand, counting down.
TAAATGAGACTTTCTCGCAAGGATTAGATGGTTGTTCTTTCATGGTAAATTCCTCCATTCATACTATGATTGGCTGGTGGTACGGATTCTCTTTGTTCGGGAGTAAGATGTACCAGTAGTTTCCAGCGCAGGTCGATTTCTCGGTGAATCCAGGTATCATTTTCATAAACTTCATGTGTCAAAAAATTGTAAATTGTCGGTTCTTTTTCTATATCATCCAGATCTGCGACCAGACAAGTTGCCTGATTCACATAGGGCCAGAGTGCCTGTTCGACCATATGGCGTAGTTCCAGTATCAGAGGATATATCTGTCCTACATCATAGGTTTTGGACATGCAGGAGCTGATTTTCTTCAGCATCCCGGAAGTTTGTATCATCTGGTTGATGACGGTACATTGTTCCTCCACATCTGCATCCGGATTCAGGACCAGCCGGTGGAGCAGCACAGATTTTGCATAGGCAGAAGCGGTCAGGTTGATGTTTCTGACCAGTTCTTCATACGGCTGCTTATACTGTGTCTTCAGCACTTCCAGAGGCACATGTTCCCGGTTCTTCTTTAAGGTGGAGAGGAGCCCCGAAAGGCAGCTCTCCAGTTCTTCCATTCTTGTCAAGCACACATCGCCTCCAGCTCCATCGGAACACGGGTGTAGCTGAGACGGTAAATACTGTTGCAGGTCTCAAATACCACACCGTTTTCGGATACTTCCAGAATACTCTGCACCGGACTGGTAGCAAAGGTCTGGTTATAACTATAGATCCACGCCCGTTCTCCCAGATGGAGGGGCAGGGACAGGATTCCGGTGAGGACATATTCTTTCTTTTGGGTGGTGTGTAAGGTTATATTTGTATTCTTCATTGATTTCACGCTCCTTTCCTTACTTAATTTTGTTTGCAATTACGGCAGCGACCAGTTTAGCGCATCCCAATTCCATCTCGGATAAATGCTGTCCGGTTCTGGAACAGAGAAGAAGTGCCAGCGGCTCTCTGTCTTCCCTTAAAATCGGGAAAAAAGCACAAACCGGTTGACGGGTGTTGGATACCGGGTAGACAGGGCAGTTCTCAGCAGAGATCAGTTCCTGGCCGTCCGCAACCAATTCGGCGAGTTCTTCTGTAACGGGAGTGCCTTCCGGAAGATAGATGCCCGCAGATACGAGTATGTGAGCCTCACTGCAAATTGCGATACCACAGTGGATGACACTGTAGAGGACGGAAAGATAGGAAGCCATTTCCTCTTTTCCGTTTAAGTGGGTAGGGCATTTGCGTAAAAGCAGCTCCATTCCCACATTTTCCAGTTCCAGTGCATCTCCGTCTGAGAGCTTCATTTGTTTCCGGATTTCTGCAGGGATGACGATACGCCCCTGAGAGTCCATGGTCCGGATGAGTGCAATATTCATAACTAAAGTCTCCTTTCTTAAAAAGAGGAGAAGCAGTAAAGTACCGCTTCTCTTCTGAAAATTTAGGCAGCGTAAGGCGGAGCCTGTGCTGTCTGTTGCATTTGACTGTTCTGCTGGTCTGCCAGCATCCGTTTTCCGTTATTGATCAGTGATGCAGCAATCACCGTTTCCCAGTTGGAAATATAGGAATCCGTCCGCTTCAGAAGCGTGAACAGATCCATGTCGGTAAGCTGGATGGCTGTCGTCTTTTCGGACTGGAAGCTGCGTGGCTGCATGTAGGAACCACCGTTCTTATTCTGTGCTTTGATGCCTTTCCCATTTACAATCTGGATTTTCCATGGGCTTTTCATAGGCTGCCCTTTGGAATCATAGGGATGTCTGGAGATATAAAACATCTGGGCTGTGGAATAACCGTTCTGATCGGGATTGCCGTAGATCTTGCTCTGGCTCCATTCAAATTCCTGAAAACCGGAAGTGATCCGGGTTAAGAGGAACTGGATCTGTTCCGGTGCCAGGTTGAAACGGGTGATGATATTCCGGTCTCCGGTACCGTTGGAATAATCCTGAATGGTGATGCAGATTAAAGAATGTACTTTATGCCCGTTTTCCTGATATTCCCCTTTGGCATGTAGCTGTGCATAGTTGCCGAGTGGTGCGTAGCGGAGCCGGTCATAAAAGGCAATGAGTGCCCGGTCATTCTGGATCTTGCAGATCTGGTCGGTAATCCGGTTTTGATAAGTTTCATTCATGAGTATTCACCTTCCTTTATTTGAGATGCTGTTTGACAAGCTGTGCCATATTCTTTGGAAGCTCTTCCAGTTTCGTGATATCCAGGAATCCGTCCTTGTAAATCCTGCGGATATTTTCCTTATCGTCACCAATGGCAGCCGCAAACAGGATGACATCCCGTTTTTCGTATTCTTTCTTGATGCCCCGCAGATCTGCCTCTGCTTCCGTTCCGCTGTAGCCGTAATCGGCTGGCTGACCGTCAGAAATCAGGATCAGCAGCTTCTGAAGCTCCGGGCGTGTGCACAAATGCTCTGCTACGAAGCGGAGAGCTGCGCCGTCCCGGTTCCCGTTGCGGTCGCACATATCCATCAGCCGGTAACAGTCCTCATTGTCCACAGAATCAAATTCTGCATAGGAGTAAAGAGCAACGCCGCCTGCATCCGTGGAATGCCCGTAAATGGTGATAGGGATACCGAGGCTTTTACAGAAATCATAAAGGACAATGGCAGTCTTTCTTGCATGTGTCATCCGGTCACCCCAACCCATCGAACCACTCTCGTCAATCAGGAGGGCAACAGCCAGACGTTTTTCCTCTCCTGGAAGTCTGGTTCTGGTAAAGATGGTTCCGTCTGTCTTATAGAGAGCATGGGAGTCCAGACGTTTTCCAAACAGGAGATTCTTCTGCTTTCCGCCTTGCTGTTCTTCTTTCAAAAGCGGCAGGATGGTGCTTTGCAGCTTTTTGGAAGCCCGCAGGAGCGGGGGAGCAACTGTCTGGTATTCATTCTTCAGGTAATCGGAAACACTGGTCAGGCGATGGATGGTAACATGGATGCCTGCATGGGCATTGCCGTAATGAATATCATTGGCTGTTTTCTGCAGTTCCTCGGTCAGTTCCGTCTGACAGTCTTCCTGCACCTTTTCTGCAGCCACATCGTTCAAGATCCGGAACAGATCCTCTGCAGCATGCTCATAGCCGCTGCCCTGATACTGACTGACATAAGTGACGCCGGGGTTGTTTTCATCCAGAATGGTATTGGTCTTTGTAAGAGCGATGCGCCCGCCTTCTTCCGAAAGCACCTGTTTGGCTTCCTCTATAGCATCCTCTTTGGTACGTGGACCGGAAGGAGCATTGCCCTCATCATTCCCGCTTCCTTTTGGGGAAGCTGGTTTGATATTCTTTGGAATGGCACCGCTTTTTCCGGTCGGAAGAGGAGCGCCGCTGCTGACTTCATCCCCTAGAAGATCTTCCAGAGCATCGGCAGCGGAATCCTCGCCATGCATTTCCAATTCCTCCCGTGTTTTTTCGATGAGCGGCTGGATATAGTTCCAGGTCAGGGCTAAGAGCGCATTGGAAACCAGCATCCGGTCAGTGCCTTTTTCCGATTCCATTGCCGTATCCAGAAGATCGGTACAATCGGAAATGGTATCCAGATAATCCCCCTGATAGCCGGTGGGATTGTTGATGTTTCCGGTCCGGCAATAGGAAAGGATCAGGTTGGCAATGATGGAAAATGGCTGGTATTCTTTGTCAATTTGTTCCTGTATGGAAGGAATCTGTTCGGACATACGCAGGTTATTGAGTTCAATCCCCTGTCGGAAGGTGCCGTGGAATTCCTCACACATACGGTCTTCAATATGGATGTCTTCCAGAATGTTTTGAAAAGTTGCGGCGCATCGTGCCAGTGTCAGGCATCCGGCTTTGTCCTTTTCTTCTAACACTTCTTTGATCTCCTCCAGTGCTGTCTGATAAGCTGGAAGGGATAGCTCCGGCTCCTTCGGATAGAAGGAACCGTTTTCCAGACTCCTCAGATGAACAGCGTGGGCTGTGAAATCAGAATAGAGTAAGTGCCCCACTTCATGCCCGGTGAGCCCTGTCAGGCTCTGGGAACGTAAGAAACGGGTGGGGAAAGACTGGGTGATCGGGTTCGCTGCGTTGAGATGTACCTTATAATTGTCGGTATATGCAACGCCTGCCTGTTCGGAAATGTCCCAGTCCAGCAGTACCTGCAGTCCATACCGGTAACGTCCGGTAACGGCTCTGGCAAGGGAGGTCTGGTACTTCTGATAGGCAGCGGAGAGGAATAACTCCTCATCCGCAATGGAATCCTCTTTTGCCCGGATTAGTTTCTTTAAATTTCTTTGGCTGTGATTCACGTGATATTCTTCCTTTCTTTTCTTAGATTTTTTGTCAGCAGTTCCTCCATCGTGCAGCCGTAATACACAGCAAGGCGAAGGACGGCATAAGCCATCGGGGAGGAGTTTGCATTTTCATAATTCATAATGGTTTTCGGGGGAAGATTTAAGATTCTGGCAACTGCCTTTTGTGATAACTTCGGTGTTTTGGCTTGCCGGAGATAAGACAGATTATCTGCCAGATGCTTTCGGATCTGGGCTTCTGTGAGTGCTGCTTTTCTCATAGGCGTGTCCTACGCAGCAAGCACAGTATCCAGACAGCTTTCTTCCACTTCCGTACGGTTCTCAGCATCGGCAGAGGCAGAGGCAAGCACCGTGTAACGGGCCGCTTCCCGGATATCCCCGCAGACCATGTAGGACTGCACCCAGGAAATCAGCTCCCTCATGCCACAGCAGCCATCTGTAATGAGATTTTCCCGGCAGTAGACAGCCATGGATTTGACAATGCGTGTCATCAGACGTACCGTTTTTGCATCCTTGCATCCGGTAACAGCCATGGCACGTTCTACCTGTGTATCCTCATCCGGTTCATCCAGATCAATCACAAGGTTCATTCGGGAAATGACAGACTGGTTCATCTGTTTACAGCCTGCATAGTCATTGTTTGTGGTGATTACGATGGTCGTATCCGGATGACGGTGGATGGTTTCTCCGTTTGGAAGATATACGCTGTTACAGCGGTCTAAAAGGGAGTTAAGTCCAACCAGTACACCGGGATTAGCAATGACCGTAGGCTCCTGTATCTCAAGAATATACCCATAGCGGATGGCTTCGACTAGAGGCGTATCCACATACTGGAAGTTCTGTCCGGAGGTGTGTTCCTTATAATAGCTGTGCATTTCATCAAAAATCGTATCGATCAGCTTCTGGTAGGTGTCCTCGGCAGAAATTTCTTCATCATAGTTTCCGGTCAGCTTCTGATAGGCACCGGAGGGATCTAACTGGATTTCCTGAAAAGACGGGTACTGCCGCTGAAGCCGGGTGCGTTTTCCGTCCACATCCGGAAGAATCTGACCTAAAAGGTCGAATACCTCTGTATTTGCGGAACAGGTAATGCAGCGGTAAGGAAGGTGAAGTGCGGAAGCAATGGCTTTGGCTCCTTCGGTCTTTCCGGTACCTGCCGGTCCACGTAAAAGAAAATTCCGCATCGGCTGTGTGGTATCCGTTGTCAGTTTTGCGTGTTCGCAGATCCGTTTGATTTCCGGAGGGATGATGTACCACTCTGCCAATGTCGGAACAGATACCTCCTCTTCCGGAGACAGCCTTCGGGATGCGGTCAGGATAAATTTCCCAACAAAATCATCTCTGGAAATGGCTGCCTGTGCTTTCTTAAATCCACTTCCTGGACGTAACACCTGAAAGTCTCCATGGAGCACTTCGGTTGGTGCATAGACCCCCTTCTGGATATTTAACGGTTTGATCAGCGACAATACGCCGTTTGCCGGAAGGTCAATCTTAACACCACCGGTCGGGAGACCTGATGCATAGCGGGTTCTCCGGTAAATGTTGTCGCAGAGAACGGCTGCTGTTTCCGCAGCGGCGTCCAGATCGGGATAACCGTTGTCCCGGTGCGCTTTTAATTCCTGATACTTTTCATTACACTCTTCATCTGCCAGAAAAACCGGCATCAGTGCGAACAGCAGAGCCGCACCGGACTGTTTGGAGTCTTTAAATTCGTATTTTTCCGGTGTGCTTTCCACATCCGGCGGAGGAGTATAGCAGCCTCCGTAAAACTTTCCGTTTAGCTGGTTGTAGACAACCACCTGAAGATCACCGGTTTTGCTCGGATATTCCGCCACAACAAAATTGTTGGATTGGGTACCGACCGCCCCAAGCTTTTCCGGCGGGGTACTGCCAACCGGGTTTTCCAGCTCCAGATAAGCAAGGACTGCCCGCAGGGTAGCTGCATGAAGCGTGGATTTTTTCCGTGGCTGAGTACAGTATTTGGATGCAATGTCATCAAAGATTGCATGGTCCGTATAATCCTCAAATGGTTCCGGGAGTTTGCGTTTGAACCCCCAGGTTGCTACGATGTTATTTGCCATGATTCGTTCCTCCTTCTTATGAGATCCAGGACAGTTCCAGTGCCTGCTCGGTCTCTTCTGTGGTCAATTCATCTTCAGTAAAAATCTCCGTCAATTCGCCCCAGTAATCTTTGGGCGGGAAATGTTCCAGCTTTCCCCGGACTTCCGGTTCAGTGCCGTTCAGAATATAGACATCTCCCTGCTCGTTGATAAACAGCTTTTCATAGCCCCTTGCCTGTAAGTCACCGACCAATTCCATCAGTAGCGGTTTCCCAATCAGGGAATACCATGATTTGGGATTAACGGCTGGTCTGGAATCCGGATTTCCTTCTGACGGTTCCTTTTTATGTAAGGATTCAATGGTCATCATCTGAAGCGTCAGACTGCCACGGGCATCCATGAGAATTTCCGCAAAATTATAACTTCCGGTATTCCGTGTGCGAATCCGTAATGGTTCCCCATCCAGTATCTGGGAGAGCGGTGGTTCTTTCACAAAATCCCATGTGGCATCCGGGAAGGCTTCCTTGAGCTTTCCGGTAATCTGGAATTTGATCTGTCTCCAGAGAATGGTTTCCAGATCAGGTGTTCCTTCCAGATGACGAGTTCTTTCTGGGCGTTTTCGTAGCTTATGCTCCCTGTTTTTCAGGCGTTCCGTGAAAAGCGGGAGAAGATAACTGAACAGCGTGACTCCGATACCGATCAGGGCAATGCCTGCAATCAGAAGCCGGTTGGCATCCTGTGGTACGAAAAGTGCTGCAAGAAACAGTACAAGCACGACAAACTGTAAGAATTTTTTTCGATTTGATTTTTTCATGAGCTGATTCCTTTCTGATTCATGATTCTTAGACAAGCCCGGAAGCTGGATGGGAAATCGCCGCTTCCGGACATGAAAAAGAGGAACTGCATCATCACAAAGATGATAAATGCAATTCCTCAACATAGGGTTCCTTGAGAGTTAATAGGGCAACTGGGATGCCATCTGTTCCGGCACATTTTGAAAGCCGTCAGTTGGCTGACTGCCCGGCATACCTCCGTAATTTGGCATTCCGGTATAACTGCCCTGCGGCGGGTAGCTGCTCTGTGGCTGACCGGTTCCGTTTGGCGGAGCCTGATACTGTCCGCCATTTGCAGGAGGCGTGTAGGCACCGTTAGCAGGAGCCATTCCCTGCTGTGGATAGCCGCCAGGCATTGCCTGATTCTGGTAGCTGCCATTGGGATTTCCCTGCATTGGGTAGCTGCCATTGCCGGCTGCACCGGGCGTTGCCGCACCACCATTCGGCTGGCTGTTCTGGTTTGCACCCGGATGTCCGGTATTGCTGTCAGAACGGTTGGATGGTACAAAGTGCCAGTCCTTGACATTGATCCTCGGACCGGCATTTGCCTGCCCCGCATTCTTTCCTTTCTGATAAATGAACGGATGAAGCTCCAGATCACCATAGATCATCAGCCCGGTTCCTTTCTTTACGCCTGCTTTTGCTAAGCGTTCTGCAAGGAACTTGTTAAAATAGCACTGATAGTAAATGGTTTCTTCCTTTCCATCCTGGCCTCGCTGTGAAACTGCAATGTCCAGAGAAACATATTCCGTACCGGAATTTTTTCCTTGCTGCATCTCAGGATCTCTTGTGGCCCTCCCTAAAATTGTTAAAATTGCTGACATAAAAATTCTCCTTTCTGCCTCTTTGGGCGTTAAAATAGATTAAAATAAAAAAAGTGCCATTATAGCACCGTATAAAACGGCAGTATAATGACACGATTTTCCAAACTTAAACTGCATATGCTTCTGGATGAATGGTCCAGACTCCCATGACGGGACAGCACAAAAACTTAAATACAAGATTATATTAACACAAGATATAGCATATGTCAAAAGAATTAGAACTATATATAGCATATGTAGACGAGGTGGAAGGATAATATCAAAAGAATTTTGGACATAGTTATAAAAGTGCAATATAATATTGTTTAAATCGGAAAATGGAAGGATGAGAAAAATGGAGCAGAAAAACAGAATTCTGATTGTAGAAGACGATACGGATATCAATAATCTTTTATATACGGCATTACAGAAAGCAGGGTATGAGACGGTACAGGCTTTTTCCGGGACGGAAGCGAGGATGCTGTTCCAGATGGATAAGGCGGGCTTTTCTTTGATTCTATTGGATCTGATGCTTCCGGGAATTTCAGGAGAAGAGGTGCTTGCCCAGATTCGGAAACAGGGCAATACGCCGGTTATTGTCCTGACAGCCAAAGACGGATTGGATGAAAAAATCGGGCTTCTTACCAGTGGGGCAGATGATTACATTACAAAACCGTTTGAGATACAGGAGGTGCTTGCCCGGATTCAGATTCAGCTCCGCCATATGCAGCAGGAGCCGGAACATAAAAGCGTGTCATATAAAAACCTGGAACTGGACCGTGAGCGCTTTGAAGTCCGGATTGCCGGAGTGCTGCTTCCCAAAATTACAAAGCAGGAATTTGCAATTCTGGAGCTTTTACTGGAGCATCCGAAACAGGTCTTCAGCAAAGAAGAGATTTTTGAATATGCGTGGGATGAACACTATATGGGAGAGACAAAGACACTGGATGTACATATCAGCAATATCCGGAAAAAGATAAAAGCAGTAACGCAGGAGGAATATATTGATACCGTATGGGGAATCGGCTACCGTCTGCATTCTTAATCTTTACTCTTTTTTTACTATTTATTTGCGTTTGATTAGGATTTATCCGATATGATAACAGCAGATAAGAAAAGGAGATGAAAGCATTGAGTGAATTGTTATTAAGTACAAATGGATTGACGAAGCAGTATGGTCATCATAAGGCAGTGGATAAAGTAAACCTTCACATAAAAAAGGGTGCTATCTATGGATTTATCGGACGGAACGGTGCGGGAAAGACGACTTGCCTGAAGATGATCAGTGGACTTGCAAGACCGACAGCCGGAGAGATTGAGATGTTCGGGTGTAAAGGAAAAGAACTGGAGAGGATTCGTTCTCGTGTGGGGTGTCTGATTGAAGCACCGGGGCTGTATGGCAACATGAATGCATATACAAACCTGAAAATAAAATGTGAATTGTTTGGTATTCGGAAAAAGGGATACATCGAAGATATCTTAGAGACGGTCGGACTGGAAGGTGTCGGAAAGAAAAAAACGAAACATTTTTCCCTTGGAATGAAGCAGCGTCTCGGAATCGGGCTGGCACTGGTCGGGGAGCCGGATCTCCTGGTCCTTGATGAACCGATCAATGGGCTTGATCCCCAGGGAATTGCAGAGGTGCGTGATACCATACAGAGACTGCGAGATGAACGGAATATGACGATTTTGATATCCAGTCATATTTTAGAGGAATTATCTAAGATTGCAACGGATTATGGAATTATCCATAATGGAAGTCTTCTGCAGGAGCTGACAAGCGAAGAACTGATGAAACGCTGCAGTGAACGGATTGAAATAGAGTTAATCCATCCGGAGCAGGCAGTCCCGATTCTGGACAGAATGGGATTTACCAACTATCAGGTTACAGATAAGAGCCATATCCATATATTTGAACGATTGAATGAAAGCGCCAATGTCAATATGGAACTGGCAAAAGCAGGAATTTTGGTCAATGGAATTTCCATTACCAGTGAAGAACTGGAAACCTATTTCTTGAATCTGACAGGAGGGAATCAAAATGCTTAATATGATAAAAATGGATCTGTACCGGATGGTCCGGACAAAAAGTATGTATGTGGTATGGATTGTGATGGCGGCAGCTATATTCTTCTCCACATCCATGTCGAAACTGGATATTGATACGATGAACAAGGAAGCGGAACAACAGCAGACAGAAAGCATTGCAGAAACAGTGAAACCAGAAACCATCAATATGGGAATGTCCGTATTCCTGCCGACACAGCCGGGAGAAAAAGTAACGGTCTTTGATCAGGTATATGCAAACCTGCAGGCGAAGTTTGTGGCGTTGTTTCTGGTGATTTTTACAGTGCTGTTTTCCAGTGCAGATATAGGAAGCGGTTATATTAAAAATATCGGCGGACAGGTAAGGAGCCGGAGAAACCTGATCTTTTCCAAAGCTACAGTGTTGTTTGTGTATACGACTGTTACCATGCTGATTTATTTTATCCTTCAGATTATTGCACAGCAGATGTATTTCGGATATCTGGAGTGGGGGAATGGAAGCGAGCTGCTGAGATACTTTGGTATTCAGATTTTGCTTCATTATGCACTGGTACTAATCAGTATGGCGATTGCGGTGGTTTTGAACAGCAACGTGTTCAGCATGACGATTGTTATCTGCCTGTGTATGAATACCATGATTGTTTTATACGGAGTGATCAATCATTTGATCCAGAAGGCAGGCGTGGAGAATTTCCAGATTTTGAAATATACAGTGACAGGAAAGATTGCACTTTTATCCATGTCACCGACCAATAAGGAATGCCTGACGGCAGTTGTGATTGCGGCGGCGTTCGGAATCGTGGTTACATTACTGACAGGATGGGTATTCAGAAAGAGAGATATCTAAATGATAAAACTAGGGTTCGTGCTATTGATAGCAGTGATACTGGTACAGGGAATGTTATTTTGGAAATACCAGCGGCAGGTGAAAGACATCTGCCGCCAGTTGTCGTTTCTGATGAAGCACGACAGCAACATGCTGATTACCAGAGAAATGGATTTGGGAGGCATTGGTGAGCTGGCAGATGTTTTAAACGAATGGCTGGAACTGAAGCGAAGGGAAAAGAAGGAATACTTGAAGAAAGAGGAGATGATTTCGGATACATATACAAATCTCTCACATGATATCCGTACTCCTTTGACGTCCCTTGACGGATATTTTCAGTTAATGGAAACCTGTGAAGACCAGGAAGAGCAGAGACGGTATATGAAGATCATACAGGAGAGAATCGGCAGCCTGAAAGAAATGCTGGAAGAATTATTTACTTTTACAAAGCTAAAAAACGATTCCTTCCATCTGGAAATGTCATCTTGCTGTATTAACAAGATTTTGAAAGATACCATATTTTCCTATTATGATGAGTGGACGGGTAGAGGAATTGAACCGGAGATACAGATTACAGAGAAATTGCTGTTTATGAACGGAAACGAACAGGGAATCCGGAGAATCCTTCAGAATATCATAAAAAACGGACTGGATCATGGGGAGAAGAAAATCAGTATTTCACTGGAAGAAGTTGAAAACAGCATTCGGATACAGATAAAAAATCAGGTATGTCATGTGGAAAAAATAAATGTAGATCAGGTGTTTGAACGGTTTTATAAAGCGGATGAAGCACGCAGTAAGACTTCCAGTGGCCTCGGCTTATCAATCGCAAAAGAGTTGGTACTCCGTATGGAAGGAAAAATCAGTGCCCGGATAGAAGGGAATGATTTCTGTGTGGAGATTGTGTTTCCAGAATAGAAGGAATCTTCTTGGACAAGAAGAATCTATTATTTGACAAATTATTTCCAATATGTTATATTCATCTCAAGCAAAAAAGGGAGTAGCTGAACGCCTCGAAAGAGGTGGTTTTGTAACCGACAACCGGTATCGAGAGATACCCGTAGCAAATAAGATAGCAAGACTTTTATTGTGGCAGAGGTCATGATAGGAGTCTTTTTTTATTATGAAATATAGAAAATCTGCCGCAATAGGCTGCTAAAAAGAAAGAGAGGATAAACGATGAGTAACGAAATGATGAAACGGGAAATGCAGGAAGCAGTACAGGCAGGGGAGCGGGCACTTCAGAGCCTTTACGCAGCAAGGGATAAGTTGGGAAGTGCGAGAAACTGGGGCATTTTTGATATGCTTGGAGGAGGCTTTATCAGTGACCTTGTGAAGCATTCTAAAATGAATGACGCATCTGCGTTGATGGAACAGGCGAAAAGCGATATTCAGCGTTTTCAGAGAGAATTAAGAGATGTGCAGGTTTCCTTGGATCTGCGCATGGAAATCGGCAGTTTCCTTTCCTTTGCGGATTTCTTTTTGGACGGGCTGGTGGCAGATTACATGGTGCAGAGTAAGATTGCAGATGCAAGAGAACAGGTGGATGATGCCATCAACCGGATAGAAACAATACTTGCTGATGTGAAAAATCGAATGAATGTGGAGGTGTAGCATATGGGATGCCTGGGAAATGTGTTGTGGTTCGTGTTTGGCGGCGCAGTTAGCGGGCTAAGCTGGTGTCTGGCAGGCTGCCTCTGGTGTATTACCGTTGTGGGGATTCCGGTAGGGATGCAGTGCTTTAAATTTGCGGCGCTTAGTTTTTTCCCCTTTGGAAAAGAGGTGCAGTATGGTGGCGGAGCTGGTTCGTTCCTTTTGAATATCATCTGGCTGATCGTATCTGGTCTGCCTCTTGCACTGGAACATCTGGCAATCGGTGTAGCTATGTGTGTAACGATTATCGGTATCCCGTTTGGTTTGCAGCAGTTTAAGCTGGCGAAACTGGCATTGATGCCGTTTGGTGCGGAGGTGTATTAAGATGCGATTATTTGATAAAAGGACGCCGCTTCAGAAAGAGTGGGAAAAGCTGGAAGTACAGGAGCAGAGATTCCTTCAGAAGCGTTCAGAGAAAAGGGAGAACATTCTGAATCAAAAACTGGAGGAAAAGATACCGCCGAAACTTCAGGAAACATTGGATACTGCTTTTGCGAAGGCATTTGCTCTGATTTTCGAGAAAGGAACCAGGGTTATTGAAAAGACGTATCAGCGGGCAAAACTGGAGCAGGACTATCAGGTACGACAGTATACGGCGGATGTAAAGCAGAATTCCAAATCCCTGCGAGCCTTTTCTAAAAAAGCGAGAGATACAGGAACAAAGAATTTACTGCTATCCGGTGTGTCTGGAATCGGGATGGGCGTATTGGGAATCGGTCTGCCGGATATTCCGGTATTTACAGGAATGATTTTAAAGAATATTTACGAGACTGCCCTGCAGTATGGATACAGCTATGAAAGCAGGGAAGAAAAATATTTTATCTTATTATTGATCCGGGGAGCAGTATCCTATGGGGATACACTTTGTGAGATTGACGGGAAAGTAAATGAATTTATCAGAAACGGAATGCTGCCGGAAGAATATCAGGATAAGGAGCAGATCGAACAAACAGCGGGATCTTTGTCAAAAGAGCTTCTCTATATAAAGTTCTTACAGGGGATTCCAGTGGTTGGTGCTGTAGGCGGAGCTTATGATGCAGTCTATATGAAAAGGATCACAGAGTATGCAGAGCTGAAATACCGGCACAGATATCTGGACGAGTGGAAAAAAGACAGAGAATAAATTGTTGTTTTGATGTGTATGGAGTATAATGTGTGCATTAGACAGAATCGACCAGAGAAGGAGGTTGTAAGATTATGGAATGGATAGGATTCATTGCATTAGCTGTCTTGCTTTGTTATTCCTCATATCCTGGGAAGGTAAAAAGGCTTGAAGTAGCGGTGAAAAGATTGGAAAGAAAACAACGAGGTGAAAATAATATGTCAAAATTGATAAATGAATTGGTCAATACGGAGTGTAAAATAAAATCAGATGATGCTTTACAGTTGGTGGGAAGTACAGAAATGAAATGTCTGGTGTTGGATACGGATGATGAGTGGATGAAAGTCCGGTTTACTGATAAGAAGAATAATCAGATTACGAAATTACTTAGAATTGAAAATATTGATGAAATCGAAATAGTAAGTATGGAATTGAAATAGGGTGTGGATACGAAACTATGAATTATTTTTTTAGAATTTAGCTCGAAACCAGCCTAAAATCAGCAAGCAAAGAATATTTGCGAAGCGAAAATATCAATGTAAAAAGTCAATTGCTTGTCATAGTAGTAAATTTAGATAAAATGAAATTGCAAGGAGGAGTAAGCTATGCAATTAGGTCAGATGATTGCAAAAATCAGAAAGGAACAAGGGATGACACAGGAAACTTTTGCTAAAAAGTTTGATGTAACAAGACAGACAGTTTCAAATTGGGAGAATGAGAAGAGCTATCCAGATTTGCATACGTTAATAAAAATCAGCGATGAGTTTAATTTATCTCTCGATGTTTTATTGAAAGGAGATACTACTATGGTAAAAGATATTGATAAGAAGATAAAAAAGCATTCTCTGTATAAAGGTGTAATAGTGGTTTTGGTTTTTATGGTTGTTGGTTTATTTGCTTTTATTCAATTCAATAATGAAAGCATGAATGACACTGCAAAAGATTATATGGACAATTATGTAAAAGGTGTAAAAGTTATAGAGATATATGATGCCGCAAATAAGGAATTGCTGGTAAAGTATGATGATAAGCATAATATAGATAAGGTTATTTCTGCTTTAAATATAAAATCATGGAAAGAGACAGAAAAAAGCATAGGTATGAACCCTAAATATACCATAAAATTTTATTGCGATACTACGAACCAAGATGAAGAAAAAGATATAAAAGAAATTACCCTTTATGAAAATGGGGAATACGCTACGATTTTTATTACTTCTCCTGGCGGAGTAAAACAAAACTATAAAACGAGCATTGATATTTCTGAATTGGTTATCTAATAATATTTGTGTAATGAGAATGAAAATCTAATTCTTTCAAGTTTAACTAAGACATTTCCGGAGCAAATGCTCATGTGCGGTAAAGTAACACACAAAAATTTGATAGACAACCGCCCATTATTCCGTTACTATTCTTCAATATGGATTGAGAAAACCTCTCTGATACAGTATAATAAAGTGTCAGGGAGGTATCTCTATGAAGGAAAAAATACTAATCATTGAAGATGATTTTACGATACAAACACAGCTTAAAACTCTTTTGTCTGGGAATGGATATGAAGTATTTGCAGTTACGGATTTTTCCCAAACAATAGAGCAGTTAAAAGAAGCTGCGCCACATCTGGTTATTCTGGATATAAAACTTCCGGGGAATAACGGTTTTGAAATATGCTCGGGGATTCGCACCTTTTCAGATATTCCGATTGTATTTGTAACAAGCAGTAATACAGATATGGACGAACTGAACAGCATTATGCTGGGTGGAGATGCGTTTATCACAAAGCCTTATAATCCCGCTATTCTTCTTGCTAAAATTGCTGCATTGTTAAAGAAAGCCTACCGTTCCCCTCAAACAGAAATTTATATGTGGAGAGAAGCTACCCTGCATTTGGAGAGTAGCATGATAGAGTACAAAGGACAGAAAGCAGAATTGACAAAGAATGAATTGAAAATCCTCTACTACCTTTTTAAGAACGCCGGAAAAATCTGTTCCAGAAATGATATTGTGGATTTTCTTTGGGACAATCAGCTTTATGTTGATGATAACGCCCTAAGTGTCAATATTACCCGTATTCGCGACAAACTGGCAGCAATCGGACTTGTAGATTTCATTAAAACAAAACACAGGCAAGGATATACATTATGAGTGGAAAACAATATTTGAAAAATCAACTCCCCGTTATTTTAATCAATTTGCTGGGTATGCTTGCCCTTGCTTTGTTCCTGATTGCAAGCGATAATCCTATCCAAACAGTCCTGTTTAT
Source organism: Ruminococcus hominis (assembly GCF_014287355.1). NCBI lineage: Bacteria > Bacillati > Bacillota > Clostridia > Eubacteriales > Oscillospiraceae > Ruminococcus > Ruminococcus hominis. Next base: position 2,973,480 of record NZ_JACOPE010000001.1, on the reverse strand, counting down.
TCTTGCAGTCTGGTCGATTGTCCTTGTTTTATCTTTGCTGGCATTTTATTTCTCACGAAAAAAATATCTGAATAAATTGCTCAATATGACGGAGCAATTAGAAGAACGATATTTATTGCCGGAAATCATGCAAGTGCCGGAAAGGGCTGATGAACAGGTTTTTTACCAGATTATGAAAATGGCTGAAAAATCTATGTTGGAACGGATTGGCGAAGTACAGAGGGAACGCAGGGAATATAAAGAATACATTGAACAATGGATACACGAAGTAAAAACACCAATTACAGCCATGAAGCTGCTGTGTGAGAATAACCGTTCTCCCTTTTCCAGAGAGGTATTGGCAGAGTTAGAGAATATCAATCAATATACAGAACAGGCGCTTTACTATGCCAGAAGTGAACACACTGAAAAAGACTATTCTGTCCGTGAAGTCAATTTATGCGATGTTGTGCATAGTGCAATCGCAGATAATAAGTATCTTTTGCGTCAAAGCAATATATCAATTCAGATAGACGATATAGAAACAAAAGTTTACACCGATGAAAAATGGGTGCGGTTCATCTTAAATCAGATTATCGGTAATGCAATCAAATACCATGCAGAGCAGCCTATTTTGCACTTTGGGGCGACAAAAACGAATGACAAGATTGTGCTATCTATCAGCGATAATGGGATAGGTATTCCTAAAAGTGATTTACCCCGTATTTTTGAAAAAGGATTTACAGGTCAGAATGGGCGAACCGGGAAAAATTCTACTGGAATTGGCTTATATCTTTGCAAGCGTCTATGTGATAAACTGGGAATAGGACTTACTGCTTATTCCGAAAACAGAGGAACAACGATTTCACTTATCTTTCAAATGAATGATTTTATTATCGGAGTGCAGGGCTGATAGGTTCTGCACTTCTTACATTTTTGTAAGAACTGTGTAAGAAAACTTGATACAAAAAATGATATACTCCATTTACAATATGGGTATGGAACAGTTAAGGAGGTTTATCCGATGAATACAATTTTGAAGCTGGAGCATATCCAGAAATATTATGGCAATGAGGGGAATATTACCAAAGCCATTAAAGATATTAGTTTTTCTGTGGAAGCCGGAGAATTTTTCGGAATTATGGGTGCGTCCGGTTCTGGAAAGACAACGCTGCTAAACTGTATTTCTACGATTGATACCGTAAGTGCAGGGCATATTTTTTTAGAGGGAACAGATATAACGGAAATCAACCCAAAATCCATTGCCCGCTTTCGCAGAGAGAATTTAGGTTTTGTATTTCAAGACTTCAATTTGCTGGATACATTGACAATTTCAGAAAACATTGCACTGGCATTAGCAATCAATAAAGTCCCTGCCGGGAGTGTAGAACCCTGCATTTTGGATATAGCCGGAAAGCTGAATATCAGCGATATTCTAAACAAATATCCTTATCAGGTATCGGGCGGTCAAAAACAGCGTTGTGCCTGTGCAAGAGCAATTATCAACAATCCGAAACTCTTATTGGCAGATGAGCCAACAGGAGCATTAGACAGCCATTCCTCACAAATGCTGCTGTCTACCATTCAAAGTATCAATGAACAGCTTAGGGCGACAATTCTTATGGTAACCCATGACGCTTTTACCGCCAGCTATGCCAGCCGTATTCTTTTTTTGAAAGACGGGGAAATCTTTATGGAACTGCGCAAGGGCAACGACAGCAGAAGTGATTTTTTTGATAAAATTCTGAATGTCCTTACCATGATCGGAGGGGGACAGAGCCATGTATGCTAAACTTGTTTTCAGAAATGCAAAACGGTCTGTAAAAGACTATCTGGTCTACATTGTCACAATGACAATCTGTGTTACCTTGTTTTATGCGTTCTTGTCTATTTCCAGTAGTTATTATAGCCCGGATATAGGCAGCGAGTATGATTTTACGCTGTTAAGTGACGGAATGAAAATTGCAATCTGCATGATAACATTGCTGTTGTTATTTTTGATACGGTTCGTCAATCATTATATGTTAAGACGGAAGCAAAAAGAGTTTGCTGTCCAGTCCATTATGGGAATGGAACAAAAAACCATTGGCAGGATTTTCTTTGCAGAAACACTGATTATGGGTATGTTTTCCATTTTGATTGGTATTTTTTGCGGTGTATTTTGCTCTCAATTCATTACCGCAATGCTCCTTACTGCTTATGGAAAGCCTTATGAAATCTCATGGACATTATTCCCGGATACCGTTTTGTTGACAGTGGTATTTTTTGTGGCAAGTTTTTTTGTGGTAGGAATTTTCAATACCCGTACCATTCAGAAAACAAAAATTATTGATATGCTTTCCGCAGAGAAAGAGAACGAACCAGAGCTAAAAAAGAGCCGCTTCATTTCTGTTGTAGTAGTCCTCTTTGAAGTATTTACCGTATGGGGATTGATTACAGGAATACAAAAGGTCTGGTTTTATTATGACACCCGCTTTGCGTTTCCGGTGCAGCTTATGTTTTGGGGAAATATTCTTTTTCCGCTGCTTACTTTGCTGTGGTCGATATTTTGCATAATTAGAAAGAAAAAAAGAGAATGTTTCATTGCTGGTTTGCTGATGTGTTCTGTATTGAATGCTTTTACAGCAGCCAGCGTTGCAGCATTAACAAATAAATATTATCTGTCTTTAGGTGGTGGAACGCTCAATCAATATCTGCTTTTTGTTGTGATTGACTTACTTTTCTTCATTTGTGCCTTCATTTATCTTACCAGTGGTTTGATTGTAGCATGGAAAGTAAAATCGCCGGAACATAGATACAAAGGAGAAAACCTGTTCTTTTTCGGGCAAATTATATCAAAACTAAATACAACCAGCAAAACAATGACGCTGATTTGTATAACCCTTGTCCTTGCAATCTTCATGTTTATTGCCGCCCCTATTTTGACGGGCTGGGCTTCAGGTTATTTGGATATGCGCTCTATGTATGATGTGCAGGTATATTCAAGATATAATGACGTATATGAAGAAGAAAATCTGCCGCAAGACAGTTATGAAATTATTACTGAGTTTCTGACAGAACACAAAATAGATACAGTTTATGATTGCGCGTTCAATCTATATCTGCCAGAGAAAGATGATTTTCACAACAGACAGAAATATGATTTTCCGATTGTAGCAATTTCTTTGAGTGATTATAACACTATACGGGAAATGCTGGGTTACGAACAGATTTCTCTGGAGGAAGATGAATTTACAACACAATGGAAAGCAATCGCCACCGAGGAAGAACGGGATAGCTTTTTGAAAGAACACACCAGCATTATGACAGACGCAGGAGAATTGACTCTTTCCGGGCAGTCCTATTATGAGGATCCGATTGGAGAAACAGCGTACAATTCCTATACAAATGTATTGTATGTACTTCCAGACAATATTTGTGAAAAGCTGTTGCCAGTAATAAAAAACCGATATATTACAACAACGGAAAATATCTCCTATGAAAATGCAAGGAAACTGGAAAAACTTTTTACAGAGAAATATCCCGAGCAGGCAGAAACCGGGGCTATTTATGGCGTGCGTTTTAGCACACTGCAAATCAATAGTTCCATAGCAAATAACTTTATTTTACAGACTGCAATGATTTATGGTGCTGTCGTACTGATGGTTATATGTCTTACGGTACTTTCCCTGCAACAGCTTTTAGACGCAGGACAATATAAGTATCGTTTCTCTGTACTCCGAAAATTGGGGGTGGAAGAAAAGCATATCGGAAAACTTATCTTGCAACAATTAAGTGTTTGGTTTGGGCTTCCAATTATCACAGCAATCATTGTAGCTGCTGTTGTAATAGCTTACTTTATCCAAACCATATCAGCAGAAATTTCAGCCTATATTGGGTTTAGTACATTGATGTTACAAATAGGGGCAACAATGGGGATTTTGGCAATTTTATTGATTTGTTACTTCATAAGTACATGGATTATTTTTAGGCGTTCTGTTAATCCATAGTGAGTGCAATTTATAGCAAACCCAGCCGAGCCAGTCAACGGCAAGTAAATGGGCTACGCCCACCGTTGACAGCCCCGACTGTCCTTGCTGGTGGGTAATCAAGGGGCGACAGCAAAAAGTGCTGCCGCCCTTTCCCATAATCGAAGAAAGGGGGATTTTCCATGACTGAATACGAAGCCTATCAAGAACATATCCGCTATACCCATGATACCTATTGCCGGATTGTTATTCGCCATGCGTCCTTTGACGCTGCCCGTATGCTGGCAGCGCGGTGGAAACGGGAAATCTCCCTTGAATACTTGACCGAAGAAAAGTTTGTTCCACTAAGCACCATAGATGAGTATTTTCAAGTGCCAGACTATGGCGAAACTTATCCATTCTCCGTCCGGGGGAAGACGATATTTTTAGATAGCTGTTCCCTTGCGGCGGCTCTTGCCGAACTGCCGGAACAGTCGCAGGAGGAAATCTTTTTGTATTACTTCCAGCATTTGAAGCAGAAAGAAATCGGAGAACAAAGCGGCTGGACACGCAGCACAATCGGGCGGCATATCCAGCTTGCCTTGAAGCGGCTGAAAGAAGAAATGGAGGTGCTGTCCCATGAGTAGCCTACTTCTCCCCTATGACACGATAATAAAAGCACATGAGGGCGACCCCATAGCGATACAAGCTGTCCTTGACCGATATGCCGGGTATATCCGCTATTTCTCCAAAATGAACGGCTATTATAATTCTGATATGGAGGACTACATCAGAACAAAGCTGATTGAAAGCCTGTTCAAGTTCCGGCTTGACCGATAACATAAAAACTGAATATCCCGCCGCCCCGCAGCAGCACATGAAGCAGTAAATCCGAAAAAGATTTGCTGCTTTTTTTGCGCCCATTTTTGGCAAATTTCCAAAAGTTCCGTATTAGACATTGAAGCTAAAAAGGCTGCCATTTTTTTAGACAGCGGGCAAAACGCAGCTTCCGAAACGCCTTATTGTCGGGAAAGACCGAGCCGCCGGAAAAGTTCTTGCCGGAAAGTCCGTCATTTTTGCTTTTTGCGGTGTTGTAGGGAGTAAGGGGAAGAACGCCAGCCCGCAGCCTTTTATGAAAAAGCTGGTTATAGATTTTCTGAAAAAGTGGCAGTAGGAAGTGAACGGCAGTCCGGCAGTTTTTTAGAGCAAGATTCTACCGCAGTACCAAAATTCGCTTTTCGCTCATTTTGCCCCTGCGGGAATCTTGTTGGGGAGTGCCTTCCCCAAACCCTGCTTATGCGGATTGCGCCGCTTAAAAATCCCTCAAAATATTTTTTTGGATTTTTCAAAAACAGTTCCGCTTCACACCCTGTTTTTCTCCTATTAGTGAGAGGACACCACGCACAGAAATGAGGTTTTTACCATGCGAAAACGATATAACACACCGCACCGCAGCCGGGTAGTCAAAACACGCATGACCGAGGAAGAATACGCCGAGTTTGCGGAAAGGCTTTCTGCTTACCACATGAGCCAAGCCGAGTTTATCCGGCAAGCCATAACCGGGGCAGCCATACGCCCCATCATAACTGTTTCCCCCGTCAATGACGAGCTGCTTGCCGCTGTCGGGAAGCTGACCGCCGAATACGGCAGGATCGGCGGCAACTTAAACCAGATAGCCCGGACGCTGAACGAGTGGCACAGTCCCTATCCGCAGTTTGCCGGGGAAATACGGGCGGCGGTTTCCGACCTTGCTGCCCTAAAGTTTGAAGTCTTGCAGAAAGTGGGTGACGCTGTTGGCAACATTCAAACATATCAGCTCTAAAAATGCCGACTATGGCGCAGCGGAAGCCTACCTCACATTTGAGCATGACGAGTTTACCATGAAGCCCACCCTTGATGAAAACGGGCGGCTGATACCGAGGGAGGATTACCGCATTTCTTCCCTTAACTGCGGGGGCGAGGATTTCGCCGTTGCCTGTATGCGAGCCAATCTCCGCTATGAGAAAAACCAAAAACGGGAAGATGTGAAAAGCCACCACTATATCATCAGCTTTGACCCACGGGACGGGACAGACAACGGCTTGACCGTAGACCGGGCGCAGGAGTTGGGCGAGCAGTTCTGCAAAGAGCATTTCCCCGGACACCAAGCCCTAATCTGCACCCACCCGGACGGACATAACCACAGCGGCAATATCCATGTGCATATCGTCATCAACTCCCTGCGGATTTACGAAGTCCCGCTTCTGCCCTACATGGACAGACCAGCCGATACACGGGAGGGCTGCAAGCACCGCTGCACCAATGCCGCTATGGAATATTTCAAGAGTGAAGTCATGGAGATGTGCCACCGGGAGGGGCTTTACCAAATCGACCTCCTAAACGGCAACAAGGAACGGATAACCGAACGGGAATACTGGGCGGCAAAGAAAGGGCAGCTTGCCCTTGATAAAGAGAACGCTGTCAGAGAAGCCGCAGGACAGCCGACCAAGCCCACCAAGTTTGAAACGGACAAGGCGAAGCTGCGCCGGACGATACGGCAGGCACTTTCCCAAGCTGGCAGCTTTGACGAGTTTTCTTCCCTTTTGCTGCGGGAGGGCGTAACCGTCAAGGAGAGCCGGGGGCGACTTTCCTACCTCACGCCGGACAGGACAAAGCCTATCACAGCCCGGAAGCTGGGGGACGATTTTGACAAGGCTGCTGTCCTTGCCCTGCTCACACAGAACGCCCACAGAGCCGCCGAACAGACCAAAGCCATACCCGAATACCCCCACACCCAAAAGGGACGCTTGCAGGAGGAAAAAGCCGCAAAAACCACCCCGGCAGACAACACCTTGCAGCGCATGGTTGACCGGGAAGCCAAGCGAGCCGAGGGCAAGGGCGTGGGCTATGACCGCTGGGCGGCAAAGCACAATCTAAAGCAGATGGCGGCTACTGTTACCGCCTACCAGCAGTACGGCTTTTCTTCCCCGGAGGAACTGGACGAAGCCTGTTCTGCCGCCTATGCCGCCATGCAGGAAAGCCTTACAGAACTGAAGCAGGTGGAAAAGACGCTGAACGGGAAAAAGGAGCTGCAACGGCAGGTGCTTGCCTATTCCAAGACCCGCCCTGTCCGGGACGGGCTGAAACAGCAGAAAAACGCCAAAGCAAAAGCAGCCTACCGACAGAAGCACGAAAGCGACTTTATCATAGCAGACGCAGCCGCCCGTTATTTCAGGGAGAACGGCATTTCCAAGCTGCCGAGCTATAAAGCCCTGCAAGCAGAGATTGAAAGCCTTATCAAAGAGAAAAACAGCGGCTACAACGATTACCGGGCAAAACGGGAGGAATACCGCCGCTTACAGACTGTCAAGGGCAATATCGACCAGATTTTACGCCGGGAACGCAAGCCTGTGAAAAGGCAGGAACAGGAGCGATAAAAACCGCCCCCAAATGTACCCGAACCCATACAGAACAAGGGGGCTGCCCCGTACCCTACCCGCAATACCAAAGGATTTTTTAACGGGCTTACGGGGCAGAAAAACCCCGAAAATGATACCGAGATGATACAGAATTACCGCCGATACCGTCACACCAGCGGAAACGGCAGAAAGGAGCGCACCCATGCCAAGAATGAGCAAGAAACGGCGGCTGGAATGGTCTTTTTTCCTGCGGCAAGTGAAAGTCGGGAATACCACCTGCGACCGTATCACATACAACGACCTCTGCCGGGGCTGTACACATAGCTGCAAGCAGAGCTTCCGGGCGGTTATCATACTCTGCCCCCGCTACTACTCCAAACGCCGGAAAAAGGAGAACAGGGACAATGGCAGATAACCGCAAATATTACTACCTCAAGCTGAAAGAGAACTTTTTTGACAGCGACTCCATTGTGCTGTTGGAAGATATGAAAGACGGGATTTTATATTCCAATATCCTCTTGAAGCTGTACTTAAAATCGCTGAAAAACGGCGGGAAGTTGCAGCTTGACGAGCATATCCCCTACACAGCGCAGATGATAGCGACACTGACCCGCCACCAGATAGGGACGGTTGAGAGGGCTTTAGAGATTTTCCGGCAGTTGGGGCTTGTGGAGCAGCTTGACAGTGGGGCTTTTTATATGACCGACATTGAGCTGATGATAGGACAGTCCTCTACCGAAGCCGAGAGGAAACGGGCTGCAAGGCTGGAAAACAAGGCACTTTTACCGCCCCGGACAAAAGGCGGACATTTGTCCGACATTCGTCCACCAGAGATAGAGTTAGAGAAAGAGATAGAGATAGAAAAAGAGAGAGAGGGAGAAACGGGACACCCCGTCCCCGCCGCTTATGGCAGATACAACAATGTGATACTGACCGATACAGAGCTTTCCGGGCTGAAAACAGAGCTGCCCGACAAGTGGGAGTATTATATTGACCGGCTTTCCTGCCATATCGCTTCCACCGGGAAGCAGTACCACAGCCATGCAGCCACCATTTACAAGTGGGCGCAGGAGGACGCTGCAAAAGGCAAGGCTGCCCCGAAACAGGGCATACCCGATTATTCATGCAAGGAGGGCGAGAGCTTATGAAAAACGAGATTGAAGCTATGATTACGGACATTACAACCACTACCGCCGAAGCGGAGGACTACACAGGCGAGGACGGGCTTTTATACTGCGGCAAGTGCCATACGCCAAAAGAAGCCTACTTTTCAAAAGAAACCGCCCAATGGTTAGGGCATGACCGACACCCGGCAGAGTGCGACTGCCAGCGGGCAGCCCGTGAAAAACGGGAAGCCGCTGAAAGCAGACAGAAGCACCTTGAAAAAGTGGAGGACTTGAAACGCCGGGGCTTTACCGACCCTGCTATGCGGAACTGGACATTTGAGCATGACAACGGCAGAAACCCGCAGACCGAAACCGCCCGCTTTTATGTGGATAGCTGGGAAACCATGCAGGCTGAAAATATCGGCTACCTGTTTTGGGGAGGCGTGGGGACGGGAAAAAGCTACCTTGCCGCCTGTATCGCCAACGCCCTTATGGAAAAAGAGGTTGCCGTTCGCATGACAAACTTTGCAACGATACTGGGTGACCTTGCCGCCAGCTTTGAGAGCAGGAACGAATATATTTCCCGCATTTGCAGCTACCCCCTGCTGATACTTGATGATTTCGGTATGGAGCGAGGGACAGAATACGGGCTGGAACAGGTTTACAGCGTGATTGACAGCCGTTACCGAAGCGGCAAGCCGCTGATCGCCACGACCAACCTCACGCTGGAGGAATTGCAGCACCCGCAGGACACGCCCCACGCCCGTATCTATGACAGGCTGACTTCCATGTGCGCCCCCGTCCGCTTCACGGGCAGCAACTTCCGAAAGGAAACCGCACAGGAAAAGCTGGAACGCTTAAAGCAACTGATGAAGCAGCGAAAGGAGAGCCTATGACAGAAACGAAACAGACAAGCACCACCAAAACAGACCGCCGCCCGGACTGTGTGACGGAAATCCGCATGGGCAACTCCGTCCTTACCGTTTCCGGCTTCTTCAAGCAGGGCGCAACCGACACCGCAGCCGACAAGATGATGAAAGTGCTGGAAGCGGAAACTGCTGCCGGACATACGCCACCGTTCAGCGCATAAGTGATGACATGGAAAAGCGGTCACGCCGGGGAGCATGACCGCTGGAATATCAATAACAACTTTATTTTTTCCGAAGTTTCAACTCAATGCCTTTTGGAACAGCTATATCCTGCAACAGTTTTGCGATAACAGAAGCCTGTTCTTTCTTCCCCATACTTTGAAAATCCTTATCGGATTTAACTGTTTGCAAGATATTTTCAATTTCTTTAATCGTTAAGAGATTGACTGCAACACAGAATAGATTTTTTCTGCGCCCGTCATTATAGTGTGACAAGAGGAAATCCAATAATTTGCGCTTTTCTTCCTGTTCAGCATTATAGGCGGGAATCCCTATCTGGCTGGCTTTTTCCATGTCATTCATTTGATTATGATGAGTTATAAAAGAATCAAAATCATCTATATGAGCGTATTTGTCACAAGGGAAGCTGGTACACTGAAAGCAATATTCGATTTTCCCATGTTCAATACTACACTTTGCGATTTTACAACTTTGATTATCAACGCCGCAACCGGAACAATGCCCTGTCAAATTCATAGGACATAATTTACAATTTAGACCACAAAGAGAAAGGTACTGATTGTTACGGACAAACCCTTTCATTGTCACACCCCCTTGTATTGATTAGCTCCATTTTACCATAAGAACAAGAGTTTTTCTACTATGCAATCCCAATCATCTGCTACACAAAAAACGGCGATTTGACCGACCATAAAGAAGCAGATTTGACGCTTTTGCCGCTATACAGACAGCCACCCCATGTGGTACAATCAAGGTACGGAATAGTGGGGCTGGCTGTCGGAAACGGAGGATTTTATGTTAAGACAGACCAACCAACAACCAATTACCGCCCTTTACCCAAGACTTTCCCATGAGGACGAGCTGCAAGGCGAGAGCAATTCCATTTCCAATCAGAAGCGTATCCTTGAAACCTATGCAAAGCAGAACGGCTTTTCCAATCTGCGCTGGTACACGGACGACGGTTATTCTGGTGCGAACTTTCAAAGACCCGGTTTCCAAGCCATGCTTGCGGACATTGAAGCCGGAAAAGTCGGGACAGTTATCGTAAAGGATATGTCGAGGTTAGGGCGAAACTACCTGCAAGTGGGAATGTATACGGAAATGATTTTCCCACAGAAAGGTGTCCGCTTCATCGCTATCAATGACGGAGTGGACAGCGCACAGGGCGACAATGATTTTGCCCCGCTGCGGAATATCTTTAACGAATGGCTGGTGAGAGATACGAGCAAGAAAATCAAAGCAGTAAAACGCTCAAAAGGCATGAGTGGCAAGCCCATCACAAGCAAGCCTGTGTATGGTTACCTCATGGACGAGGACGAAAATTTCATTATTGACGAGGAAGCTGCACCCGTAGTCAAGCAGATATACAACCTCTGCCTTGCCGGGAATGGTCCGACCAAGATAGCCCGTATGCTCACAGAGCAGCAGATCCCCACGCCGGGGACGCTGGAATACCGCAGGACGGGCAGCACCCGCCGCTACCACCCCGGCTATGAATGCAAGTGGGCGACCAATACCGTTGTGCATATCCTTGAAAACCGGGAATACACAGGCTGTCTGGTAAATTTCAAGACAGAAAAGCCCTCTTACAAAGTCAAGCACAGCGTAGAAAATCCCCCGGAGAAGCAAGTGATTTTCGAGAACCACCACGAGCCTATCATAGACACCCAGACATGGGAACGGGTGCAGGAACTTCGCAAGCAGCGCAAACGCCCCAACCGCTATGATGAAGTGGGCTTGTTCTCCGGCATACTGTTCTGTGCGGACTGCGGCAGCGTCATGTACCAGCAGCGATACCAGACGGACAAGCGCAAGCAGGACTGTTATATCTGCGGCAACTACAAGAAACGCACCCATGACTGTACGACGCACTTTATCCGCACCGACCTCTTGACCGCTGGTGTACTCTCCAATCTGCGGAAAGTGACAAGCTATGCGGCAAAGCATGAAGCCCGGTTTATGAAGCTCTTGATTGAGCAGAACGAGGACGGGGGCAAACGCAGGAACGCCGCCAAGAAAAAGGAACTGGAAGCCGCCGAGAAACGCATAGCCGAGTTATCCGCTATCTTCAAGCGGCTGTATGAGGACAGCGTGACCGGGCGCATATCAGACGAGCGTTTCACAGAGCTGTTGGCAGACTATGAAGCAGAGCAACGGGAACTGAAAGAAAAAGCCGCCGCTATCCAAGCGGAGCTTTTCAAAGCACAGGAAGCCACCGTGAACGCAGAAAAGTTTATGAATGTTGTCCGGCGGCATACCAGCTTTGAAGAACTTACCCCTACTCTGCTGCGGGAGTTTGTAGAAAAAATCGTTGTGCATGAGTGCAGCTATGACGAGAACAAGACCCGCAGACAGGACATTGAGATTTATTATTCTTTTGTTGGCAAGGTGGACTTGCCCGAATAACCGCCCGACCTATCCGACACAAGAGCTAAGTGCCGGATAGGAACGGCAAAATTTTTTACACTTCTATTGCTTCTTTATCACACACAAGTAAATGCTCATGGCATTGAAGCGGATACAAACACTATTGTTTGATAGAAATAAGAGAGGTTATTTATAATAAAATGAGCCGCCAGAACTGTAGGGGTGATGCAGTACAGGCGGCTCATTTTCTATCTAAACGGATGTATCCGGAAGTTCCGGCAGTTGATCGGTGAGTTCTTCATATCCGAGAAAATCTCCGGCACATGGCATCGATTGCCCTGTCCCCTGCTGTGGTTTCCGGAAGTACAGCCGATACCGATGTCCCTCTAGGAGTTTGATATTCTTTTCCAGTGAGAAGGCGTATTCCTTTCCGTTATCACTGGCAAACCAATATTGCTGGTTTTTCCCGAAGAGTGTCTGTTCCCGTTTCGTGCAGCTTACGTCCAGTGACAGATAAGCATGTGTATGGATCAGGTGGTAGAAACTGAGTGCACGCAGGATGCTGCAGATTCCGATGAGGAGGCTCATTAGGATAAAGAGCCGGTCATGGGTGGCGATTCCGAAGATGCACCCAAAAAGTACACAGAAAAAGCCGATTGCACTGATGGCAACCAGCTTTGTGAAAAATGGTTTTGGCATAAGGTTCCTTCCTTTAACATGTATGAAATGTGATTTGTTTATTCAGGTACAAATTAGCAATAGCCTGCAGCACCGGATACTGGGTATGGTGAATCTGGACATCATCCACAAGTGTTTGGTAAGTTGTCTCCGGTTCTGTGTATAACTCATCCATAATATCCGATTCGTTGTGGATTACTTTTTTCTGATCCATGCTTGTGATAAGCTCAGCGGTCGTGAGGGAAACCTTTTCAGCCAGCTTCAGAATGGTATCTTCCATCGGTGAAGAGGGTTTCTTCTTTAAATATCTGCCAAACTCTTTTGCACCAATACTTCCTTCCAGATAAAGCTGAATGCAGCCAAAGAGCCGGATGGGAAAGGTATCCTCCAAGGGAATAATGGTCAGACTGCCGAGAAGGCGATATAGGGCATCCACCCCTGTCAATCCAATTCCGCTTACAACCAGACCATGTAAGGAAAGTCGGTTCAGATAGTGTTGGAAGGATAAGTTCTTCGGACCTTCTTTCTGAATCTGGCGCAGGGTATAGGCATCCTGGAGTTCATGGAGCGTCAGAATCTGAAAAGCAAGACAGCTCCAAAGTAGTAGTTCGTCATCCGATAGACCATATTCTTGTCTATTGTTGATTACAAGAGGAATGGTTTTTCCGCCTGTCGTTTTTTGAAATTTTAAGGTTCCGACAGCAGTATAAAGTGTCAGCATAAAAGTTCCCTCCTTCAAAGTTAAGTCAGAAGTGCATAGAGTGCATCATCCTGCTGTAATAGTTTCCGTGCTTTGCTCTGCCATGCCCGTACACGATTGGCTGGTACTTGGTAGTGTTTTGCCAGTTCAAAGCTGGTATATCCCTGATGTTGCAGATAGAGGGCTACAATTCCCTTCTGAATAGTTGGGGACTGTCCGGTGCCAAGCTGGGTTAAATGCTCAAGAAGCAATGTCTGATTTGTGTCCTTTTCCGGGTGAGTTGTTTGTGTATCCTCGTAGGAAAACAAATCACGATAATGGAGATGTTCATCTTCAGATGATGCTTCGTCCAGAGAACAGAGCATGGAGCGGTCACGGGCAATTTTCCGCCAGTAATCAAAGATGGCATGACGGATGATAGTTTTGGCATAAGGCTGGAATGATCTTCCTTCCTCAAATCCGACAGCCGCCCGGCACAAAGCAAGATATCCAATCTGACATAATTCCTGTTGTTCTTCCTCAGTTACATAGGTAGCGGTGCGAGTCATGGAATGAATCATGATTGGAACCAGATCCATGGATTTTTCCACCAGTTGTTTTTGCTTTTTATTTAGCGGTAAGGTCATCATCAATCACCGCCTTTCAGCTGGCTGCCCGGAGGCAGAAGGGAATATGGTTGTTCTTTAAAACATCTGCGGATTCCCGAATGAGCTGGTCGCACATATAGTTGCTGAACTGTCCGATGTGAGCCTGCTTATCTGTCAGACAGAACTTATCTGCCACCCAGCGATATGCTTCCGGTTTGGAGAGGATGCCCTGTTGCCAGATCTGATCGAAAATTCGATGTGCCTGAATCCGCTTTTGACGAAGCTCCCGGTTGGCGAGCGTTCCTTTTGGTATCTTGGTTCCCGGATGTACCCCTACATAGGAATTGCAGGATGGATAGTGGGAGCAGACGTAAACCTGTCCTCCGTGAGACTGCTCTCCGTAGACAAAGGATGCATCTCTTAATATGGCTGTTCCGCCGCAGTAAGGGCAGCGGATATTTTTCATCTTTTTCATCTATTTTCACCTCGCATGTACATAAAGAATACTTAATGTGTACGTAGATAAGAGGTACGTACTGTATACTTATATTGTAAGTAAGCAGGTGATGAATTCCCATAGGACGCAAGCGGATACTGGTCCCAGATTCGAACTAAATGGAACGAATCCCCATTTTTCAGATGCCGGGATAGAAAATTGCCCGGATGAGCGGGAATAAGCCGCTGTCTGTGAAACGTGGGTAATTAACCGGTGTAAAGATGAACTTCTCACAGAAAATCCGCAGCAGGAATAAGCCGATCAGTACCAGACAGAGCAGATAAGTGTTTCTGCTCCTTCTGGTCCATGGCTTTTTCGGACGGAATTTAACATACAGGACAAAAATCATGGGAATAAATATCAGGTTCGTAAAGACCTGATCGATACATTGGATGATTGAAATTACGTTTAACATAGGCAGTGCCTCCTTTCTTTACATATCCTGTACGTATAAGAGCCTGAAAGTGCAACTTTTTGTTACCAGTCATATTGCTGGTTCTCCTGAAGCCGGAGCAGTGCCGGAACGGGGCATGGCTTTAATGGCAGCTTTTGAGCGACCAGATAGGGCAGATAAAGCTCTGTAAAAGCAGCAATGCTCATGCTTCCGGTACATTCGGTTGGCTCCGGTATCCGGGGAAACAAAAGCGCTGCATCTGAAAGAGGGAGGATGCAGGGGCTTCCCGTTTCATCCGGATGGAATAAAAAGCCGGAGTTCTCACAGCTTTCTTGTGCGTTACAAGTGCGGCACCAGACGTAGATACAGGAGTGCCAGTTCCCTTCACAGAGGTTCAGGAAATGACGGATGTGCTTGGCATCTGTCTTGCAGTGGGGGTGTTTCATATTCATCACCTACAAAAGAAGCAGGCAGTTCCATGTGGGAGCTACCTGCAGGAGTCTTCGTTATGAGTTACTGATGTTTCTTTTTGCGTTTGAAGTAAACGATGCCCAGGACACTTGCACCTGCAAGTGCAGCTATGGCGATTCCGGCATACAGGAGAAGCGGCGTCTCATCGCCGGTCTTTACAGGCGGAGCTACCGGAGGCGTCTCCGGTTCTTTCGGAAGCTCTGTCATGTGTACGGTCTGACCTTCATCCTTCAGATCCTCATGGGAAGCAATCTCATGCTCGGTTTTTCCGTCTGTATAGTAGAGCTTTTCAAAGACAACCACATCCTGTCCTGCAAGAGCAGAAGCGTCGAAGGTAAAGGTAACTTCCACAGAGCCGTTGGCTTTTTCTGCTTTAAATTCTGCCTGAGCGGTAACTGGTTTTCCGTCTTTTAACAAAGCCTCTCCGGTTTCCTTATTCATCAGGGTTCCGATGACTTTGTACTCAGATCCAGGCATCAGACCATGATAAGTGACCGTATCTACGATAGTCGCTTCCTTGGAAGCAGAGACATCCTGATCCCCGTCACTGCCGTCTTTGGCTGTGGTTTTGATTTCCGGGAAGTAGATGGTCTGGTTGGCATCCTTGATGTCCGCATGTACCGCTACTTCGTGTTCTTCATAGCTAAGTGTTTCAAAGGCAACGAGTGTTTTGCCGGAGAGAGCAGAGGCATCAAAGGTAAAGGAAAGCTCGACACTTCCACCTAGTTCTTCCGGCGTGAAGCTTGTTTCCGCTGTCACAGCCTTTACGCCCACCTCGAACGGTTTTTCGGTTTCCGCATCCATGAGTGTGCCTGTCAGTTTGTACTCTTTGCCTGGGATCAGGTTTTCGTATTCCACCAGATCCGTAAGCGTCAGTTCCTTTTCCGGTTTTGTATAGTGTGTGCCGGAAGCAGCATCTGTTGCAGTGGTTTTGATTTCCGGGAAGTAAATAGTCTGTCCTTCATCCGCAATGTCTGCGTGTACGGCAACTTCCTTGTCTTTGTAAGCCAGGGATTCAAAGACAACTACCGTTTTCCCTTTTAAGGAGCTAGCATCAAAGGTAAAGGTAACCTCTACCGTACCAGCGGATTCTTTTGGCTTGAAGGATGCTTTTGCTGTCACCGGTTTTCCGTCTGCTTCGACTGGTTTCTTTGTTTCTTTATCCATCAGAGTTCCGGTCACTTCATATTTCTGGTTAGGAACCAGCCCCTTAAAGGAAACCGTATCCACCAGCGTGATTTCTTTCTTTGCACAGGAAATATTGGAGTTCGTGTCCGCATCTTTCGCAGTAGTCTTGATTTCCGGGAAATAGATGGTCTGGTCTTCATCGTTGATGTCGGTATGGACTGCAAGCTGCATCTCATCCTGATATAATTCCTCGAAGACAACGGTTGTTTTGCCCTTTAAGGAAGTTGCATCAAAGGTAAAGATTACTTTGACGGAGCCGGAGGATTTCTTTGCAGTAAATTCAGTTTCAGAAATCACCGGTTTTTCATCCACAAGGATTGGTTCCCCGGTTTCTTTATCCATTAAGGTTCCGGTCAGTTTGTATTTCTGGCCCTTTTTCAGTCCTTCGTATTCCACAACATCTTCAATGGTCACTTCTTTTGCCGGCTGGCTCATGTGTGTACCGGTCTCGGCATCCAGAGCAGTCGTGCCGATCTCAATGGCATCATCGGTCAGAGTTCCAACCTGTATCATAACAGAATCCTTATAAACCTTGACTTCAAAGGTTAAAAGATCCATGCCTTTGTTGGAATCACAACGCTGTTCCGCCAGAGTGTAAGTATCGTAAATGAGAGCACCTTTGGAATCATCCGGTTTGGAGGTGCCGAACCAGATGCCGTCTTCCGAAGACTCACCCCGGTTGGTATTTGCGGTATGTTTGTTCCATTTGGAGGAAGTGCTGGCATAACCGTTGGCATCTGTCACAATCACATGGCTTTCGCCTGTTGTTTTGGAAGTGATCTTAAATGGCACATTTGCCAGACGGTTCTGGCTGCCGTCAGCAATCTTGACAAATTCCAGATCCCCGCGGATGACCTGATTGGAGATGGAATTGTCTTTTGCAGTCAGTTCCACGATTTTTCCCTGTTCTGTGATGTCAAATTCTACAGAGATCTTTCCGCTGTTCAGATAACCAGAAGGTGCAGTTGTTTCATCCACACGGTAATGTCCGAATGGGAGAGCATCTTTTGCAGTTGCAGCAGAACCGGATTTATCGGCAGTAAGTGTAAGGACAACCTGATCTTTCGTGTAGGATGTTCCGTCTACTAATACCGGATTTTCATTTAACGTAGTGATCGCAAAGACAGTACCTTCCAATGTGGCAGAACCCTGCGGTTTTGCTTCTCCGGTCTCGCTGTCACGTTTCTGGATCTTCACTCCGCCACGGATGACAGATTCTTCTACGGTAGAAGACTGGTATACCGAAACCGTTTCCTGCTTACTGTCACCTGTAATTTTCTGTACGAAGACAGTTGGATTGAGCTGGTATCCGGCAGGGGCTTTGCTTTCCTGTACAGTTATGGTACCGAGCGGAAGACAGACGGTCTTGCCATCACTGGTATAGTAAAAGGCATCGCCGCTTACAAAGGAATCTTTGGTAAAATGCATCTTTCCGGAAACATCTGTTTTTAATACCCAGGTACGTGCCGGTTTCTTTCCAGCTTCCGCAGGATCACTGTCAGACTGCTCGGTATAGAACTTGACTGTAAATTCTGCGTCTGCAAGGGAAGCTGCTCCCTGTGGGGAGGCTTTCTTTGTTTCGGCATCCAGCTTTTCAAGCACCAGATCCATGGGATTATTCTGCGGGATCTCAGTTACCTTTGCAGCAGAAGTCTGTTCTGCTTTTACCGTAACTTTATGAGAGGAAGTATCCACAATATAGCCTTTGGAAGCAGAGAGTTCTTTTACAGTGTAGTCGCCTTCCTCCAGTTCGCCGGATCTAGCATACCCGTTTTCATCGGTGGTCAGTTTCTGGATGAGCTTCTCACCCTGATAGATCCCATACACAGCACCCTTTAAGCTGTAATTCGGATTCCCGTCCGATACGCTTCCGTTGGCAGAAGATTTTTTCAGTTCGATCCAGCCGTTTGGAACCTGATACCAGCTTCCGGCAATGGTCTGGCTGCCCTGTCCCGGAACGATGAATGCCCGGAAGCCTTCCGGCGGGTTCGGAAGTCCCTGAATGGCACTGGCTACTTCCAGTGCTTTATCAATATAGGACTGTGGGGCGCCATGGAAAGCTCCGGTGTCAGCGGAATTACCGGCATAGATGTAAGCGACAACCAGATGTCCGATGACATAGCTGTTATCATCACTCCAGCCGCTGAAATATTTATCCTTGACGACTTTATCGTAGCCGTAGCCGCCGTTTAAGTAGTAGAGCGCTTTTCTGAGCGGGGAGTTCTGGCTTAAAAGGTCATAGGAATAGGAACCGGAGGAAGGTGTTTTCTTCAGTGGTTCCACGCAGTAGGCAGTATTGCTCCCGTCAAAGCTCATGCGGGAGGTAAAATAGCTGCCGTAAGGGATATTGGCACCTGCCTTATAGCTGATGGTGCCGTCGGCTGCATGAACCGGAAAACTGCCGGAAAACAATGCGCCGACTGCGACAAGGACTGCCAGCAGCATAGCCAGCGTTCGTCTGGTATAGGATTTGTATGTCTGTAACATAAGTCTCCTCCTTCTTGAAGTTCAAATGAAAAGGGCAGCGTCAGTGCTGCCCAAAGTTACACGGCCTGTTTCTTCTGTTTCGCAAGGATTTCCAGAAGCTCCTGCCGATCTGTGGTAATCAGCTCCTTTTCCAGATTGGAAGCCTTAAATTCCACAGTGATGTTATTGTTGTTGGTTGAGATCAGACCGTTGCCCCGCTGGAAATGGGTAATGTTCATCACTTCTGTTTCCGATAGATGCAGGATAGTCTTCACCCGCTGTGCCTCTTCATCCTCCATGTTCAGGATGATCTTGGTCTTGCAGTTATTGATGATACCCTTGCCGTACTTCCCGTCATCCAGAGCAAAGAAGTCGTTCAGATCCTGTGTGGCAAAGATGCCGGCTCCGGAGTAAGCCCGGATGATCTTGGCAATCTCCAGTACGAATTCCGCTGCAAGCCGGTTGCTGGATGCACCGATGAGCTGCCAGACCTCATCGACAAAGATGGCTTTCTCTTCGGTACGGTTTTCCTTCGCTTTATCCCAGACATAATCCAGGGCAACGAACATGCCGACCGTTAAAAGATCGCTGGAACCGGTCAGTTCGGAGATATCCAGTACCGTATATTTATTGGTCAGGTCTACATTGGTCTGCTGGTTAAAGGAAGAAGCAGAACCATGAACCAGCCGGTTTAAGATGTGCGCCAGACGCTTCGTATCTTCGCCTTCCAGCAGGACATTATAGACATCCTCTAAAATCGGCATTTTCTTATACTGATTTGGATGCTGCAGATCAAACAGGGATTCATTTTTGTGTGTAATCCCTTTTTGGGCATAAGTTTTAATCAGTGCCTCATCCAGAAGCTGTTTCTCCTCATGGGACATATCCGGGATCAGCAGGCTGAAAAAGATATGAAGCCGCTGAATCTTGCCAGCCAGTGCGGAGGCATCGAGGGTCGGTCCGTCTAAAAGTTCATTTACAGAATTATCCACCTTTCGGATTTCCATGATGTTGATACAGTTTTTGCTGGCAGGGGAAATCTGGATAAATTCTCCGCCAACATTTCTTGCTGCACGATAGAATTCATGTCCCTTCAGGGGAGCGATGATAAATACCTGAATTCCTTTTCGGCGCATGCGAAGTGCCATAGTCTGCATGGTGAAGGTTTTTCCGGCACCAGAACAGCCTAAGATACAGATATTACTGTTCTTGTATTGTTTGGAATCAAAAATATCAGCAATGACGAGGGAATTGTTGTGTTTGTTTACTCCGAAGAGGATACCGTTGTCATCGCAGATGCTGTAGCTGACGAAAGGATAACAGCTTGCCGCTCCGGAGGTCAGTACATTCCGTTTGGACAGCTTAAATAGTTTCTTATCCAGATTCGCCAGCGGCAGAGAGGATAAAAATCCCTGCTCCTGTAAAAAGTAGCAGGAGTGTAAGTTCATATCCTGCGAGATCAGGAGCTTTTTCATTTCCTGAATCCGCCACTGCAGTTCTTCCAGCGTGGAAGCGGTAATGGTGATGAGAAGATTCATGTAATAGAAATCTTCGTTGTTGGCAAGTCCCTGCTTCAGAAAATATCCGGAGCGGATGGCAGAGTCCAGATCGTCATAATCAGTGTTGGTATCGGACGCATCCTTTAATTTGGAACGGTTGATACGGATCTGCTGACCGAGACGCTGCTGAATCTTGTCCTTTGGCTGTTTCTGGAGAAAGAAATCAATATCAATCCCTTCCCCGGCATTGACAAGGAGTGACAGCCATCCGGGAGTTACCCGGTTTTTGTAGCCGTCAGACGGCACAAGCAGGTAGGAATGGTAAAGCCCATTGATCTGCACATAATGGGAGTGCTTGAAATCCACACTTTCCGGTGCGAGAAACTCGTTGATCCGGATGTGATCCGGTTCCTCCATGCGGTTTTCCTTTGTATAGGCGGACAGTACAGTGCTGATCCGGTCCGGAAGCGGAACCTCCGTACAAAGGGTACGGTTTAACAGTGTGTACAGGACATCTGTGGTAAATTCATCCTCATTGTCATGGGTGACCACTTCATTCCCGCACTGGTACAGAAAGGTTTTGGCAGTCTGGGATGCCGTCTCAAGGGCGGCAAGGATTTCCCGTTCCTCCTCCTTCCGGTTGGCGTTGAAGGGTTCATACTCAAAAATCAGGAAGAACCGTCTGGAAACGGCTTCTCTGGAACTTAAATTCCGCACGAAACGGATGTAATCTCGCTGCAGTTCCTGACAGTGGGGATCGGTTTCCCGCTCCAGCTCCAGCCGGGACTGCTCCAGATGCTTATTGATGTCTGCTTTTTTGGAGATCATCTTGATCTGGAGTTTGACCGGGCTGATCTTTAAGTAGCTGATAAAGCTGTAAATGATGCCCTGCTGTTCTCTGGCACTTCGAAGCAGGAAGTTGATTGGTTCAATCTCCAGGATTTTCACGTACCGTCCGTCTGTGGTATAGACGATCCCGTTTGCGATTTTTTCCACCGGAAGATAATCCTCCAAGGTCTGGTCTTTCTTTCGCTTTTTCCGGGAAACGGGGTTTGCCGTGGCAGATGAGGCGTCCTTCTTGGAAACCACCTTCTTTTTCTGCTCTTTTTTTGCCGCCCGCTTTTCGGAAACTGCCCGTTTTTCTTCCTCCTTTCGTCTCTGGGCTTCCGTTTTTTCCTGGATTTTTATCTGTTTCGCCGCCTCTTTTTTCTGTCGGCTGGCTTCTTTCTGCTCCCACTTCAGATAACGGATATCTTCCTTTGCCTGTTTTTTGATGCCCCGCTTGGTGGAGGTATCAAACTGCCGGTGTTCTTTTTTTTACTTTTTGGCGGGGCTGGTGCGTCCGGTTCAGACTGCGGGGGAGCCGATGCCATTACTTTGGAAGGCTCTGCCATTTTTTCTGCTTTCCGGTGTTTCTTTGTCTTTGGCTCTTTGGAACGTGGTTTCCTGCGTGGCTTTCCTTCCGGAAGACTGTCGGACCTCCAGATTACCCTGCGGTTCACTACAAAACGCAGGGCATTCATCAGAAAAGCAGTGATGCTCTCTCCGCCGATTCCAATCAGGGCTACCATTGCCGCCGGAAGTGCGGTCATGCAGAGAATGATGATGCGGGCAGTCAGGGACAGCGGCAGGTGGAAAACAGGGATACCGATTGCCAGGGAAAGAACAATGCTTTCTATGGCATTGCGGATGTCAAAAGTTCCGTTTAGGATCTTGCCTTTCTCAATGAAGTTGGGTGGGATAAAGGAAACCGGTGTTTCTTCTGGCTGTGTCATGGCTGCACCTCCTTTTTCGTATCTTTCGCATCTTCCGAAGGTGTGGAGGCACTGCCGGATTCTGTGTCCGGAGCTTCCGGGCTGTCAGAAGTATCCGGATACCCGCCTTCCTGCAGGTGTTCGATGTCCTGCGAAGTCAGGGACGGCAGGAAATCATCGGTCTGCTTTTCGTAAACAGTCGTATCTGCAGAGACCTGTACCCCGTCTTCTCCAAATAAAAACACACCCGTCGGGGTGTGGTAGGTAACCGGAAGCGTATCCTGATCGGAAAGTGAAAACATCAGGCAGACGGTTGTTTCGGTAGGGTAGCTGGTTTTTCCCGGCAGGAAGGTGATGCTTGTCTGTTCTTTTTTGACATATTCTTTTAGGTAGACAGGAAACTGCTCTTTGAGAGAAGCAATCTGGCTGTCGGAGAAAAATGCTTTTAAAGCATCAAAATCCACATATTCCGGCATTGGGGTATCGGAATTTGTTTCTGCTGTTTCCTTTGCCGGTTCCCTGCCTTTGTTTCCGGAAGCTTCTTTTTTCTGGCTTTTCCAGAAACTGGGGAGAACCAGTCCGGCAAGCAGCAGAAACAGCATCAGAAAGATAGATAGAATCACTTTTTTTCTGTTCATAATGTCTCCTTTATTTTTTATCGAAGATCCAGTAGGCATTTGCTGTTACGTGGATTTCCGACATCATATCAAATTCACGGTTAATATAGTTCTTTGCGTCACTGTCATTGGGATCATTGACCAGTACCTTGCCGTTTGCAGTAATGCCCCGAAGTACGATAAAATGTCCGCCGCTGGTAAAAAGTCCTGCCCGCTGGGATGAGATGACTGGATGCCCTTCAGATAATGCCTGAAGAACTGCATTGGCATCACTGGTCTGTGTGACACTGCCACAGCCAAAATGACTGGCTGCCGCCTGAAAATAACTCCAGTAGGTTCCAACTCCCGGCATATAGTAGGAATTTCCACACCATGCGACTGCATCCGGGGGAGTAATGGTGTTCCCCGTCAAGTAACTGGCAATCATGGCAAAGCTGGTAGGTCCGCATCCGGAAGAGGCAATCGAGTCGCCGCCATAAGGAATATTTCCGTAGTCGGTCTGGAGATAGTGTGGAATCTGCATACCGTTTGCAGGGTAGGTGCCGCCGGTATTGGTAATCTGGTAATACCGCAGTACATGATCTACATATTCCTTGTCCCCATAAATGCTGTAATGCCAATTGGGGCGCGCACACATCATATCGGAATAGGCACTGGCATTTTCTTTGGTATAGCCGCCATCCCGTTCCATCGCCCAGTCAATGTAGCCAGAACCGAAATTATAGCCCTGAAGAGCCAGCTTGATGCGGTCCAGATCGGTGGGACCGGTACAGCCTGCTTTATCCAGCACATATTTTAATTCCTGAATCCCACATTCAATCGAGTACGCAGGATCGGTAATTCCGTTTGGGACATGTGGATATTTCGTATTAAATCCGCCTTCTGCAGCCTGCATGGGATCGCTTCCACGCCCGCCGCTTTCCTGCATCATGACTGCCATGAGGAGTTCCACATAAGCTTCCATGCCGTATTTCTGTGCGACCTGCTGGATGGTAGCCCGGTAAGCCAGCACCTCATCGCTGACACCTACCGCCATGGCAAGACCGGAAGCGGAGCCGCCAAAGAACATGGTCAGGTTTTCCACATAACTGTCTGCCGTTTTTTTCTGCTTATCGGTCAGATGAAAGACGTGATCTGCAAAGTAGGCATCTCCAGCATAGCTGACCGTGTAGGTATGGCGGGTAAAAGTAACCTTTCTGGGTGGTGCATTTTCCTCTTCCGCCGGAACTTCCACCGTGACCGTTTCTGAAGTAACGTCATAAGAAAAAAGCCCGTCCTCGTTTTCCCGGATCAGGCTTTTGAGTTTGCTGATATTTATATTTTTATAGTCATCCTGGCTGGCACAAAACTGTGCGATGAGCTGGTTCGCATTTACGATGATACTGGAAGCGTAAGGATCGCTGATAGAGGCAGTATCTCCTTCCGGGAGTCTGGCAATTTCCGCATTGATCTTAGCAAGCAGTGCATCATGGCTTTCCTGAAGCACCTCCACGATTGCCTGATTGGATGCCCGGATATTTTCGTTGATTACGGTATTGCTGGTCAGTGCTCCGGTATTGTCGGAGAGGTCTCCAAAGACGAGTCCCGGAAGCATAACAAGAAACAGAATTGGGAGCATCAGAACACTGAATGCAGCAGCACCTGCTTTCATGAGTGTGTGGCGGTTCTGAAGCGCAGCACCGATAGCGGCTCCGATGGGACCTCCTGCCGCAGCTGCTTTTGCAATATTTGCCACGGATTTGAGCCGGGATATTTGGGAAGCTGCGGTTGCGCCTACATTGATTGCTTCCTCAAGACCAGATGTATGTTCCGGCATGTTACATACGCTCCTTTCTTTGAGGAGCCGGTGGGACTTTTTGTACAATGGATTCGTTGTAGGCGACTTTTCCATTGCTTGCAGTATATGGTGTTTTTTCCACCGTATCCTGTGCATATTGTTTGTACCAAGTAGAACCGTCCACGGACTGCACCGTAGAAAAGCTTCCATGTGTAGGTGCTGTATATTGATCGGCATTGTACATGGCAAAATCCTGGCTTCCGGAAGATCCGGTTTCTGTTCCTGTAATGCGCCCACCACCGATTTCTATATTGTCGTAGGAAGGGGCAGGACCAGAATCAGGTTTGATTCCCATATAGGATGTAAATGCTTTGGCAGCGTCTGCGCCGGTAATGGAACCGACCTGTCCATAATTTCCCTGTGCAATGTTGCTGATGACCTGATTGGCAAAGTCTCCGCCTTTGTTCAGGGATGACTGGTAGAGCATGTTTCCGATACTGCTGTGTTCGGTATAACCGGTTGCGGAATTGACCGCTTCTCTTTGTACCTGTCTTCCCACTGCCCCGGCAAGCCCGCCGGATAGGAAGCTTCCTGCGACAGCCGCACTTCCGGGAGAAGAGGCTTTGTGGTAGCCGCCACCACCATGGGAACGCATGGAACCGGTCAGGCTCCGTCCTGCAATCAGAAGTTCAGCCATCATGTTTCCTCCGGTATTGCCGACATTGATGCCAAGCGATGCCAGAAAAGAATCAATTTTCTGGGATACCTTTAAAAAGGCAATGGCACACAGGAACCAGACGAAGACATTTCCGGTTACCGCTTCCTTTCCCTGACTGGCAACTGCCGCTTCCACGTCTGCTTCCGTAAGCTCCGCTGCAAAGACCGGCATGGAGCAAAACAGTACCAGACAGGCAGTTAGTACCAGGAATGGTATGAGTTTCTTTCTAAGTTTCATTTTGGTCCTCCTTTCTTATAGGGATAACGGATTGGCAAGGAAGGTGCCGACCATAGAAGTAAACAGCCGCAGGCACCACGCATTCATCAGAAGCAAAAAGAACTGGCCGCCAAGCATCCGGCACCAGCTTTTGAAGATATTTCCGGTTGACTGGCTGGCACCCATGGAAAAAGCTGCCGGGGCTGTGTAGACCAGTACCCCCAGAAGAATATAGCGTTCTGCCGCTTCAAAGAGCAGTTTGATGTAGTTCCACGCCAGAATCAGTACCAGAATCAGTGCAATGATGGCTACCGCCCCATTTGCACAGACTCCCAGGATGACTGTGACTACGGAGTTAAAATCCGCAAATTTTAAAGGCGGCAGGTCTTCCGTCAGAATCCAGTTGTACGGTGTTCCTGAAATCTTCAGGAGCAGATCCACAATATCTTTCGCATAGAAGGTGAGAAAGATAAAGAGGAAGGAACGGATGGACAGCTTAATGGGATCTTCCGCTTCGATACCGGCTCCCATAAAGTAATTTTTAAAGAGCTGCCATACCCAGTTTAAGAGGATCAGCCCGATGCCCAGTGCCAGAAAGACCTGATACATGGCCTCAGCTGCAGGAAAGTAGCGAAGAAACGTATCCATGGAACAGCCCAGAGCACCGAGGACTGAAGTGGTGATCAGATCCAGAATGTTCATGACCTGTTCGGCAATCCATTCCACGATTCCGTCAAGTATTCCCATAGTGGCATCTCCTTTCGTCTATCCGTTCCATTTTCCGCCTGCAAAGAACGGGGTGATGTAAGCCATGATAAAGCCAAGCCCGTTTAAGATCGCCCAGGTAATGACGATACGCTTGAGCCATGCACGTGATTCGTCCACGGTTTTTCCGCTTTTGGAAAAATTCATCATCAGAAGGGCAACCGATGCCGTTACGACTGCAGCAATGGTGGAAATGAGGATAATCTGGTTATAGACATCCTTCATGATCTCATTGGCTTTGGTCCAGATGGTAGCGGCAAAAACCGGCTGCGTGTATCCGCAGAGGACTGTGACAGCCAGAAATGCAGCATACAGGCATTTGCCATAATTGACATGCCGTTTTGTGTCCGGCGGAGCGTTTTTCAGTTTGTGTTTCACGTAAAGGTACCTCCTTTTTATAAGAGCGGCAGGAGAAGTATCTCCCCTGCCTTTGCTTATGGTTTTCCTGCCTCAAGAAAAGACGCAGCCCGGTCAATGCAGGCTGCGTCCTAAATCAAAGTATGAAATTGTAAAGATCCTCCTATCTTACAGAAAAAACGCAGCTTATTTGCCGCAGGAGAGGCTTCCCATAAGGCAGTGCTGCGTTTCCTTCTGCATATAATTTTGACAATATCAATTTTAACATGGGTAAATTACCGCTACAATCGCAGGAATGTGCCAGTTACAGACGATGGAGTGCCAAAAATGTGACCAACGCTAAAAGCGTTACAAATGCAATCCTTATGGATACTGTAAGCGTGATTTGCAACCAATTATACTGGATTTACATGACTAATGCTTTAAGCGTTAGTGAATACTGGAAGGAGGAGGTGTGCGTGTGAAAGGAATGGGAAAGGCAATCCGCAGGTACAGGGAAGAGGCAGGAATTACGCAGGAGAGACTGGCTGAACTGGTGGATATCAGTACCAACCATCTGGGTGCGATTGAGCGGGAAGTGAAAACACCTACGATGGAAACATTTGTAAAGCTGTTGAATGTATTAGGTGCGGAACCGAATGAAGTGCTGAAGGAAGTGATTCCTCTTACCAGAATGGAACATACTTCTGTAGTGGAAGGAAAGCTGGAAAGGCTCACACCGAAGAAGCAGGAAAGCGTGCTTCGGATGCTGGATGTGATAATTGAAGAGATGATGACATAGAAGCTGTCTGCGAAATTGCCGCAGGCAGTTTTTTTGAAAGTTGTATATGCAATAAAACACATAAAAATATGCGATTTATGATGAAAGTGATTGCAAGATTTGATATAGTAATCCTAAAAGCATTATAAAACTAATTCTTAAAGGATGACTATGATATGAAAAAGGGATATGTGGGATTATTGGCATGTGCGGCAGGAATTCTGATCGGACTGGGAATCAGCCGGCTGGATCTGACAGGTTATCTTGAAAAAACACAGGAGCAGGAATATCACCCGGTAGAAAGAAAGGTGCCTGAATTAGTAGAAAGCAAGCTGAAAGATCCAAAACAGTGCTGGCTGTGTGGGAGTCATGAACGGAGCATGATGGGATATTTTCGGAAGTTTGACGATCTTGGAGTCATTTGTACCAATCAATGGTATGTGATGGATATGCATATACGGAATCACGATGAAGACGGGAATCTTACCGGCCCGCAGGGAAACGGGCATATCGGTTATACCGGGACAGGAGAAGGCGGCTGCTTTTTTCATACGGAGCAGATGTCAGATTACGGGATTTCCGAAGTATCGGTGGATTACGGGGAAGATAGTATCTTCGATGTGAAAAAAGTACAGAACCATCTGTGTCAGGAATGTCTGGATAAGCTGGTGGAAAGCATGGAAGTATTCTGTGAGGAAACACAAAAGCCAAAGCCACGTGATCTGGTACTGGTGGATTTTCAGACATTGGAGCTGTACGCCCTTCAGGAGCATAATGCGGGATACTTTATCCGGGATTATTATGTGGAGATTGAGTCGGAGGAAGACAGAGTGGAAGTAAAGGCATTTTACTGCCCGAAACTTAATAACGGGAAAAAGGATGGAGAATGATTTGAGGTTTGCATTGGTGAGGAATATAATGTAAGTACGTGTTATGTATTAGAAAAATATGAATTTAACAGAAAGAAGGATTGTTATGAAATTTATCAAAACTAGAAAATTCACATGGATAATTTGTATAATAGGATTTTTGCTTGCTCTTGTAAGTATATTTTTCTTACCGAGTATTATTCCAGTACATTTTGCAAATGGGATTGCGGATGATTATGGAAGAAAAATACAAATATTTTTATTTCCTATATTACAAGTGCTTATCACTTTTTTGACTGGACGAGAAAAAGTAAAATATTGCCTGACACATTCAAAAACTTTCTTAACGGACATTCAGTTTAATTGGATGATAGATGGTGTGCTTTTATTGGTAATGTTTGCAGAAATATGGGTTATCTATGCTTCATTTGCATAGAAATACTTGCATAACAATTTACATTTGATTGAGCAGATAAAAATGATTTGAGGTGGTAGCAATGAAAAAGCGATTGGGAATCATAGCCGGAATTTTAGGAATTGTATTGGCAGTCATTGGCATTGTACTGAAGCAGAAAGAAAACACAGCCGTTTCTGTTATTGGTGGTGCGGATGGCCCGACTTCTATTTTCATAGCAGGGAAGTTAAATGGTGATAATTTTATTTTTATGATTGTAGTTGGAATTATTTTATTGATTTTGGCAGGAGTTATTTTTTACAAACGTAAGCATTAAGTTACAGTTTTTTAGACTGTGTATGGCGGAAGAACCGGGAAAGTGTAGATATATCATGGGGATTTTGGAAAAAAATAAAAAAAGTAAGGGTACAGCGTTTGTCTATGATGAGAATAATGATTACTATAAGATGGAAATAAACGGGATTGAATTTGTCTGTGACAGTATACATTCCGATTATGAGAAGCATGCAGTTGAACTGGCACAGGCGTATGAGAAAAGGCTGCCGGATATCGTGGATTATCTTATGCCGGATATAAAGGAGATGTTTGGAATTACAAATCCAGATGTAATAGCAAACTCACTAGGAAAGCCGAGTATAGATTTGGATAGAGGAACACTGACTTATCTGGAGCACACAATGGACAGCCTACATATTATTGAAATGGAATTTGACGGTATCTTCACGGCATTCTATAACTCCTGTATTGATGGATAGGACTTTAGTAACATAGAGCTGCAGTTGTCTACAGCTTTTATCCAGACTTCGGATGTTACAGAGAAGCAATCAGAAATGGATTGATCGATTTCTGAAGCAGTATCCGGTGAAATCCTTGAACATATGAAGGAAAAGTATGTATGTTAATTTTATTTTTATTGTAGACAAAAGATAGGACTGATATGATAAAAGAACAGGTTATTACAAATAGAGGTGGAGTATTTGATGCAGAAAATATTATTACTGGAGGATGACTTGAATCTAAATCGGGGAATTGCCCTGTTACTTTCACGGGAAGGGTATGAGGTTCGTCAGGTTTATACAATAAAGGAAGCAAAAGAAGCATTTCAAAAAGGAGATTATGCTCTTGTTATCAGCGATATTACATTGCCGGATGGTACAGGACTGGATTTTGGAAGGATGGTACGTGCAGGTGGAGATACATATCTTATCTATCTTACGGCTTTGGATCAGGAAATAGATATTGTAAATGGTTATGATACAGGGGCAGATGATTATATTACCAAACCATTTTCACTGATGGCTTTGGTGTCGAAGGTGAACGCATTGATGAGACGGCTTTCTAAGGTACAGGCACAGATTATGTCTTCCGGAGAGATTACGGTGCATATGAAAACGATGCAGGTGTATAAAGGGGATGAACCAGTTACTTTAAGTAAGAAAGAATTCTCTCTGTTGCTGTATCTCTGGGAGAATGCAGGACAGATTGTTTCAAAAGAAAGTATCCTGGAGCATGTATGGGATATAGACGGTCAATTTGTCGATGATAATACGGTTACTGTCAATATAAGCAGACTGAAGAATAAACTTGGAACAGAAGAGATAGCGAATGTGAGAGGACTGGGATATATATGGACCGGAAAGGTAAACAAAAATTAAAACGGTATTTTATCGTATATGTAATCTTTGCAGTATTTTTTACAGTAGGAATGTATCTGATAACAAAGTATGAGGAAAATGCGAAAGCAACGCAGATAGCACTGCTCCTTGCAGAACATCCTGAACTGGAAGGGGAAATAGTTGCAATCTGGGAAAAGTCAGGAACAGTAGATTTTATAAGAGACCGGGACGATCAGAAGATAGAAAGAGTCGTACAGATGCTGGAAGAAACTTATGGTTATCACTCAGGGAGTGGATCTTCAGATGTGGTTATAAGGATTATCTGGGGAATTGGATTACTAGTGGGAGTCATAGTATGTAGCCTGTTCTTGTACCTGGACCGAAGAAAAAACTGGAGCAGATACGGTGATGAGGAACAATTACAGCAATTATATGAATGTCTGCAGGAATTCAGAAAAGGAAAATTCCAAACATATCCTGAAGAAACATCAGAATCGGAACAATGGTTAAAGGTGTGGGAATCTGTAAAGGAGCTGGGGCAATATTTCGAAGATTTGAAGGAACGTCTGGAGCAGGAAGAAAATGGTACGAAGAGTCTGATTACAGATATTTCCCATCAGTTGAAGACTCCGCTTGCATCACTCCGGATGAGTCATGAGCTGGTGGCAGAAAATCGGGTTACAGGAGAAGAACAGAGGGAGTTTCTGGAGCAGGAATCACAGGAACTTACCAAACTGGAACAGCTCTTGAATGAACTGGTAAATCTTTCAAGGCTGGAAACACATATGATCCAGATACATTCGCTTCATGAAAGCCTGAAGAAAACGCTAACAGAGGCTGTCAGTCAGATTTATATGAAGGCAAGAGGAAAAGATATTTCCATTCAGGTGGAGATGGATGATGATATAGTTGTGAACCATGATTCAAAATGGACGGTAGAAGCATTAACGAATATCCTTGAGAATGCAGTCAAATATTCACCGGAACATACAACGATTACAGTGAGGACGCAGGAGCTAGCAAGCAATGTGCTTATTGAAGTAGAAGATGAAGGAATGGGCATTCCTGCGGAGGAACTGCATAAGATCTATCAGAGATTTTACCGGGGAAGGAAAGCAAAGGAACAGGTAAAAGACGGAGCGGGTGTCGGTCTGTATCTTGCCAGAAAGATCATAGAAGAACAGGGGGGGACAATAGCAGCCAAAAGAAAGGCTGAGAAAGGTATGATATTTAAAGTGACACTGCCGCTCATAATAGGAGAATAGTCGGAACCCTTACAAAACTGTTATGGTTGTTGTAAGGGTTTTGTAATGCAGGAATGTTATAGTAGGGGTATGAAATGGAAAGGGGACTTGAAGATATGAGTAGTATTTTAAAAGTAGAAGATCTAGTAAAGTATTATGGAGAAGGCGAGAATCAGGTGAGAGCCGTGGATCATACAAGTTTACAGATAGAGAGAGGCAAGTTTACAGCTATCGTAGGACGTTCCGGCTCCGGAAAATCTACACTTCTGCATCTGATTGGAGGGCTTGACAGACCGGATTCCGGCAAAGTATGGATTGATGGAACCGATATCTATTCTCGAAAAGATGATAAACTGGCACAGTTTCGAAGAAAGAAGATAGGATTTATCTTTCAGGATTTTAATCTGATTCCATCGCTGAATGTGTGGGAGAATATCGTTCTTCCGCTGGGACTTGATAATCGCAAGGTAAAGCCGCGGGAAGTGGAAGATATTCTCAAAAAAATCGGACTGCAGGATAAGAAAGATGCGATGCCGTCTGCTTTGTCTGGTGGACAGAAACAGAGAACTGCGATAGCCAGGGCATTGGTGACAAGACCGGCGATAATTTTGGCGGATGAGCCGACTGGAAACCTTGATTCCCAGACTGAGCTAGAGGTTATGAGCCTATTGAAAAGCTGCGTGTCGGATTTCGGGCAGACGCTTATCATGATTACCCATGATGAAACGATTGCCCAGATGGCGGATGAAATGATTATCATTGAAGATGGCAAGGCGGTGAGAAGATAATGAAGATGACGACCAGAGTTGCATATTGCAATATGCGGCATTATAAGAGCAAAAACATACTGATTGGAATTGCCATTATCCTGACAACATTACTGCTGTTCGTAATCCCATCAATCGGAAAAGATATGGTGGAAGTGAACTTTGCGGTAATCAATAAGATTTATCCAACATGGCATGCCCTTTATCGGAACGTGGACGAGAGTACAGTTATGAAACTGGCGGCACATCATGATGTGAAAACTTACGGACTCCGCAGCGATGCGGGGTACATGAATCTGGAAGATGCGACGGTTTCCATGATGTATATGGACAGAACAGGGATGGAACTTTATAAAGTGAAGCTGAAAGAGGGGCAACTTCCGCAGAAAGAAAATGATATTGTGGTTTCAAAAGGAATACTGGAAGCATTAGGACAGAATGGGAAAATCGGTGACACTATCACAGTACCTTATCAGATTCTGAAAGATGACGGACTGGATTATACGAAGGAGAAAGACTTTCGAATCTGTGGTTTTTTAGCAGATAATGAGAGCAGCAAAGAACAAAAACAATATACATCATTGGTTTCAGAGGCCTTTCTGAAAGCGGAGATACCGGTAGAACAGGTGAAATATCGGTTTTTACTTCAGGTGAATGGACAGAAAGGAAATACGACTGCAGATTATACAGAGACGATACAGAATATTGCCAGACAGTTCGGGATTTCCGAGGATGACATGAATATTAATAAAGAGTATCTTGCAGCAAATTATGTGGATCCGGCTACAATTCCGGTGATTGTAGGAATCATGCTTATTGTTGTATTGGCGGGCATTATCACAATTTATAGTGTTTATTATGTATCTATGAACCAGAGGGTTCGGGAATTTGGAAAGTTAAAGGCAATCGGGGCTACGAAACGGCAACTTAGACAAATCGTACTAAGAGAGGGAATGGGAGTGGCGTTGTTTGCCATTCCGATAGGACTTTTGATCGGAACAGTTGCTGTGAAAGTTGTACTTCTCCAGTTTGTAGAACATGCAAAGGATTCAAACGTACTTGTGACAGAGGCATACAAGGTTGTAGCTAAAGGAGAAGTCCAACTTTATTATTGGTGGATTTATCTGTTGGCAATTGCAGTGACTCTGTGTACAGTGTATCTGTCACTGATGAAGCCTATGCGTATGGCGGCGAAGGTATCAGAAATAGAAGCTATGCGTTACCAGGGAGGCAGTAAGCGACAGAAAAGCAGCAGGAAGGGATATCAATTTCTGAATATCGGACGACTGACCAAGAGAAATCTTGCGGAGAATAAAAAGAAGAGTACTATCACGATTGTATCTATGGCCGTTACCGGAATATTTGTCATGATGGTAGCAACGGTGCTGTCTTGTGCAAATCCGATGGAAAGTGCAAAGAGTTCGATTGTGGGGCAATATGAGATTTCTCCAATTGTGGAATCCGGGAATAAAGAGCATCCTGAATATGAATGGGCGGAGGTTCAAAAGAATAATCCATTAAATGAAGGACTAAAGCAGCAGATAGAGGAGCTTGACGGTGTTGAGCGGGTAGATGTGTTTACCGCGTTGAAGGTATCAGGAGGACCTTTTGAAGAAGAAATTGGAACCGAATTTATCAATGGAGTGCCGGAAGAATACGCAGAAGAGCTGAAAAAAGGAATCACTGAAGGCAATGTCACATACGAGGAATTGAAATCCGGGGATAAAGTGATTCTGGACCGTGCGCTACTTCACTGGTATCCAGATATTAAAGTGGGAGATAAGCTGAAACTCAATATTCATGATGGAGATAATACCTTTCAAAAAGAGATTGAAGTGGCAGCAATTGGTGAATATGGAAGAGGTCTGACAAACTATAACTGTCTTATCATGGCAAAAGAAGGGGCAGAGAAACTTACCATAAATAATTCTTCCAGCTATTTTCAGGTGATTGCAGATAAGGATTATGATGAGGCACTGGAAGCATCTCTACAGGCTATTGTGGATGGATCAGGCAGACTGCAGATGCGTACCTGGAAGAATGAGTACGATACATGGGAAAATGCCATACAGATGACTAGAGGTGCATGTTATGCATTTATCATCATTCTGGCAGCAATCAGCATTATGAACTTGATTAACACAATGATCAATAGTGTCCATGTGCGAAAAAAGGAGCTTGGCATGATGCAGGCAATCGGAATGTCGGACCGTCAGTTGATGAAGATGCTCCAGTTGGAAGGTATATTCTATACAGTAGGCACTCTTATTATCAGTATCGGAGTGGGAAGTCTTGCAGGATATCCGTTGTTTTTATATGCAAAGCGTACAGGAATGTTTGATATCAGCACATACCATTATCCGGTAACAGCAGCTATTATTATAATTTTAACATTGTTTGTGATACAGATGTTATTGGCAATATTCATTGCAAAGTCAGTAAGGAAAGATTCATTGATAGAGAGAATTCGTTTCAGTGAGTAAGAATATAAATTTCTGATGTTTAATGCAGGTACTAATCAATGTCGTAATAAAAAGGGGGACTTGATTTCTCAAAGCCCCCAGTGTATAATGAACTCAAGAAAGGTATTCAGATGCAAAATCTGATGCCCTCAGTTAAATTTTATATTCTATGTATAAGACATAGCATCCAAAACTTTCCTAGGGTCGTGGATGCTATTTCTTATTATGTCGATCTATATAAGTCAAAGCCGCAAAAATTACCAATAGTAAAGTCAATACTTCCATTGTATTCATGGGCATCACCCTCCTTTGTTACTAGAGGGCAAGATCGAAATGCATCCGTCTTTCCAGTTCAATAATACCGAATCAGTATACCACGTTCCTTTTTATGGAACAACCTATAATTTTAAATGGTCTGCTTGATGATGCGGGTGATGATGCCGAGGGCAACGTTCCGTTCCTCATCAATATGCGTCACCACAAAGGATACCTGATCCTTTTTCCCGACTGTCCGGCTGTCATAGCAGGAGTGGGCAATGGCATTGACACCGATGGAGAGCCGGACAAAGACGGTGCCTTTATGGATGTCTTCCACAGTTCCGGCGTATTTTCCCTGAATCTTACATTTTTTCATGTTTTCCTTGCTGGTGTTGCCTTCCACACTTTTGACATCTGCGTGGACAATGACCTGCTCCGGTGAGTCTGCCCGCACATCCAGGATGCGTACCAGGATGTGATTGCCTACCTGGAAGCGTTCTCTGGCATCACCCATCCAGTCGAAGGACAGGTCTCTGGCAAGAATGGAGGTTTCCACACCGAAAATTTCCGCCCGGACTACCTTTTCCGCAACGGCAATGACTCTTGCCTGCACGATACGGTCTTCATAAACTTTCGGCATTCCGGAAGCATCTTTATCCAGATAGAAGATCTGGCGTTTCTTCAGCATCGCTTCTTTCCGGCTGGCGACAATGCTGCGTGTCTTCGGATCTAATCCCTTGATCAGAAAATCAATCTCACATCCAAGCATATTGTTGAGGATTTTGTTCTGCCGCAGGGCAA
This sequence comes from Ruminococcus hominis, assembly GCF_014287355.1. Classification (NCBI taxonomy): domain Bacteria; kingdom Bacillati; phylum Bacillota; class Clostridia; order Eubacteriales; family Oscillospiraceae; genus Ruminococcus; species Ruminococcus hominis. The sequence continues at coordinate 2,937,699 of NZ_JACOPE010000001.1, read as the reverse complement.
GCTCCCCATAATCGTGTGCTTCATCCTGCATGAGATGGATCATCATCTCAGTTACCGGGATGACAGTACGGAAATCCTTGTAGTAAACCACGGCAATGAGGCTGCCGTTTTCTGTTTTCTCGATACCGCCAAGCATTCCGGTTAAGATCCGGCGGGTACGGTAGGCATTCTGGATCTCATGCCAGGTAAGGTCTGAAATGGACTGGGCTGTTTCCAGCTTTGCATCGGAATCCAGAGTTAAAATAGGTGTGTTGGTTGTTTCGTTTGGCATCATAGTGTCTCCTTTCAAATTATGACATGATAGAATCTTTATCTAAAGGAACCATGTCTGTGTGATCCGGATAGTCATCTGCTGAGAAGTCATCCGGGAAATCGTGATAGTCAGGTTCCTGATAAACGCTTTGCTGGTCAAAAATCGGTTCAGTTTTTTTCTTTTTCTGCTTTCCATAAGAAGCAGTTTTCTTCGGGCGGGAAGCAGGAATAGTCGGAGTGTACGTATATTCTTCACTACATGCTCCTTTTCTCCATTCCGGAATATGCTCGGAAGCCTTCCGGGGAATGAGTTTTTTGGCATCCGGGTGCAGGGTGTAATCGTATTTTTCTACCTGCAGTACTTTCTGGCCACGCAGGATAATCAGTGCGGTATCCAGAGGCAGGCGCAGGATCTCATCCGGAGTTAAGAGCTTTCGTTTCCCGATGGATCTGGTCTGGCGGTATTCCGGTGTATAATCGGATACTCTCCAGCTATTTAATTGTTTGGCTTCGCTGCTGACACCAACGGTCACATCACCGGAGCGGTTAGAGATAAATGTAGCAGTTACCTCATCCGTACAGCCTAAAAATAGCTGAGTGTCGCAGTTCCCGATGATTTCCTGCCATTGGTTTAAGGGATACCGGTTCTGCATCTGAGGCAGGTTCTGGAAAATGCAGGAAATACTGAGGTTTCGACTTCGGATCACGGAAATCTTTTTGTTGAGCGATAGGATTGCTCCCGTATTCGCCAGCTCATCAGCCAGGATATGTACCGGAACCGGCAGTTTTCCATCTTCCCCATAGGTGTCTGCATAACGGACCAGTTTGATAAATACGAAGGTCATAAACAGGGAAGAAAGAAAATCAAAAGTGCTGTCTTGATCCGAAGTGATGCAGAAGTATGCACATTTTTCTTTTCCCGGCAGCGTCAGGTTGATCTCATCATAGGAAGTGATCTGGCGGATCAGCTTGTTCTGGAATACCTGAAGTCTGGAACCGAGTCCGATGATGACGCCGGAACGTACCGTGTCACTTGCCTGCTTATAGATGCAGTAGGGGACTTTTGCCGGATGGGAGACCGGAAGCAGGTCAAAGAGGCTGTTCAGTTCTTTTTCCGAACTCATGGTCAGGAGTTTGTATACCTGTCCGATATTCTTTGCCTCCGGTGGGAATCCCTGATCCACATAGAGAATCAGAGCTTTTAATAAGTTCATCTCGGCATTGTCCCAGAAGTGATCGCCTTTGGCAGAACCGGTATTCTGGATGATGACATCAGCAAATACCTGTGCCATGGTTTCCTGTCCGCCAATTTCACCCAGACAATTCCAACTATCCGAGTTTTCCGGGTTTACAAGATTAAAGGATTTCACGATATATCCGGCATTCTCAAGGTAAGTGGCTGTACTTTCGTACAATTCCGATTTTGGATCGGTGATGATGAGGCTTTCCCCGCGGGCAACACACTGGAAGATCATGTTGCGTGCAAAGGCCCGGCTTTTCATGGAACCGCTGGCACCATAAACGGCAATATTCCGGTTCATGCGGGTATCCTTCGGGAGACAAACGGCTTTTCCGTTCAGTTTTCCAAGAATGGTTCCCTTGTGTTTCTTGACATCATTCGTAAGCTCCAGTACCTGATGCATTTCCTCCAAAGTCATAAAACCGGAAGTCCCATAGGTTCCCTTTGTGGAATAATTCAGGTTCCGGCCCCGGTCTGTTATTTCCCCGTTTCGGTCAAATCCCATACGCATGAGAAGGAAGGTCAGGAGTCCAAAAGCTGCCAGACATAGAAAAATCCCATACAGATTGTACGGGAAAGCAGTCAGGGCATCCAGACAGGCGAGCGGGTGCGGGGAGGGGATCTGCGGGGCAGTTCCGTTTCCGGCAAAATTGCCGGCAGATTCCCAGGTCTGATAGTTGCGGATAAATTGAGCAACATAGCCTCCTGCATAGAGGGTGCAGAAGGTAATCGGAAGCATATAAATGAGCTTCCACCATTTACGGTTCATGTAAAAACCCCCTTTTGAATTTGCAAAGGTCAATACTGGAGAAATGGATTGTGGCAGTTAAGTATTTTTTCAGGACCGGAATCTGAAAATCGAAACAGATCAGGTTCCCGGATCTGCCGTATACATTTAAGCCGGTATTGAACCGGTTGATTCGCTGCATGTCAAAATCATAAGCAAGAAGGGTGGGGTTCCCGGAAGCATCCGTGGCATCATGTTCCAGTGGAATTGAATCGCTGCGGCAGCCCAGATCGGACAGCAGGAGGTTGTCCAGCTTTTCCATGATCTCAGGGTGAACCAGCAGTTTTAAAAGCACTTCCCCTTCCGGAGTATTGGGAAGGTAATGGAAATGCTCGAAGGAGGTGTCCAGCATAAACAGGCTCTTTTTGTAGCCCCCGGTACTGGTAAACAGCCGGAAAGCCATTTCCATGTCGGTTCCGGTCATGATTGCCCGGATCTGTGGATGTCCGTTGTAAGGGTAGCCTTGCAGGTAATGCTGCAGGAAGGCGTTTAAGCGGACTTCCGTTCGATATTCCCATTTCAGGACTCCGTTTCTCGTGTTATAAAGGACATAGACACATTGCGGTGCCATCAGGATGCCCATGCTGCGGGAGTTCCTAATCTTCGTGGTCTCCGGGCCCAATTCCTTAATTTCTCTGGAAGCGTAAAAAAGAGGAAGGCTTCGCATACCGATGGAACCAGCTTCGCGGTGATTACAGAAGATGTCAGGTTTTACATCCGGATAAAAGGGAATCCCGGCATGAAGGAGTGTCAGATACGTTTCGGCTTTCTGATGTAAGCGGATACGTCGGGATACTTCACTTCGGATGAGGTTCGTCTCGGTATTGCCGGTCAGATAGCACTGGAAGCGTAGTGGCGAGACAGATAACAGCATCTCTTTCGCAGCTTTTGTAAGACGGTAGCCTCTGAGAGCATCCCGGTAGTGGGTACGGATGAGGTGTTCCGCCTTCAAATCCGTAATGAGTTTTTCCGCATAGGAGGCACTTGGGATGAGTCTGTTTAGCTGGTCTGCGGGAAATTCCCCGCACATCCCTATCATTTCCAGTAAGCGGTATTTCGTAGTGTCAGGTCTTATCAAATAAGCATCACCTCAATTCAGTTCTTACCCATGCAAGCCTATACTTGGGTAAATCTCCGGTGGTTTGGAGATAAAAAAAGCAAGAAAACAAAGTTCCCTGCGGTGGTTCTTACCGATGTCGGATTTCTGCCTGAGAAGTCAGGAGATTTTCCGACATGCTTTCGTGATGATTTTTCTGGTTCTGCAGCCATTTCGGAAAGTCAGCTTTTTCCATAACCGATACCAGTGTACAGTCCTTTAAGCCAAGCTGTGTCGTGTAGTAGGAATCACAGAAAAAGCCGCTGTCATCTGTCAGAACATAAGTACAAAGTGTATCCAGAATCTGTTTAAACTCCAGATTGTCATAATCCCGGATACGTCTTTGAGGAAGTTCCCTGTCATATATTTGACTGAAACATATCACGCAGTCACGATAGAGGGGCAGGGCATTTTGTTTTACATACTCCCGAAGCATATAATTAAGCGGTTCATGGAGAAATGCAGTGTTTGTGTGGACTCTTCGTTTCGGAAGCAGTCCGGGAAGCGTAATGGTGAGAATCCCCTGCTGTTCTGCAATCCGCATTCCCTGTGCATCTGCCGCTTTGGGAAGATAAGCTGCTTGATTTGGGGAGAGAGCCGGACAGACAAGGTTACGCATCTGGCAGGCAATCCGCTCCGCCCGAAGAGCAGCACTGACGCTCAGTTCCTCAAAATTTTTATCATAATTCTGGATATCAGTGACCTTCAGAGCGTAAACGGTATTCGTCAGTTTTTGCAGCTCCCCTTCCAGTTTTTCAAGCCGCTGGTAAATGGTTGGTGTATTTTGCGTCATAATAACCTACTTTCTCATGTAGTAACTGACAGCACCGGATTCATTTACAAGGCAGTAAGCGGCTACATCATCAATGGTGATTTTGGCAGCCTGGCTTTCGGATTCTAAGACAATCAGGCGTTTGGAACCATGTGATGGGATACTTTCCATCACATGATTGATCAGAGCCTCCTGTTCTTCACCGATATAGATGATTTCGTATTGTTCATCTTGCGAAAAGAAATTGAGCTTGATTGGAAATTCGCCACTGGTGTGGTATACAACACCTTTCTTAAAATCCAGCAGTACCCAGAAGCATGTAATTATAGCATAGTCAGGATTCTCAGCAGACTGCTGGCTGTCACAAAGAAGGTCATGCTCTTTATCGTAAATGATGCGCCCTTGTTTGATGAGGCTGGTAATCAATGACTTGATAGACTGCTCATGTCGGGAGAAAAGTTGTAAAACCTGGTCATACCTCAGAGTATGGTAAGTGGTAATGAACCGTAAGAGCTTGGCTCCCTCTCCTTGATAGATTTCGTTCCTTGTTTTCATGATTGACTCCCTTCTATATATAATAGGAAACTTTATACATATGGCTGTACGTACAGAATACGTTTGGTATTGTAAGTATAGTGTACGTACAAAGTACATAGAACCTGCTGTCAGCGATTGAATTTACAGGTACAAAAAAGCACCATCTATGGGTGCTGGAAATAAGGAAAACTATAAGCAATACCTATTGTAGCATGGGTAATTTTACGCTTCAATCGCAGAAGCAGGTCATTTCTGTGCCATTTTCACTGGTTGGCATAAAAAAAGCAGGAAACCATTTTGATTCCCTGCATGGTGTATTGTTGTGCTTTTGTGTAGTTCTAATGATTACTTGTCTTTATAAAATGCTTCGAAAGCTTGTGCGAAGAATTCGGCTGTACCATTGCCGTATTTTTCATCTATCATAGGTTTGATTTTTTCATTACGGTAATATTGAGCCTGTGCAACCATCAGACCGTGTTCTTTCTTTATCTGTGAAAGTTGTTTCATAAGAAAACCGTATTCGGAAACAAGTTCTCTTACTTCAGAAGAATCTGGTGAACATACTTTTTTAGCTGCTAATTTGTATAAAAGATTGTCAAATTGTTGGTTGTAACTTTCTGCAGCCTCTTTGCTAATAGGATTGTTGGCAACAGACAGGAATTGCTCTTTTCCTCCATACCACTCAACAACTTTAGCATAGCCTTTCTGCATTTCTTCTGATGAAACGGTCTTAATATAATGCTTTTTCCATTCTTCAATGCTTCCAAACTCTTTTACAGCAAGTTCTTTCATATTGTCAGGCATATGTTCAAACATAGTTTGGAACATTTCTTCAACTTCCGTTTTACTAAAAATCGCAAAATCCATTTTATTCTCTCCTTTCAGGATATCATCAATGCTGGCAATCAGATGTTCCATACGTTCTTTCTTTGCTACCAACATTTTTCTCTGCATTTGCAAGATCTGGTTCCTTTCAAGAGCAGGATTCTCCAGAACAGCTTTGATTTCTTTCAAAGGAATGTCAAACTCACGGAAAAACAGAATCTGCTGTAATATTTCCAATGCCCTATCGTCATAAAGCCGGTATCCCGCATCACTTTTTTGTGTTGGTTTTAAAAGCCCGATTTCATCGTAATAGTGAAGCGTGCGAACGCTGATACCTGTAAGTCCTGATATTTCTTTGACTGTCCTCATAGTTGCTGACCTCCTGTTCCTGATAAGATAACTGTACGCTATGACGTTCCGTGAGAGTCAATATATATTTTGCATTTTTTAGTATAACATTTTTATGATATTACGAAAAGCCGAGAAGATAGGCGATATGTATTACTCTGGAAAGAACTTGTTGAGCGTATCCAATGTCTCTTTTGCAGTAAATCCCCAAAGGATGGTACTGAGTGCTTCAATCGCAGCCCTGCGTTTCCGGTAATAGGTGCGGTAGGAAATATTGGTGATGTGGTGAGCCAGCTTATCCAATATCTCATCTGTATTTTTCATTTCCTGTGGAGAGAGAAAAGCGTAGTAAAGAATCCAGTAATACTGTTCCCCATGCTTGTGATTGTTCCGGAGGAGATCGATGGATGATTCCAAAAGCTTCAGCATCTGGTTGCTTCTGGCAATACTTTTTGCCCGTTGTTCGATGTCGCTTCCGGTAAGATCAGCCCCGGCAGCATAGATGGAGTCCAGAAATTTGTCGATGTCATTGTCGTATTGGAGCTTAAACTGGTGCTCCATCTGGTGTACGACTACCTTCAGGCTGTAGGTTGCATCCCGGTATCTGCGTAAAAACTGATAGGTGTCGTGAAAACGTGGATCTTCTTCGGGTGAAGGAAATCCCTGTGTATTGCGGTTTGCCATGTCTATTCCCCCCCTTTCAGTGCAGAAGGCTCTGCCACGGCAGGCATCTTTTGGGCAGACTCATCCCCCGGACTTACGGACAACTCAAACCGATAAGCGGCATTTCCGTAGGGACAGATAATATTTAGAGTAAATGTATTAAATATATCTTTGCAGGCTGATAATGGAGATAATATATAGCGGGTTTTGGAGCAGTGGCAACATGGAATCCCTTGTGAATCCAATAGTTCTGCGACTTTTTGCACGATAAATTTCATGTGTGAATCTGGAACGCAGGAATCATTTTTTGTAACGGTGATTTGTGAGTCTGTGACAGTTTCTGAAACGCTAACAGAAGCAGAATCCTCAATAGTGATTTCTTCAGGTACATGGATTGGTAATTGCATCTTCATAGCGATCTCCTCCTTGTCAATCATAACGTCGCTGATATTAAACATCACGGACAGGTAATTGTTGAGATAAATTACGCTTCCGTGTTTTCCTGTAAATGAGATAAGTGTAATGTATTCTTTTTCCTCCAGTTTCTTCAAGAGTCGTGATGCCGATGCCTTTGACAGACTCCACCTTTCACCCAGTTCATTAAAGCTGGTAAGGGGATTTCCGGTATTATCCCGGTAATAGACAATGGGACCGGAATCAGATCCCTGGACAGAGGAATCGTTGTAAACTCCATGAATCCACAGATCCAGAAGAACATCCATTTCCGAGCATTTTCCAATGCCAATTAGTTCGTGAACTTTGGCAATCGGGAAAAAGAAAAACCCTGTATCTTTTTTACAGGGATAGTTGTATTCCAATACAGTATTGTCTTTGGGCCAGTCTGATATTTTGAATTTGACCAGGCGGTTTTTGCCGAGAAGAGAGTAGGTAATGTAATTCTGCTCTTCAAAAAATCGAAGGATGGACAACACTTGATGTTGGAAACGGCAGCGAAACCATTCCTGAAGATCTGTGACTGTGCAGATCCACTCTCCCGGACCAATGGTATAGGTAATGTGTTCCATCCTGCGGTAGGATGTGCGGTAATTTGCATAGGAGCATAATACCAGATAATAAAAAAGAAAAGAGCCCCCGGTAGTTCGGATGCTCTTGGTAGTGATTAAAGTTTGTATGAAGTCACGGTAAATGCGACAGCGTGGAAAATCCACGATTTGTTTGAGTTCTAATTTGTAATTCATGGTGATCTTCCTTTCAAAGTATATTTAATTGTAATCGGACTTTTCATAGTGTTGGTATCAAGAAGAAGCCGATGGAAGTATAGCAAGTAGTCGTTTCACTCATTGCATTTTTATTGCATTTTTAAAATTTAGATTATGTGGCTATGTTGCTCTTAACTGGTTAAAAAGCCTTTAAAATCGTCTATATGCGTTAATACTCCGTACTGTCTGTCTGGAGTTTGAATAAACAAAAATGCTTAGTAAATCCAGCGTTTATGCGGGTTTGCGGTACTTTTAAAAGTCTTTTGATAACAATTTGATAACGGTTGCATAAGAGCCAATATTCTTGTAATCCAGTGGTTTTCGGGTTAGAGAATGATTGACAGGTGGTTGTGCAACAAAGAAATCCATATTATTTAGAAAGCCCTTAGCTGTGGGTAAAAACTCATGGCTAAGGGCTTTTTGTCATGCTTATTTATTTTTTTGCTGACGCTTTATAAGAATATCCATCAACTCGATATCATTATGGGGTAATTCATCATCTTCAAATTCACCTAAATAAGTTACATCATGATATTTTTGACCATCATATTCGTAACCAGTGTAAGGATACCCCCTATCTGTTGTTCCGTGATATTCTTTGAACTCTTGTTTGGCTTCTTCGGCGGTGAAAGTGCTTGAATCGAAATAGATACCTTCTTTTTCTTTAGCCCAACCCATTTTTGTTGCCTTAAACAGATGCTTCATAGATGTTCCTCCTTTAAAGAATTTATTAGAGCGTCGCTAAGTGCCTGTGATGGGACTTTTGCCCATGTTTGCGTAGTATCAAATTCTGGGTAGTGGTAACGCCACTCATTGTATTTGTCTTTACTGATTTCCTCAGAAGATAGCTTGTCAGCCTGTTCTTTCCAGGCATACAGCATTTTCTGGAGTTCGTGAGCATCTTTGCCTTTGGAAGTATCGACTTTCAGACAGATTTCTCCGTCTGATTCACTGACAGTCAGACCGTACAAATCTTCAAGGGTAAATAAAGTGTGCATCAGTCCGATATAGCTGTCAATGTCAGGCACATCGAGGGCATGAGGGGAAACATCCAGAGCCTGTGCCAGTGCAGCAGTAAGTTCCGCCTTCGGTTTTCTTGTTCCTGTTTCGTATTGTGCTAAACGTACATCGGCACTTCGCTCAGGAAAGCCGACAATCGTACCAAGATATTTTTGTGTCATCCCACGCAGAATGCGGAAAAAATGGATTCTCTCTCCAATCGCCATAACGTGTCCACTCCTTGTATGTATTTTACAATGAGTATAGCAGATATGTTTAGGAGAAGTCAAGATAATACAAAACAAAAAAGTTTAATATTTTCCGAAAAGCCACTTGACACAAGCAAATATGCTTAGTATAATAAGTTCGAATTAAGCAAATAAGTTTAATAAAAACAAAATGACCGTCCGAACAGTATAAACCGCCAAGACCTTGCCAGACGGCAAGCGAGCGCCTGATCTATTACGGTATATCGGGACAGCACAGTGCCGAACAGGGAATACCTGCTGGAACTTCATTCGGATAGAACGGCAATCAAAAACGAAAGAAAGGACTGATTATATGAAAAACAGATTTATTTGTGCCGAAGAAGTGGCACAGGAACTAAGCGTATCAAAGCCGTATGCTTACAAGCTAATCCGTCAGTTGAATGAGGAACTGAAAGAAAAAGGCTTTATTACTATTTCAGGACGGGTAAACCGCCAGTATTTCTATGAAAGGCTCTACGGAACAGGAAATCCCCAAGGGGATACCACTATGTCCTACAAGGCAGGACAGGAATAAGGAAAGGAGGATGAATAATGCCGGTATTCAAGAACGAGAGCAATGGAACATGGTATGTGATGGCGAGATATGTCAACTGGAAAGGCGAGCGTAAGCAGAAATGCAAGCGTGGATTTTCTACCAAGAAAGAAGCACAGGAATGGGAGCGAATGTTTCAGTTGCAGAACTCCTCTGATATGGATATGAGTTTTGAAGCTTTTACCGAACTGTATATCCGGGATATGAAAAGCCGTCTGAAGGAGAATACATGGCTGACAAAGGAGCATATCATCCGCACAAAGATTTTACCTTATTTCGGCAAGTTGAAAATCAGCGAGATTTCTACAAAAGAGGTTATCGCATGGCAGAATGAGATGCTTGCCTATCGGGACGAAAAGAAAAAGCCATACTCACAGACCTATCTGAAAACGCTGCACAATCAGTTGTCCGCTATCTTCAATCATGCGGTGCGGTATTATGAGCTGCGTTCCAATCCAGCCGCTAAAGCGGGAAATATGGGAAGTGAGGAACACAAGGAAATGCTGTTCTGGACGAAAGAAGAATACAAGAAATTCTCATTTGAGATGATGGACAAGCCTGTTTCCTTTTACGCTTTTGAAATGCTCTACTGGTGCGGCATCCGTGAAGGAGAACTGCTGGCACTGACCGCCGCTGATTTCGATTTTGAGAAAGAAACGGTCAGAATCAATAAGTCCTATCAGCGATTACACGGCGAAGATGTGATTACCACACCGAAAACAAAGAAAAGTAACCGCATCATCAAAATGCCGAAGTTCCTATGTGAAGAAATGCAGGAATATTTGCAGATGCTTTACGGATTGAAGAAGAAAGACCGAATCTTTACAGTCACAAAAAGTTATCTTCATCACGAGATGGACAGAGGTGCGAAAGCCGCAGGCGTAAAACGAATCCGTATCCATGATTTACGGCACAGCCACATCAGCCTGTTGATTGATATGGGATTTTCAGCGGTGGCGATTGCAGACCGTGTAGGGCATGAAAGCATTGACATCACTTACCAGTACGCTCATCTGTTCCCGTCAAAGCAAACGGAAATGGCAGATAGATTAGACGATTTAGGGAAAGGAGAGATTGAAAATGTCAGCTAAGAACAGAGATAACAAAAACCGTTGGAGAAACATCACAGTAGGGTTTCGGGTATCGCCCGAAGAAAATGAACTCATTAACAAGGCAGTTGCCTTATCGGGACTGCCAAAGCAGGAATACTGTTACCGCCGCTGTCTGAATCAGGATGTAGTGGTACAGGGCAATCCCAGAATATTCAAGGCACTTAAAACGGAACTTGCCACTGTGCTCACAGAATTAAAGCGGATTGAAGCAGGAAACGGTGTGGATGAAGAACTGCTGAATGTCATTGAACTGATCGCTGTTATTATGGGCGGTCTGAAAGGAGAGGACGAGGATGGAAAATAAAAAAGAAAAGACTGCCCCGGATGTATCTGTTGGCGCAGATACGGAGCAGCCAATTCGTAAAAACACTACAAGTAGTATATCCGAGAATGGTGGAAATATCAAGAGTTTTGAGGAATTGCAGAGAGAAATGCAGTTGCGATCAGACCCGTCCTATCTCCAGACAATCTCCATGAATGAACTGTTTGACACACAGTATCGGAGTAAGCAGCCGTTGATTGACGGTCTGCTCTACCCCGGCACTTATATCTTTGCAGGTTCGCCCAAACTGGGGAAGAGCTTTCTGATGGCACAGCTTGCCTACCATGTCAGCACAGGTACACCGCTTTGGAATTATACCACCCGAAAAGGAACGGTGCTGTATCTGGCACTTGAGGACGATTACCGCCGCTTGCAGGAGCGTCTGTACCGGATGTTCGGGACAGAAAGTACCGATAATCTTTACTTCTCTGTTTCTGCCAGCCAGCTTGGAAATGGACTGGATGAACAGCTTGCAAGATTTGTGGCAGAGCATAAGGACACGAAGCTGATTATCATTGATACGCTTCAGAAAGTGCGTGAGGTTGGCGGCGATAATTACAGTTATGCAAATGATTATCAGATTATGGCAAGACTGAAAAGTTTTGCGGATGCTCACGGACTTTGCTTACTGCTCGTACACCACACGAGAAAGCAGAATGCGGATGATAAGTTTGACATGATTTCCGGGACAAGCGGACTGCTTGGGGCGGCAGACGGAGCGTTTCTTCTTCAGAAAGAAAAACGGACAGGCAATGCCGCAACACTGGAAGTATCGGGCAGAGATCAGCAAGACCAGAAGCTGTATCTTATCCGCAATACAGAAACATTGTTGTGGGATTTGCAAAAGGCAGAAACGGAATTATGGAAAGAACCGCCAGAGCCGTTACTGGATGAGATTGCGGAGCTTGTTATGAAAGACAATCCTTATTGGGAGGGTTCTCCAACGGCACTTGTTGCACTGATAAATGTGGACATTCAACCTCATGTTATTACAAGAAAGCTGAATGTTCTTGCAGGAAGGTTGTATGCAGAGCATGGGATTCTCTTTCGGAGTGAGCGTGTCCATGAGGGACGGAAACTAAGGCTCTGGAAAGACAATACAGAGAATGCGTGACAGTACGTGACGGTTGTGACGGTATTTTTGACAGCGGGGCGGTATCAAAATAACCGTCACGACTGTCACATACCGTCACGGAAAGGATGGATAAGATGGGAAATGTGCAAATATCACAGGAATTATTTATGCAGTTGCTCCGCTTTCACTTGGTTGAAGATGGGAGCTGTGAGAAAGAAATCAAGCAGGGATTGGAGAAAAAACTGGACAGAATGGTCATGCGTGACCTGTATGGAAAATTTAAAACTGCTCCGACAGAGGAAGAACGGGAACGGGCGAGAAAAGAGTATCTGGACAGACGTGGAGTGCCGGAGAGTTTCCGATGGTAATTCTTCCTTGGTGATAAGAACAGGAGCGTGGCACGCCCCTGTTAAGCATAGACAAGGAGAAATCTGGAAAGGAGAATCATGCAATGAGAGAAGGAAGATTAGGTTATAACTGTGAAAATGGAAGATATGGATTGCTGTCAATGGACTTATGGATTGATACGGGATTTCACTGCGGAGAGTGTATGGAAGTTCTGGTAGATGATCAGTGGGTAAAGACCAGGATGGAAATGAATCTGGCGAGGGAATGGTATCTGGTGGGAACGCCCTATTGCGGTGATCTGGAGTATGTACGGGCAAGGATACCGGAATAAATCAGACAGAAAAGTAAAGAATCGGTTTGGTGTCAGGGATAAAAAATAAGCCCGGATACGGGCAAATAAAAAGGGCGGATACGCCCAAAATAAAAAGTCCAAGCCGGAACATGACAGAGGAAGATAGCACCTTATAAAGCCCTCGGCGTTTGAGAGCGAAATACACCCATCGCACAAACTTCGTTTATGCTCTGTGTATTTCGCCCTTGCAGGGGGCAACCGCCGACAGGCGGATAGTTCGTAAACAGGTGCCTATGCACCTACTCACAGCAAAGTAGGCGAGAGCCGGAAAGGAGAATGCTTATAGGCAGACATTCATTTATCAGACAAAACAAGCTGTCTGATGTGGCAGGAAGAATTGACTATATTTCCAATCCGAAAAGACAGGAACATCTCTATGCTACCTATCAGACGGAAGGAGCAACATCAGAGTTCTGGAAAAATCTTGCCAGAGAGAATCAGTTGGATTTTAAGGCAAGCGGAACAGCAGGGAAATGTATTGAAGGACGAGAGTTTATCATTGCACTTCCAGAAAGTTTTGTTGAGTACAAGGCAGATGATGTAGTAAGGCTTTTCACGGACAGCTTTCATAAAAGGTATGGTGTAGAATGTAGTGCGGCACTTCACCATAACAAAAGAATGACCAATTACCATATCCATCTTGTATTCAGCGAACGGAAAATGCTGGAACATCCCGAAGTGAAAATTGCTATCAGAAATATGTTTTATGATGAGCAGGGAAAGCACAGACGCACGAAGAAAGAGATTTTAGATGAGCAGGGAAATCTTCGGGTAGGATGCAGCATTATTCCCAAAGGGGAAGTTTATGAGAGCCATATTTTTACGAAGAAAGATGAATGGTTTAAGAACGATGCTTTTACCAGAGAAGTGAAGGAAATGTTTACGGAAATCATCAACAGTCATGTGAAAGAAGAATCCGAAAAGCTGTCTGTATTTCAGCAGGGCGGTGTGTATCTGGCAACGAAGAAAATCGGGAAGAATAATCCGAAAGAAGCAGAAATACGGGCAGATAATGCGGCAAGGCAGGAATGGAATCGGACGGTTGATGTGGCATTAGTCGAGGGCGTTCCCGAAGAAGATATTTTAACGGTCAAGCGGGAAAAAATCACTGACAAAACGCTGCAATCAATAAGGACACATGGTTGGCTGCCGGATATGTTTCAGCAGATTATCCGTGGTGCGAAAGACTTCTTACAGGAAATGATTTTCAAATTTAAGCTGCCGCCAAAGCCAGTACCGAAGATTGATTTACAGGAATGGAATGATATGCGGAAGCTGATGGAGAAACTTCAGAAGCAGTCACAGGCGATGAAGTCCACGCAACAGGAGCTTTCCTTGTTGAAGAAACAGCTTTCCGAGACAACAGGATTTTTCAAAGGAAAAGTACGGAAATCCTTAGAGGGCAAAATTGAACAGGCAGAGAAACAGGAAAAACGTATTCATACAGATATGGAACAGATGGTAACACAGGCAGGATATCCAGATGTTCAGTCCTTTGCAAAGACGTATCAGAAATCGGAAAAACTGGTCAGGGAATATAATGAGGAGCTGCGAGCATGGGAAAATCAGACAGAGCAGAAGAAAGAGCCGTCATCAGAACCGCCGAAAAAGGCAAGCATACGGGAAAAATTGCACCGCTATCAGCAGGAAAGCAGACAGCAGCCGAAACGGTCAGTTAAAAAGAAATCTATGGATAGAGAACGATAAGAAAGGTGGAAATGATTATGAAGAAAACAATTTTTGAAGAAATGGGCGGCACTTATATCAGACACGGGGATTATTTTATCCCCTGTCTTACCTTGACGGAGGAAGAACAGAGATTTATCGGCGTATGGGGACAAAGACATTTACGCTATCTGAAAGAATATCGTAGAAGTGTATATTTGAATTTACTTACAAGTGGCAGGCTGAATAGTTATCTTGCAGATATAGAAGAACAGGCACAAGAACGCTTTGAAAGGATTATAGAGCAGATGAAACAGGAGCAGGGCATTACAGAACAGTTAAAGGCAGAAAATCAGATGGAATGGGTATCGAGAATGAACAATATACAGGCGTGTGCAAGAGAGGTTGTGAACGCCGAATTGATTTATAACTAAAAGAAAAGAGATTTTGGATAAATGCTTGACTGTAAACCTTGTTTATAGCTTATTCTTAAGATAAAATAGAGTTGCTTGAAAGGAGTGCATAACATGACAATAAAAGATGTAGAAGAACGAACAGGTTTATCCCGTTCTAATGTCCGTTTTTATGAAAAGGAAAAACTCGTTGAGCCTTCAAGAAATGAAAGTAATGGTTATAGAGATTATTCTGAAAATGATGTGGAAAATATAAAGAAGATAGCATATCTGCGTACATTGGGAATTTCTATTGAGGATATACGAAGTATTATATCTGGGAAAGTAACTTTGCAGGAAACGCTTGAGAAGCAGAATGAAGTATTAAAAAGTCAGATTACTGATTTGAATAAGGCGAAACTCATGTGCGAAAAAATGCTGGATGAAGAAAGTATTAGTTATGAAAAATTACAGGTAGAACAATATGTAACAGAGTTGCAGGATTATTGGAAAGATAATCAAACTGTTTTCAAATTGGATTCAGTCAGCTTTTTGTATATATGGGGAAGTATGCTTACTTGGATAACGATTACCGTATTATGCTTGATTATTGGGGCGTTGTCTTATTCTAAGCTGCCAGTAAAGATTCCGGTACAATGGAGTAAAGGTGTGGCAACATCTTTGGTGAATAAAAACTGGATTTTTATTTGTCCCGTTATCTGTATTATAATCCGTTATTTATTAAAACCTTTTATTTATGCCAAATTACAGATGAACAATTATTATGGAGATATTATAACAGAGTATTTGACAAATTATATGTGTTTTATTGTGTTGTCGGTAGAAATTTTCTCCATACTTTTTACTTTCGGAGTGGTAAAAAATATTGTTGTACTGTTATTTGTGGACACAGTAGTTTTTATTGGATTGTTAGTCGTTGGGCTGACGAAAATGGATTTGAGAGGAAAAGAAATTTTATGATTCAGATTTCAAATTTAAGTAAAAAATATGGTGAAACGGTTGTTTTTTCGGACTTAAACTATACATTTGAAAATGCTTGTATTTATGGACTTGTTGGAAGAAATGGAGCTGGAAAGACTACTCTTTTAAATATACTTTCGAATTATGACAAAAATTATACAGGAGTAATCTCTATCGACAGAAAAAAGATGAATAAGGTTGATTATCTTGATATGCCGGTCGCCTATGCAATGGATCAACCAAGTTTTTTTAATGAGCTGACGATATATGAAAATCTTCTTTTGATTGCTTCAAGCAGAAAGATAAAAAAACAAGAGGCATTTGATAAAATCGAGAGGATTTTAGATGGGTTGGGATTAAAAAAGTATGAGAACTATTCTCCGTTAGAACTTTCAAAAGGTACAATGCAACGGTTAAATAATGCTTGTGCAATGATACAAGAAGAAAAAATTACTATTTTTGATGAACCATTTTCAGGACTTGATCCTGTCCAAATGAAACTTTTAGAAAATGTAATAGTGGAGTTTCACAAGAAAGAAAAAGGAATTTACATTATTTCAAGCCATGATATAGAGTGTTTACAAAATGTTTGTGACAAGTGTCTTTTGTTACATAACGGACAAATTAGAGAAATCAATATGGAGGAAGTTGACAGAGAGGAAATAGCAAAAATTTTATCTGAAGGGGAGTAAGTATGTATCAGTTGCTTTTGAAACAGAGATTCAAATTTGCAGTTAGAATGGTCAAACGAAATATAGGTGCTTATCTTATACTGATTGCTATTGTGCCATGTATTCTTATATTGCAATCTATGATTCAGAAAAACTATGGAATGGATATTGCTGTTTTTATACCATATGGTATTCTCTGTTTCTTGTTTATGAATTTGTTTGGAACAATACCAAGAATGCGTATTTCTCCTGAAACTTATATTTGGAAAATAGAAAAAACATATATTTGGAGAGTGAAGAAGATAGGAAAAAGCATGGTACTGACGTTGAGTGTTGCGTTGATTTTATTTTGGGCTTTTCCAATGGAGGGAATGGTCTTAAGACAGTTTATTGTGGCTATGCTTTGTAACCCAATTGTCAATATGCATACGGTTTTATCAACACAATATAAATATCGGGATATTATGAATATATGTATGTTGGCAGTAGTAATGATTTGTTTTTTTTATGGAAGTGTATTTGTTACCAGTATATTATTGATCATTTACGGATTATATTTTATTTTATATCCTTATTTTAGCTATCAAGCAATTATCCCGTTCTTTCAACAATATAATCAGATGTTATATGGATTTTTGAATAGAGAATATGATACAGTTTTGCAAACGCAGGATGAAGTGTTCTTCCAAAATAATCAGAAAGAAATGAAAGGACTGATGAAGAAATATTATGGCAGCCGCTATCGTTTTTTGATGGTTTATGAGGTGGTTAGTATTGTCAGAAGAAAGAAACAGATTATGTATCAGTATTTTGCGATTGTTTTAATCACAATGTTATTATCGCAGATAGACGGAAAATATATTGAGTATGTATTATTGTTTTCTATATTGATATTAGGACAGAATGTTGTCAGCTATAATGTGCAAAATGAATTACGTTTAGTTAGAAAAGGATTTCCGCTCAGATATTCTTTAAAAGAAAAATTACAATGTAAGTCAGTTATTGGAATGTTCTTGTTGTTACTTCCAATGCTCTGTTATTGGATAGCGTATAAAATTGAATTATTTAGTATTATCCTTTGGATATGGATACCGATTCAGAGTATTATAATATATACAGCAAAGAACCGACTGCAAAGGTTACTATATATACTTCCGTTTTATATTTTGTCATTGTTATCTATGAGAGTATGGCAGATGTTTTTTTAACAATAAGATTATTGATTTTCTAAGCAAAACCGCTTATAATTTGAGTCGGTACATATTGCTATTATCCACAGTTACAGGGCGTGTGTTATCAATGCCGATAACAAAATGATAACATTAGCCTGTATAGGCAGGATAATATGGATAAATCAAATAATTAAAAGAAAAGCGAACACGGCAACAAATAATCTCTAAACAAAATTGATTAGTGATTGTCGAGTTTGAATAACGGACTAAAATGCCGAAAGCCTGTATTTATGCGGGTTTCCGGCATTTGTTTTATCAAATGGCTCTAGTTTGGCTCTATTTGTTGGCGGAGTAATGGAAGGAGAAAAAATGTGGAAAAGTAATAAAATTGCAATATTATATTCTGTGATTACTTTATTTACAACTTTTATCTTAGGGCAAATATTATTAATTTTATATCCTGATGGTAATACAACTGGCTCATCAGTATTGTTTATTTTGATGAATCTGATTCCAATGATTGTTGCTATATTTTTTTCTAAATATGAGAAAAGAAAAAATGTATTAAAGGACATGTTTTTACAGCGTGAAAAATTGACACCATATCTTTTGGCAATGGGTAGTGTTATTTTATACTATACCGTTTCCATAATATTAAGAAATGTAGAATTTACAGGTGGAACACTATTGGCTTTATTAGCTTATATTCCTTGGACGATATTACAAGGTGGTCTTGAGGAATGTGGCTGGCGGTGGTATCTACAAACAAAGTTAGAAATAAATAACTTTGCAGTTAAAATGTTTGTAATATCTATAATATGGTTTTTGTGGCATATACCTGTATATCGATTATCTTGGATAACAGCAGGTTCATCAAATTATTTGATTTTTTACTTAATGATATTAGGTAATACTTTTATGTTTGGTGTAATAAAAGAAAAATCCAAAGGTGTTTTGCCATGTGTTGTAGCACATATGTTAATAGATTCTTTCGCAGTATTAATGCTAGTACAGAGTAATTTGATGCCAATAATTATATTGGTGTCAATAGAAATAATATTTAGCTGCCTTTGTGTTAACTTGAAAAAGTAAATATCAGTGTATGAGAAAAATGTTTGTATGTGCGAATTTTAATATCATTTTAGGAATATACGAGGAAGGTTTTATTTTCCTTGCATAAATGTCAGTTCTTATGTTAGGATACTATCTAAGGAAAGTACCCATGACAGGGCGTTAAGCGTCCGGGGGACGCTTGTTTAGCGCCGAGCGGAGCGTAGAGGTAGCCTCCCGAGTTTTATGATACCGGGCAACCGGAATACATAGGAAGGGAGGTGGCGCCGATGACAGTTTATGAGATCATTTCGATTTTCATTGGGATATTAGCATTGTTGATGTCCTTTGGTAGCTTGATTGTAGCGTTGCTTGCCTTTCTCGATAAGAGAAACAAGCGAAAATAAAAATGCCTATCCTGTCTGATCCACAGGATAGGCGGTGTCCTTAAGGACATTCATTAACTTAAACTCGGAGCATCCACCTTTGGAGTGGGTGCTTTCTGTTTAATTAGATATTATCATCCTATGACCGATAATTCAAGAGGTTTCACTAATTTGGATAATTTTTTACAGTAAGGCGGTCAGTGCCTTTTTTGACAACCATATTGTCATCAAGCAGGTGTTGCTTGATTTCTTCGATATTTTCATTGATATGCTGCAAACTGTCAGCATACTCTTCTTCTGAATAATCATCTTTAGCTTTTAGCATATTTTCACGAATTTCCAGAGCTTTCATATAGGTACAAAGTTTTTTATTGATGAGGTTGTTCTTAAAGGACAGCTTAACAGTAGCAGGTTTGAAATTGCCCTCATCGTCCTTATCTGCCTCAAATTTCATATCAATCTGGTCATCCAGTTTAAACAGTAATGATAATACATCAGAAACTGTTTCTATACCAAAATCCATGAAAATATTAATGCTGATGCCTAGTGCATTGGCAATTTTTAAAAGCTGGTCAGGCTTTGGATTACGGATTCCGTATTCATATTTCTTTATTGTTGCAGAGTTTATGCCGGACAACTGACCAAGCGTTTCCTGTGATATTCCACGCATATTGCGAAAGTATTTAATCTTTTCTCCAGTAGTCATAAAAAATGCTCCTTTATGATTTGTTACCCCTATTCTATCACAATGGGACACATTTGTGTATAAAAAATTGGTTAAATTGCTTGACAGACACAAATGTGTACTATATAATACGGATAAACAAGGTCACAAAAGTGTACTAAAATAAAAACAGGAAGGAGAACACAATATGGAGAATACGATGAAGATGTATGTAACAGCAGATGAAGCTGCACAGATTCTTGGAGTATCAAGAGGATATGCTTACAAAATCATTCGTGGTCTTAATAATGAATTGAAAGAAAAAGGCTATCGAGTGATTTCAGGCAAGGTACCTACAAAGTATTTTGAAGAAAAGTTTTATGGTATGGCAGTTGGTTAATGGAGAGGAGATGATGATATGCCAGCTACACGAGATGGTAAAACATGGCGCTGCCAGTTCTATTATGAGGACTGGCAGGGTGTACGCCATAAAAAGAACAAAAGAGGCTTTAAGACAAAGGCAGAAGCAGAGGAATGGGAGCGTAACTTCCGGCAACAGCAGAGAAAGAATCTGGATATCAACTTTGAGAACTTCGTTGAAATCTATTTTACCGATATGGAGAACAGACTTAGAAAAAGTACGATTAAGAATAAACGATATGTGTTTGACCTAAAGGTTACGCCGTATTTTAAGAAGAAAAAGATGTATGAGATTAAGACAGCGGATATTCGGGCATGGCAGAATGAACTGATTAAGCAGGGGTATGCACCAACTTATCTTAAAAGTATCAATAACCAGTTGGCAGCACTTTTCAATTATGCAGTCAGATATTATGACCTGAAAGATAATCCTTGCAGAAAAGCAGGAAGTATCGGAAAAAGCAAAGCTGACGATATGGAGTTTTGGACAAAGCAGGAATTTAAGCAGTTTCTTCCGTCTATGGAGAAGAAACCGGAGGCGAAGATGGCATTTATGCTTCTTTACTGGACAGGAATGCGTATAGGTGAATTACTGGCACTTACCTATGAAGATATTGATTTAGAAAAGCGTATTATAAGCATTTCAAAATCATATCAGAGATTAGATGGAAAGGATGTGATTACACCGCCTAAAACACCAAAGAGCAATCGTAAGATTACGATTCCACCATTTCTGGCAGAGGAACTAAAGGAATATTGCAGTCATTTATATGGAATTATGCCAAATGAAAGAATGTTTCGGTTTACAAAGTCTTATATGGAACATGAGATTGTACGAGGCATAAAGGAAACAGGTGTAAAGAGAATCCGTCTGCATGACCTGCGGCACAGCCACGCATCACTTCTGGTGGAACTTGGATTTCAGCCATTGGCAATAGCAGAGCGGCTGGGACATGAAAAGATAGAAACCACATTAAATACTTATTCACATTTATATCCGAATAAGCAGGCAGAACTGGCAGACAGGCTAGAACTGGAGAACGAAGAGGGCAATCTATGAGCGGAGTACACAAACATCCAACAATCAGCTTTCGTGTATCGGACAGAGAGCGGGAAATGATTGAAGCCAAGATACTTGCAAGCGGTATGCAGAAGAAAGATTATTTTGTACGTTCTTGCATTTATAACAGAATATGCGTTGTAGGTAAGAAAGAGGTCATTTACCAGCTTGTAGAGGAATTGCAGAATATGCAGACCAATATATCCGAACTGGTAAGGCAGCTGGAGCAGCAGGATGTAACGCTTACAGACGAAGGATTGGAAGATATGCGGAATGACTGTATGGATATGTTACAGGCGATTATTTCAATGCTTGATGGTGCAAAGTATCTCTGGCAGGGAACAAAGGAAGAAAAAGAAAAAAGTCCCAACAGCGGCAACTGTCAGGACTTGTGATAACGGGAAAACCTCTGTTATCAATATAAATACAACTAAAGTATAACAGAGGTTCTTCCAAGGAGCAAACAAAACATTATAGAATTTGGAGGACATTTATGGAAGAACAGAAAACAGAATTAAAGATGATACGGATGTCAGAGGTACGATCGCAGGAAGTGAAGTGGCTGTGGTATCCATTTATACCATATGGAAAGCTGACAATCATTCAGGGTGACCCGGGAGATGGAAAAACCACATTAGTTTTAAACATAGCAGCCAAGTTATCTAAGGGAGAGCATCTTGACAACGATATGAATGTACAGGAGCCTGTAAATGTGATTTATCAGACGGCAGAGGATGGACTGGCAGATACAGTAAAGCCAAGACTTGAGCTTGCCGGAGCGGATTGTGAAAAGATACTTGTTATTGATGAAAGTGATAAATCCCTGTCTATGGCAGATGAAAGGCTTGAAGAGGCACTTGTTAAGACTGGGGCAAAAGTATTGATACTTGATCCGATACAGGCTTATCTCGGTGGTGGAATGGATATGAACCGGGCAAATGAGGCAAGAGATATGACAAAGAAACTTGGAGCATTAGCAGAGAAATACCAATGTGCAATTCTTCTTATCGGTCATATGAATAAGGCATCAGGAAATAAAGCCGCATATAGAGGTATGGGGTCTATTGATTTCTTCGCAGTAGCCAGGAGCGTGCTTCTGGTCGGCAGAATAGAGGGAGAACCTAATACAAGAGCAGTTGTTCAGATAAAGAATAATCTTGCGGCATTTGGACATCCGAAGGCATTTATGTTATCAGAAACGGGCTTTCGTTGGTTGGGAGATTATGAGATTACAGCAGATGAAGTACTTGGCGGTATTGCACCAAAGGCAAATAAGCTGGAACAAGCAAAGCAAATGCTTCGTGAATTGGCAGAAACAACTAATATGGTGCAGAGTAATGAAATATTTGAAATGGCTGATAAACAGGGCATTTCAAAGAGAACATTGGAAAATGCAAAGAAAGAATTGGGCATCCAGGCAAAGAAAATCAATAACTCGTGGTATTGGGAATTGGATGCAGTAAAACAGAGATAGGACAAGAACGCAACATTGCAGGCTATATAGAAATTGCGGAGATAAAATTTGCAAGGTTGCAAAGCATATAGACTTTGCAGTGTTGCGGCCTTGAACGAGTTAGGAAAGGAATGGTGCATCGATATGAAAAATGTACAGATTTCAGAAGAACTTTTCGTTGCGATAATGAGATATTTTATGTTGGAACAGGAGGAACTGTTGCCTCAGATAAAACAGGGGCTGGAGAAGAAACTGGATGCAATGGTAATGAGAGAATTATATACAAAATATAAGACTGCACCAATGGAAGAAGAAAAGGAAAAGGCTCGAAAGGAATATTTGGATAGACGAGGTGTGCCGGAGAGTTTTCGGTGGTAGTTTTTCTTAAACATATATAACGGCTGCGTGTCACGCTTCCGTTAGAATCGATAAGGAAAATGTGGTGTGTTTGACATAGTGGAGGCTTGTGTACACTGACTGCCGCAGGCAGAAAAGCTCCCGGCAGGGCGCAAAACCTGACTTGTCAGGTTGCATTTTTGATGGCGATAGCTGTCAAAAGTGCTTTTGCGTTACTTTCGACGAAAGTAACAAAGCCTGCGTCGTATTCGGCGCTAATATGACAGATAAAAGAAAGGGGAAGATTGCCTATGGAGAGAACGATAAGTGCAATGATCGGAAAAGGTTCTGTGAACCATAATACCAGAGCATTTACAGCTAAGAATGTAGATAAAAACAGAAGTGCTGATAAAGTGGAATTTTGCCAGGAAGATATTAAGCAGGTTTATCATAAATTGTTTGATGAAGCACGGGAACGATATAATGCAAAACAGAAACGGAAAGATCGCATGATTGATAATTACTATGAAAAAATCAGGAGGGGTAAGCAGGAAAAGTTATTTCATGAAGTGATATTTCAGATTGGAAATAAAGATGATATGAATGCCAAAAATGAAGATGGATTGTTGGCAAAAAGGATTTTAACGGAATTTATGGATGAGTTCCAAGCTAGAAATCCGAACTTGTATGTATTCTCGGCATATTTGCATATGGATGAAGAAACACCGCATCTGCACATTGATTTTGTACCATATATTACAGGAAGTAAGCGAGGACTTGATACAAGGGTATCATTAAAATCTGCACTAGCGGCAGAAGGCTTCACCGGTGGCACTAGAGGTGCTACCGAATTAAATCAGTGGATTGCATCAGAAAAGCAGGAACTTGCGACAGTCATGGAGCGATATGGTGTGGAATGGCTGCAAAAGGGTACACATGAGAAACATTTGTCGGTGCTTGAATTTGAAAAGCAGGAGAGAGCTAAAGAAGTAGCAGAATTAGACAGTCAAAAGCAGGAAAAGACCTCAGAGGTTGCTAAATTGAATCAGGCAGTATCCTCTATGAAACAGGAACTAATGAACACTACAATTAAGCAGGTAAGGGCTGAGGAGGCTGTTGAAAAAGCAAGAGAGAAAGGTATTGCTGTTCAGAGAGATAATGAAACATTAAGTGCAAGCAATCAACAATTGCGAGTGGAGAATACAAGCCTTGAAATAAAAAAGGTGGAACTACGAATGGATAATCGACACTTGGAACAGCAACAATGGCAATTGCGGACAGATAATAGCGAGTTGGAGATGAAACAGAGTGTTTTACAGTCCGAGAACCAACGATTGGAACAAGAACAGAATAAATTGCAAGAGGATAATGAAAAGCTGGAGCAGAAGCAAACTTCGTTACAATCGGATAATCAGGCATTAAAACAAATGCAGGATAAGCTACAGAAAGATAATGCCAAACTTGAAATACAACAGAAGAAATTGAGAAGCAGAATTGATCAGATGGTGCAATCAGAGAAGCTGTTGCAACGTGATGTTCGAAAATATGATGAAGAACCTGAATGGCAACTTCCAGAGCCGGGAGCATTTGCAAGTGCAAAGTTATTTCGGGATAAAGTAGCGTTGCCTCTTGTGAACAAATTGAAGGAACTGGTAAAAAGCTTGACAATCCAATGCGTTAGATTAAAAGAGGAAGTGCTTCAACTGCGAGATAAAGTTAAGGATCTCACAAGTGATGTAGAATTTTACAAAGGAAAAATTAGAGATATGTCTGCAAAAACAGAATTATTGCAGGAAAAAGCTGATGATCTGGAGCGTGTGAAACGATATGCCGGTGCGGAGCAAATTGATACTATTATCGGTAAGGTAAAGGAGCAGGAACGCATGGAGCGTCAGGCAATACAGTATCACAGGTCTTATGGAGCGAGATAAACGAAAGGATGGATTGATATGATGGATGAGAATAGATTGGATAACATTGTAAAATGTGCCTATAACATGGATAATGGATATGTTGAGGTGTGGTATGTTGACGGGAATATGCTTCGAATAAAGTGCGAGGAGGTTGAGGCTGCTCTGCGGACAACAGAGCAGTCGCTAGCAAAGCTTCATAAGCTATTGGACAATAAGCCGATAGAGTATGTGGCAATGGCTTTATCCGGGGAAATGCAGGCATATTGTGATGTTGAGGATGATATGGTTAAAAGTATGTTTGGAACGATTGTGCATGGGTATTTGAAGAAAGGGTATAATCGGGCTACGGCGGAGATGATGGCGAGGGAATTTTTTAGGTATGAGAGTTGAGAAATAATGAGGATTTACATAAAAAGTAAATTCCACTTGCCCCGCTGATAAGCGAAATTTAGATTTTATTTTGCGTCAACAACGATAGTGTATTTTAAAATTGCGTTTGAAACTCTAGTGTGATATACTAAAAATGCTATACTAAAAGATATGGAGAGTATCCTTGTGGGAATATGGAAGAAAAACCCATTGGAAGAATATGATAACCAATTGGGGAAAATACAACAAGAAAAATTACAATTAAAACAACGTATGGAAGAATTGGAAAATCTTGAAAAGAATACATTAGAAGATAGAAAAGATGTTGGTCTTCGGATGTATATGAGAGAGGAAAAAAGAGAAAGATTGCTTTCAGAGGCAGAAGAATTAGGGTTTTCGCATGAATTAATTGAAGAACTTAGAAAAAAAACGAAAGATTGGAATCAGGATAATATAACAAATGAAATAATTGATGAATTTGAAAATTTAAATTTTTACATAGAAAAACAGGCTCCATACAGAAAAAATCCATTGTATTTTTTGGGCGGCATAACGAATATTGTAGGAGGTAATGAAAATGGTGATTAACATTACTACTCCTAAATATATTTCACTTATTCAAATCTTGTTAAGGACAAAGAAGTATTATAAGTTAAAAGGCTTGCCTGATGTTGTTGAAGGTTATGAAAAAAAATACTATATATTTTTGAGAAAGAGACATATACAAATAGAAATAGCGAATTCTAAAAATGAAACTATTGAGGAAATACAGAAATATTTAGATTGTATATTTAAAGATGATTATATAGGGATACAAGAAAAATATGCAGATGTATTTGAATTAAAAAGAGCAAGGTTAATAAAGTTGTCATGAAAGATAAACAGTTAGATAAATGGGCAGTGTTTGTGTTTTTGTTAATAGTTTTGATTATTCGACTATTACTGAAAGATGAACAAAGCAAGGGAATACAAATTATTGGTTTGTTGGGTGTTATAATTGCTTTGGCAGATCTATATGGTAATTTATATAAAGTAAATCATGAGAAAGATAAATTTAGGATTATATCAGGTTTGGCAGTGGTAATAGTATTCCTTTTTATGATTATATTGGCTGGAATGTTTTGGAATTTTATTGTTTTAGGAAGTAAAGGAAATGATATCTTAACTATATTAGCTTTACTAATCAGTTTGCCTAGCGACTTGTATTGTAGTTGGGTGACTAAATATATTGATAATTGAAATGGAGGACAAGATGGATAATTACATTAAAATATTGGAGACATGGAGCGGAGAACTAGAGGATTTATGTTATGAATTATATAGTATGCTTATGAAAGAAAATGCAGAAAAAAGAATTCAGTGTTTTCAGTTTATCTGTGAAAAAATTGGGGAAGTTGATTCTGACGAAAGTGTAAAAGTGGAAAGATACTTTGCTGAGGGGGAAGTGGATAGTCTAAAAGAGCTTTATGGAAAATACGTTGATGAAGCAATAAATTCTGTTAGAAGAAAAGTGGTTAGCCAGAAATTATCAGTTCATGAATTTTATGCGCTTCTTTGGAATACAGTGTTTAGTGATTCATTATTGACTCTTGAGAAAGAGAGAGTGTTTGGATTATTATGGATTGTAGCGGATAATGGGATACCGTATTATGAGTTAGGGACACCATTGTCTATGGAAAATGACGAATATAAGAGGATTATTGAGGAAAATAAAAAATCATCGGAAAGAATATCCTATATTCTTTCGATTCCCCTTGAGCAAAGGACAGAGACATCTTCATTGATTTTAAAGGAATTATCCGGAAAAGATGAGGTGACACAAGCGGTTCTTTTAGCACAAGCATTTGCTATAAATTCAAAACGGGAGATGAAAGGATTTACCCAAGTCATTCAAGCGCTTCAGGAAGAACGGGAGAAAAAGTGATGAGTGATTCAGCAATTTAATTGGCTCCATTTTGGCTCTAAAAATTTGGGGCGAGGTACACAAAAATGCAAAATATGATGAATATGAAGAATGAAACGCACAAATGTGTACCGAGAAATAACCAAATAAATCTCTCCGCCCAAGAGTTTGAATAATCCACACAATCATAAGAATCCAGTATTTATGCGGGCTGCAAGCAAATTTGCTTAGTGATTGGCAACAAAATGGCAACATTTTGTGATTATTCAAAAGATATAAATTTTATTTCATAACGTATATAAAGAAACCTTACTGATTTTCAGAAGTAAAAAACTGAATATCGGTAAGGTTTTTCTAGTCTCTTCTTTTATTTTTCTTTTTTAGTCAATTCTTTTACGAGGTAATCACTCAGCTCCTGAGATGGTACCTTGGCACGTTTCTGGTAAGTATCCAGTTCCGGGTACTTATATCTCCATTCATCATATTCTTCCTTGCTGATTTCACCGTTTTCCAGTTTGTCAGCTTGTTCCATCCATGCACGAAATATTTCATCGACAGATGAGCCGGGAGCAGATATGGAAGAGTCAAGGCAGAGATGAGGTTGTCCATCTACATTTTTTACCTTTAGACCATACATATCTTCCAGTGCAAATAGTGTATGCATCAGACCTATGTGAGTATCAATATCTGGAACTGTTAAGGCATGAGTATTGACATCGAAGATCTGAGACATTTGTTTTACAAGATCGATTTTAGGAACTCTGGCTTCAGATTCATACTGAGCCATGCGGACATCTGAGGTTTTTCCTTTGAATCCCAGTTGCTCTCCGAGTTGCTTTTGTGTAATGCCTTTGCGGTTGCGAAAAAATTTGATACGTTGTCCGATTGCCATTTTTGTTTGCCTCCTTATAGTGGTCATTCGTGTTGCCATAATTAATTGTGAAGAAAATAAAACAATTCTGTTTAGGTTCAGTATAGCATGAGCAATTTTAGATAGCAAGAAGAACTTAAACAAAAAAATTTAATATTCTTATAAAACTGCTCGACTTAAATTAAAATGTTTAGTATCATGCAAATGTAACAACTTAAACAAATTGCGTTAATAAGAAAGGAGAGATGCAATGTGACGAACAGAACTTTTATGACAGTAGAAGAAGTAGCAGCGGAACTGGGTGTTTCTAAGTCTTATGCTTATAAGATTGTCAAACAGCTAAATGAAGAATTAAAGAAGCTGGGTTATCTTACGGTAGCTGGCAGAGTAAACACCAATTATTTCCGCAAAAAAGTATGTTACAGCGAAATGTAAGAGAAAGAGAGGAGAATTTGTATGAGTATTCATAAAGATAATGCCACTGGAAAGTGGCGAGTAGTCTATCGTTATACCGATTGGACAGGAGAAACGCACCAGTCATCCAAAAGAGGATTTCCTACAAAACGAGAAGCGCAGATGTGGGAACGAGAGCTATTGCTGAAGAAAGAAGCCAAACTGGACATGACTTTCGAAAGCTTTTATGAGATTTATGTGGAGGATATGCAAAATCGAATTCGTGATAATACCTGGGGAACGAAGACGAATATTGCCAGAACTAAAATTCTTCCTTATTTCGGAAAGCGTAAGATAGGAGAAATTGAGCCAAGGGACATTATTGCATGGCAGAATGAACTGTTTGCGATCCGGCAACCAAATGGAAAACCGTATTCCGCCTCTTATCTGCAGAAAATTCACAGTCAGTTAAGTGCTATTTTCAACCATGCAGTTAATTTTTACCATCTTCCATCTAATCCAGCGCAGAAAGCAGGAAATATGGGAAAAGAGGAGCATCGGGAAATGTTGTTCTGGACAAAGGAAGAATATCTGAAATTTGCAGATGTCATGATGGACAAGCCTGTTTCCTATTATGCATTTGAAATACTTTACTGGTGTGGGCTTCGTATGGGCGAATTATTAGCACTTACACCGACAGATTTCAATTTTGAAACGCATACACTACGGATTAACAAGTCCTATCAGAGACTGCACCGAGAAGATGTGATTACACCACCAAAGACGTTAAAAAGTAATCGAACCATTAAGATGCCACAGTTTTTGTGTGATGAGATGCAGGATTATCTGAAAATGCTGTATGAGCCGAAAGAGGACGAACGGATTTTCACAATTTCCAAATCTTATCTGCATCATGAAATGAACAGAGGATCAAAAGTGTCTGGGGTGAAGCGAATCCGTGTGCATGATTTGAGACATTCCCATGTATCGTTGTTGATCAATATGGGATTTACGGTATTAGCAATCGCAGACCGAATGGGACATGAGAGCATTGATATCACTTACCGATATGCACATCTGTTTCCAAGTGAGCAGACACAGATGGCAGAACAGTTGGATATTGAAAGGATGGAAAAATTAAATGGAGAAAAATCTGGACAGTAAAGGAAGATGGAGAAACAAAATCGTAGCATTCCGGGTATCCACGGAAGAAGCAGAGCAAATTGATGCATGTGTCCGATTGTCAGGACTTAGCAAGCAGGACTATATCATAAAACGATTAACTGATCGGGAAATTGTGGTACAGGGAAATCCAAGAGTGTATAAAGCATTGCGAAATCAGATGGCAGAGATTTATGAAGAATTGAAACATCTGGAAAAATGCAGTGAGGAAAACGAAGAGTTGCTGAGTACCCTGAGATTGGTCGCAGAGACATTGTATGGATTGAAAGGGGAAAATGAATGACAGCAAAAGAAAAAATGACTGCTCCGATTGCATCTGTTGGCGCAGATGTGGAACAGCCATCAAGTAATAAATTAACCAACCAAAGTATAGCAGATTTGCCCGGTAAGGGCAATCTGCAAGCCACAAATAATGCGGAAAATACAGAAAAATCAGCAAGTAAAAAGAATCCAGATGATCTGGAAACAGTTTCTATGATGGAATTATACGATACCGCATATCCACCAAAACTGCCAATTGTAGATGGACTTCTGTATAACGGAACTTACCTGTTTGTCGGTCCGCCGAAAATTGGAAAATCATTCTTTATGGCACAGATCGGCTATCACATCAGTGAGGGACTTCCATTGTGGGGCTTTTCAGTCAGACAGGGAACGGTTCTGTATCTGGCATTAGAAGATGATTATGCAAGGTTGCAAAAGCGGTTATCACAGATGTTTGGAATGGAAGGCAGTGAGAATTTCTATTTCGCTACAAAATCTAAATCGCTCAATGACGGACTGGAAAAACAGCTTGTAACGTTTGTAACAGAGCATAAAGACGCAAGATTGATTATCATTGATACTCTTCAGAAGGTTCGAGAGGTCGGTGGAGATAAATTCAGTTATGCCAGCGATTACGAGATTGTAACGAAGCTGAAAGCATTCAGTGATAAATATGGTATCTGTTTTCTGGTTGTGCATCATACAAGGAAA
This sequence comes from Ruminococcus hominis, assembly GCF_014287355.1. NCBI lineage: Bacteria > Bacillati > Bacillota > Clostridia > Eubacteriales > Oscillospiraceae > Ruminococcus > Ruminococcus hominis. Next base: position 2,907,094 of record NZ_JACOPE010000001.1, on the reverse strand, counting down.
ATGGAATCTTCAGATAGTTTTGATATGATTTCTGGCACGAATGGATTGCTTGGAGCTGCGGATGGAGCATTCGTCATGCAGAAAGAAAAACGGACAGATAATAAGGCAGTTCTGGAAGTGGCAGGGCGTGACCAGCAGGATCAGAAACTGTGGTTGAACTTTAATCGGGAGAGATGTGTCTGGGAACTTACCAAGACAGAAACAGAACTTTGGAAAGAACCAGAAGATCCAGTGTTGGAAAAAATCAAAGAACTTGTAACAGAAACTACGCCAGAGTGGGCAGGAACAGCAACAGAGCTTGTGGAAGTATTGCAGGTGGAAATGCAGCCGAACGCATTATCACGAAAATTAAATGTCAGCCTGGAACGATTGATTCTGGAATATGGAATCCAGTATAAAACAGAGCGGGGACACGACGGAAGAAAAATTAGATTAACCTTTGTCGGAAAACAAGCGTGACGATATGTGACGGTTGTGAAAATATCGTCACTATCGTCACGACCGTCACGGAAAGGAGAAACATTGAAAGAAAATCACAGGTGCAGATACCAAAAGATTTATTACTGGCATTGTTCCAGTATCATCTTGCCAGGAATGAGGAATATTTGCCGGAGATAGAAAAAGCATTGATGGAAAAATTAGACAGTATGGTAAAACGTCAGTTATATACAACATTCAAAACAGCATCAACCGAGGAAGAACGGGAAAAGGCAAGATAAGAGTATTTGGATAAGTGTGGAATGCATGAGAACTTTCGTTGGTAAAGATTTTGCCTGATTACCTAATAACAGGAGCGTGGCACGCACCTGTAGATAGCAAACAAGGAGAAAGCCGGTAAGGGGCAGTCGGGAGTTGGCTGGCGAAGTAAGGAGATTTTCAAAAGGGAGCCCTGATTCAGGGCGTCCTTGCAGGAACGATAAATGAAGGGAGAATAATCAAATGAGAGAAGGAAGATTAGGTTACAACAGTTATAACAAGAGATATGGCTTATTATCATCAGACTTATGGATTGATACGGGATTTCATTGCGGAGAATGTCTGGAAGTTCTAGTTGATGATCAGTGGGTAAAGACACGAATAGAAATGAATCTGGCGAGAGAATGGTATTTGGTTGGAACACCATATTGTGGAGATCTGGAGTATGTACGGGCAAGGATACCGGAATAAAGCAGACAGGAAGAGTAATAGTCGGTTTGTTGTTAGTGAAAAAATAAGCCCGGATACGGGCAGAAAAAGAGGGCGGATACGCCCAAAATGAAAAGCGAAAGCCAAGTTGTGGTAGATGTAAGAAGCATCTCACAAAGCCCTCGGCGTTTGAGAGCGAAATACACCCATCGCACAAATTAAAGATTTGTACTCAGGATATTTCGCCCTGCCGGGAGCTGTTCCGCCGACAGGCGGATAGTTCGTAAACGGATGCCGATGCATCCACTCACAAATGATATGGCAGAATTTATTTTGCCGAAGACAAGGAGGGAGTGCCTATCGGAAGAAATTCATTTATTCAAATGACAAAACTAAGCAATGTAAAAGGCAGAATCACTTATATATCCAGTCATGCAAAACAGGAAAACCTCTATGCAGTTTATGAAACCACAGAACGGAAATTCTGGCGGGAACTTGCAAAATGTAATCAGGAAGAATTTGCAAAAAGTGGAACAGAAGGAAAATGTATTGAGGCAAGAGAACTGATTATTGCTTTGCCAGAGAGTTTTACAGAATATCAGCCGGATAGATTGCTACAGCTTTTTACAAATCATTTTAAACAGAATTATGGAACAGAGTGTATTGCTGCTTTGCACCACAATAAAAGAAAGACCAATTATCACATACATTTGATATTTGCAGAACGGAAACTACTGGATGAACCAATCATTAAGATTGCCAGCAGAAATATGTTTTATGATGAAAATGGAAAACATGTCCGAACCAAGAAAGAGATATTAGGAGAAGATGGCGAGATCCGAGAAGGCAGCAGTATTGTGAAGAAAGGAGAAGTCTATGAGAAGAAGCTGTTTACTGCGAAAGATGAACGCTTTAAGTGCAATTCATTTCTGGATGAGGTAAAGCATTCTTATACAGATTTAATCAATATTTATGTGCAGGACGAGAAACAGAAACTACAGGTATTTGAGCGTGGCAGTGTTTATCTTGCAACAAAGAAAATCGGAAAAAATAATCCGAAGGCACAGGAAATAGAAGCGGATAATCAAAAACGCCGGGAATGGAACAGAGCTGTTGATATGGCATTGATTAGTGGAGTGCCGGAACCGAAGATAATGGAAGTGAAGCGGAAAGAAATCACGGAGCCAATCAGGGAATCAATTGCCCGGCGTGGAAACAGACCACGATTATTTTCCAGAGTTGTAACAGTGGCTGTTGAGGTATTGGAGTTTTTGATAGCAAGTGTGCTTTTTAAGAAAACCAGGGAAGTGCCAAAACAGACAGAGCAAACGGAAGCAGAACACCCAGAGCATGTTGCTGAAAATAGCACGGCAGCAGTCAAGACAACAAAAGAAGAAAAGGCAGAACCGGAACAACCTAAAATGACGAGGCTTGCATCAAAGTATCCGAAACTATTTAAAGTGAATAAAGAACTGGAAGATCAAAACGGTGCAATTCAACAGAAACAAAAACAGCTTTCTGCAAAGAAGAAAGAACTGTCAGAAGTCACGGGATGGTTTAAAGGAAGAAAGAAAAAAGAATTGCAGAAAGAAATTGATGAACTGAAAAGCCAGATTAGAGATATGAAAGATTATCTTCCAAGGATTGTGCAGAAAATCGGATATAGAAGTGTACAGGAATTTTTAAAGGATTTTAAGGCTTCTCAAACTGAGTATAGTCAGTATCGAACTGCAATAGAAAAATGGAAGAAAGAAACAGGAAAAGAGCCAGTAGCGCATGGTATTAGGGCGAAGCTGGCAGAAAAGAAACAAGAAATACAGAATGAACAGAAAAATAAACAGCATACCCATAGTCAGAATAAAGACCGGGGAGCAAGATAGGAGGACAATCATGGAGAAACACATTATGGGAGAAAATGGAATCAGTTATACTTTAGGAGAGGACGGTCTGTATTATCCAGACCTGTACCTCCCGGAAGAAACAGAGTATCCGATTGGAAAGTATGGAATGTTGAGAAAGATATATTTGCAGGAGCATCGGAAAGGATTATATCTGGAGTTGGTACTTGCCGGGAAGTTAAATGAGCATCTGCATCAGATTGACAAGGAATGTAATCAGATGATGGACAGATTAGTGGAGCAGATGAAAGAAAAGCAAGGCGTGACGGAAGAATTGAAGATGCAGGATCAGATGGCATGGGTTGGGGGAATGAATAATATCCGGGCATGTGCGGAGGAGATTGTCCAATATACAATGGTATTCATATGTGATAAAATATCTCTAAAATCAATATAAAAGTATTGCAAATACAATACTTTTATATTAAAATTTAGAGAGATTTAGAGAGGAGGGAAGTAATGTCTTTTTCATATAAGCCTTTGTGGAAATTGTTAATTGATTATGATATGAGCAAAAAAGATTTAATGAAAGCAACTGATATATCAAAATCTACTATGGATAAAATGGGAAGAGGAGAACAAGTGTCAATGGAAATCATAGATCGGCTTTGTAATTATTTTGAATGTAAAGTTGAGAATGTTATTCAGCATTGTTACGATAAGGAGGATAGATAAGTGGAACAAACAGATATTAATAATATTCATTTATATTGTAGCGATGCAATGGAAGTATATGATAAATGGAAAAGCCCAGTGGCTATAATTTGTGATGGCCCCTATGGCGTGAATGGATTTCCAGGAGATTTAGTTTCATATAATGGTTTAGCTGAATGGTATGAACCACACATAAAAAAGTGGAGTGAATTTTCAACACCACTTACTACATTATGGTTTTGGTGTACGGAAGTGGGTTGGGCAACTGTTCATCCGGTATTGGAAAAATACGGATGGGAATATGTTTCGTGTTGTGTATGGGATAAAGGAATGAGTCATGTCGCAGGAAATACAAATACAAAAACTATTAGGCATTTACCAGTTGTGACAGAAGTTTGTGTTCAATATGTAAAACGTCCAATTTTTACAGTAGATGAAAAGAAAATGAGTATGAAAGAGTGGCTGCGTTATGAATGGTTACGTACAGGATTACCATTATCAAGAACTAATGAAGCTTGTGGAGTAAAAAACGCTGCAACAAGGAAATATTTTACAAAATGTCATTTGTGGTACATGCCACCGGCAGAAGCATTTGAAAAAATTGCATCGTACGCGAATGAATTTGGTGATGAAAAAGAAAAACCCTATTTTTCTATAAATGGAAAAACCCCTATAACTAAAAATGAGTGGGCACAAATGAGATCAAAGTTTTATTGTCCTATTGGAGTAACAAATGTATGGCAAGTTCCACAACTGAGAGGAAGCGAACGTTTGAAAATTAATCAAAAAGCCATACATTTGAATCAGAAACCATTAGAATTGATTAAACGTACAATAGAAATGGTTTCTGATGTCAATGATGTGATTTGGGATCCATTTGCTGGTTTATGTACAACAGCAGTTGCCTCAGCTGAATTAGGACGAACCTGTTTTGGTGCTGAAATAAATCCAGATGTATATAGTATTGGTATAAAACGAATTAAAAGTAGTTTATAGTAGTGTTTTTAGTGCATATTCTAATTTTGCTTCATCTTTTGATGATAATATATTGCTCCATTGTTTAATTGTCATACCATGAAACTCTGTATTTAATACATGAGTTTTGAATTGTTCTATTTCTTTATGCTCTATACGGTCAATTTTAGCGTAATTAGTATCAAGTCTATATACAAATTGTCCGTATAGAGATCTTAAACGTTGCTGATATTCAGGTGTTGGACTGTATTCTAATGCATTTTCTCCCCATTTTTCGACAAATGCGATGGCTGATTTAACATCACATTTATCGGCTTGTAACTTATAACCATTGGTATTGGTTTGTTGTAAATTAGAAGTACGATTGGATGTATCTTCGGGTTCAAAAACAAGATAGTCAGGTGGTCTATGATAGTGAGCATCTCGTGCTTCTGCAACACTTTTTCCGCTAACTACTAGGACATCAATGATTTTGGGCTTGCCCCAAATAACATTTTCAGGTAGCCATGCGATTAATGCCATATCTATATTGTCCTGTGAGAAAATAGTTATACTATCTTTAAAACGTGCAGTAATTTCTGTCGCAAATGGGAACCAGGCTTTGATTTCAATGCCAGGATTTGGGGAGATAGTGCTGCTTTTAAAAAGTGCATCTGGAAAACCAGGATCTTGTCTTATCCATTCTCCCATGTTGCACCAATCATGCTTGTTTAATAAGTCCACGGTGGAAAATTCAATCATATTTCCAAGGAGAGGGGAGAGTTTTGAAATAACTTTAGCGAGTTGTTTTGCGTAGGCTAGTGATGTAGGGCGTTTAATATCTAGCACATCAATTAAATGGCTGTCCAAAGAAGTTAATTCTTCTTTTGCTGCATTTAGAATATCACGGGTATTCATTTTTGAGGCTCCTTTCGATAATTTATTGATTTTAGTATATCATAATGAACTGAATAAAAGAAAGTACATATAATTTTAATTTGATCATATGCAATATTTTGATAATATATACAATTATCTCAAATAAATGTAGCAGCACTTGACATATAAAGAATAAATTGATAAAATTAAAAAAAATAAAGTAGCTGCTAAAAATAGCAGCTAGAAAGGAGCTGAAATGAATATTAACAAATTACTATTGGAAGCTGCCAATCTTAATCCGACCAAGAACAGTAGACAAGAATATATTTTTACCTTATGTGAGTATATAGAAAAAAATGAATTAACATTGCCATTATATCAAAGGGATGTTAGCTGGACATTGGCTAAATGTGTTGAATTGTTAAATTATCAGCTTTTAAGTAAATCGCCTATATCTGCAATTTCTATCAATATAATAAATAATACAGAAAAGGAGTTTGCAGTACCACAAGTCTCATTTATAGAAAGGGAATTGCTTTCTGAAACTGTAAGAGGACAAATGTCTGTTGTGGATGGGCAGCAGAGGCTAACAACAAATTATAAGGCATATTGCAATCATCCAGATTTAAAAAGCGTAGTGTTAGATTTAGGAAAAGGAGAATTTGTTATAAATGCGGAAGCATATCGGAAAAATCAGGTGCCAGTTGGTGTGCTCTTGAATAAAGATGATAACAAACTAATTGCTTACACAGAAAAAAATAAAGCTTTGGCATCACCAATGGTAGTAAATGCGTTACTACAGATTAGAAATAAAATAAAGACTTACCAATATACAATTAATTTTGCAACAGATCTTACTGAAGATGAGCAAATTAATTGGTTTGAGGTCTTGAATAATGCAGGAAGTCGTGTAAGTATTATCCAAATGAGATTTTCTAAATTGAAAGCACATGGTATTGATGTATATACACAGTATACGCATGTATATCGTAATAAGGTACAGGAATATGGATATGATTTTTTTACACCGCAGAAGACAAATGTTTCATATTCAATCGCAGCATTAAATCCAGCGTATGAAGTGCTTATTTCCGGTAAACATTCGAATAATTTTGCACCTATTTCATCTGATACAAAAGAAAATCAGCTTTGCAACTTAGAACCAGATAAATTAAAAGAATGTTTTGAAATGACATTAGAAGCATTGGAAAGGGCTTTGAAGTTTATAGAAAATAATGATTTGGAAAAATTTAATCGTTCTGATTATGTGAATTATCTCGTTGGATATTTTGTGTTTCACAGAGAAGATATTTCAGAAAAGCAAAGGGAGAATTTGATAAATTGGTATAATGGTGTTGAATTTACTAATAAATCAAATACTGCTCGGAGAAAGATTTACACGGATTTACTAAAGATATGAGGGTAAGGGTATCCAGTTTTTATTAGAGTTGGAGAAAATAATATGCAAGAGAAGTACTGGAAATATATGGTTCAAATTAAAGCGTGGATATTCTATTTAGATGTGTATACGGAAGATTCTTACAGATGGGATAGGATCATTAATATTGTTGTGGCAATTGCGTCTTCAACAAGTATTGCAGCATGGGCTATATGGCAAAAATATTCGTTTGTCTGGTCTATTATAATAGCAATTTCGCAGGTGTTAACAACGATTAAAGGTTTTTTGCCGTATAGTAAGCGATTAAAGATGTTAGTTCCATTTATGGAAGATTTAAAATTTCTATACAACAAAATAGAATATAATTGGTTTAAAGTAGCGTCGGGAGATTTGTCAGAGGACGAGATAAATGAATTATTATATTCTTTTAAGGATGAGTTTGCAAATATAGAAAATAAAAACTTAAAAGAAGAAACATTATTAGAAAAAGATAATTTTAGAGAAATTGCCGATAGGAAAAATGATGCATATTTTGCAAATAATTTTTAAGAGGTGTAAGTATGGACGAAAATAATAAACAAAATAAACCAACTGGAGAAAAAAAAGGAGGGAAAAGGGGGTTTTCACTTCCTCCGACAACTTCGAAACCACCAATGCCACCGGTAAAACCGCCCAAAAAGAAATAAAAGACAATCGGTTGTGTGGCGTAGTAATGTAGGTGTATACTTAGAGATAAGAAAGGGGGATGAAAATGAGAAAAGCATTGTGTGTAGGAATTGATTGTTATGAGCATGTGGATGATTTGCATGGTTGTGTAAATGATGCTAATTCAGTAAAAGCAGCTTTAGAGCGAAATGGGGATGGAACTTTAAATTTTGAAGTAAAACTCATGTGTGCTACCAGTGAGGCATCATATATAAACAGAAATGATTTAAGGGATGCTATAGAAAATTTATTTAAAACTGATTCGGAAATAGCAGTTTTATATTATTCAGGTCATGGTTCATTCGATGCATTAGGAGGATATTTATGTACGAGTGAAATACAACGTCCTGATGAAGGTGTGTCATTAAATGAAGTGATGGGATTTGTGGCACAATCGAAAGCAAGAAATAAGATTATTATATTGGATAGTTGTTTTAGTGGAGCAATTTCTAATCCTGTAGAAATGCAGAATTATTCTGTGTTACATAATGGAACAACAATACTTGCGGCTTGTGGACCATCAGAATATGCTTCAGAAGAAAATGGACATGGCATTTTTACTTCTCTTTTAGTTGAAGCATTGTATGGTGGTGCTATGAATTTATTAGGTGAAGTGTCACCAGGTAGCATCTATTCTTATATTGATCGTTCATTGGGAGCGTGGGATGAGCAAAGACCGTTATTTAAGGCCAACATTAGTAGCTTTGTTTCATTAAGAAAAAATGCACCGCCGATTCCGATTGCAGAATTACGACAAATAACGGAAATATTTACTTCACAATATGATGAATATCCATTAGATCCAACTTATGAACCTGATAAACATGAAGCAGATGTTAAAGATGTAAACAAAGAGCATGAAGCTATATTCGCAACTTTGCAAAGATTTGTAAAATTGAATTTGGTAATTCCGGTGGGAGAAGAACATATGTATTATGCTGCAATTCATCATAAATCTTGTAAGTTAACGGCACAGGGACAACATTATTGGCAACTGGTAAATAAGAATACCATCTAAGTGAAAGCAATGTAGAAGGAGAAGATTTAAATGATAAATGTATTTATACCACATCGTTGGAACAATGATGACTATGAAACGATTACTGCATTATTGGATAGAACAAAATACAATGTAAGAGATTATTCTGTCCCAAGTAGCTCACCGTTTGACAGTATTGATAGGCGATATAATGTAGATCCGCAAATTCAAAGACAGATTAAATATGCAAATGTTGTTGTTTGTTCAAATCGTCCAGCAAATAATTACGGAATGTCGATGGATGAGATACGATTTGCTATTTCTATTGGTAAGCCGGTTGTTGCTGTTAAGATTACTGAAAGTACAAGTTCTAATATTACAAATTTAAATATTCCGGTAATAGCTAAACGAAAAGATTCATTGGAGGATTGGATTTGCCGGAATGTGTATTAAAGATAAGGTGGTAAGAAATGCGGATATTTATATCTCATAAATTAGAAGATGCAGCTACGGCAAATTTGATAGCAAAAGAATTGCGAGAAATTAAAGTGGAATGTTATCTTGACTTGCTTGACAATTCCATAACAGAAAACGGTAAAGCTTTAACTGATCACATACGTGCAAACTTGAATGATTGCACAGACATAATTGTTGTTATGTCGAGTATAACAAGATTTTCACAGTGGGTTCCATTTGAAGTAGGTATGGCAGCACAAAAAGATATGCCGACAGCGACTTTTTTAAAGGAAGATGTTTCTTTGCCAGACTTTTTGCAATATTGGCCTCGATTAAAGAGATATACGGATATAAAAAAATACGTGTTAGCGAGAAATGACGTGGATAGAGAATATCGCTTTATTTATGAATCTGTGAGCCAACAGCGAAAAACAGAACATTTTTATGATGTGTTAAAACAACGTTTATAACAAAGAGAATATGGCAACAAATTGGCAACAGAAAATCAGTGAGCCAAAATAATATATACAACTGAAATAAAATAACGGCAAAAAAGATACAAAACTTAAACAAATATGTTTGAGAATATCTTTGAATTTGTCGAGTTTGAGTAATAAAAATTTTCTGGAATCCCTTATAAACAGGGCATTTCAGGGCAGATAAAGTTCTATTTGATAACAAAATGATAACACGAGAGATTTTGGCATTATTTATCCGGAATCTTGTGGTTATCAGGTAATATGTGTGAAACCAACAAAAAGGTCTTACTGAATTGAGTGAAATCAATTTGGTAAGGCCTTTTTCGTTGGTTTTTTATTTGTCGTTTTTGGGATAATTATACCGCCACTGGTCATATTCTTCCTGAGTGATTTCTCCGGATTTCAGCTTTTCAGCTTGTTCCTGCCATGCATGGAACATATCAAACATAGAAAGGTAGGTGGTTCCCTTGGATTTGTCCAGCCGGAGACAGAGTTCTCCGTCAATCTCACCAATATGAAGTCCGTAAAGGTCTTCTAATGTAAATAAGGTATGCATAAGTCCTACATAGCTGTCAATATCCGGGACAGCCAGTGCATGCGGAGAGACATCAAAAATATCAACCAGTGCATTCAGATAGTTTTCTTTTGGACTGCGGGCACCTCAGCAGAGAACGAAGGATTGGCCTTACAAATCGCAGAATCCAGAGAAGACGTACAGCTTTTGAAGGAAAGTAAAGAACAGGCGGTCAGAGATAAAAAAGCAGCAGAAAAGCGTGCAGAAACAGTAGAAAAACAATTAAAAAGCTTGGAAGAACGCAGGGAACAGTTACAGTCGATTATGGATAATGTGAGTAAGGAAATAAAAGAATATGGAATAGTTAAAATGTTGTTACCGGAAGCAGGAACGTTGGAACGGGCAGCAACCTACCGGGACAAAAAAATCAAACCGCTGTTTCTTCAGATAAAAAATAAGGTTGCGGCAATGGCTGCGCAGGTTAAAGAACTTACAAAAGAGGTGGAAAATTGGAAGAGTAAATATCAAAAGCTGAAACAAAAATATAACGGTATTCAGAAGGAGTTGGATGATATGCGTAAAGAAAATCATAAATTATCAGAAGAAAAGAATATAATGCAAGGTGTTTCTGATAGGTATGACCGTGTTGTACGAGTTCTGGGAATAGAGACGGTAGATGCGGCAGTACAGCAGGATATTCGTAACGAGAAAGCTCTGGAAGAAAAGCAGCGGATGGAACAAATGCCGAAGGGAAGTATTCATGAAAGATTAGTCTGGGGAATAAAAAAGAGTGAGATGGAGAATCAGCAGCGTAAGAAAAATAAATCAAAAAATAGAGAAATGGAGAGATAAAATCATGGAAAAACACGTTTATGATGAAAAGAACGGATTAAGCTATACTCTGTGTGGAGATTATTATTTGCCGGATCTGGTATTGAATGAAGAAGAACCGACATATGGAAAATATGGAATGTTACGGAAACAGTTTTTGAAAGAGTATAGACCAATACGGTATCAAAACTTGTTATTATCTGGCAAGCTGACAGCACATCTGAATCAGATTGACCAGGAAGTAACAGAGCAGGTCGAAGTGTTAATGAAACAGATGGCAGAAAAACAGGGCGTGAACGAAAACTTAAAGAGGCAGGATCAGATGAAGTGGGTTAGATTGATGAATAATATCAAAGTTAGTGCGGAAGAAATTGTGTTGAAAGAGAGGGTATATATGTGAGTAGAAAGGGTGATCGAAAGGCTGCTCTTTACAAATATGAAAATAAAAATTGCTGAAAAGGTATGAGTTTTGTAGTGTAAAACTCTTTTGACATTGTGTTTTCCGTTAAGTAAAATATCTTTGATAGACAGATAATGAAAAAATGATTATTCTTGGCTCAAATCAAGAGAACAAATTACTTGCGAAGGGAGGAAATTATATGGAGCTGAGTATACAGATAAAAAAATACCGAACAGAGCTTCATCTATCACAGGAGGAATTGGCAGAAAAGGTATATGTAACAAGACAGACAATTTCTAATTGGGAAAACGAAAAGAGTTATCCTGATATTCATAGCTTGTTACTTCTTAGTTCATTGTTTAATGTATCTCTCGATCAATTAATTAAAGGAGATATAGAGAAAATGAAAGAAATTATTAGCGAGCAAGAAGTTAAAAAGTTTAATTATTATGGTTCCATCTATACAGTTCATTTGGCTGTGTTGATTATATCGGCAGTACCTTTGCTTATGTGGCTCGGAAGGTATGCGTATATTCCGTTTGGGATTTTATTTATTATTACACAGTACTGGGCGTTAAAGGTTGAAAAACTAAAAAAGAAAAATGATATACAAACCTATAAGGAAATTGTTGCATTTACGGAGGGAAAAAAATTGGATGAACTTCATAAGGCAGTTGAAGTGGGAAAACGTCCTTATCAAAATATATTAAAAGTTATTATCAGTGCGGGTGTTACAGCGATGATTTGCTTCTTAATTGGAGTACTGATGCACTTATTCTTGAATTAATTAAATTTAAGGATATTTTGATTTGTAGAACTATAAAATAGAGCATTTTTCTCGCGGATTTTAACCGGTAGTTAAGAAATCGAAGCCATAATTAAACGAAGGCTCAATTGTAAACACATATTAGAAATACTATAATGAGAATATAAACAGGAGGTAGGAACAATGCAAATTGGTGAGAAGATAAAAAACTATCGGAAAACTGCGGGATTAACACAAGAACAGGTGGCGGATTATTTGGACGTTTCTACTCCTGCGGTAAATAAATGGGAAAAAGGAAACACATATCCAGATATATCATTACTTCCGGCAATTGCTCGATTATTAAAAATTGATATGAATGAACTATTTTCATTTCGTGAAGAATTGACAGAAAAAGAGATTGGACAATTTGTGAATGGGCTTTCGGAAGTTTCATTGGATAGCTTTATAAAAGCTTTTGAGATGGGAAAAAATAAAATAAAGGAATATCCTCATTGTGATTCGTTGATTTATTCAATTGCTACTGTTTTAAATGCGGCGTTAACTTTATCCGATGTCGATGATGAGAAAAAGTTGGAATGCAATAATGTGATTGTTGAATGGCTGGAACGAACTGCTGAAAGTCCGAATGAAAAGGTAAGGATTTCCAGTATTTTTATGCTTGCAGCGAAATATATACAAATGGAAAAATATAAAGAAGCAAATATCTTTTTGGATAAAATTCCAGATACTGCGATAGATGCCACAATTATGAAAACGAATGTACTAGCACACCAGGAAGGGACAGATATTGCAGCGTTCTTTTTAGAGGGAAAACTGATGCAGACAGTTACGAATATACAAAACTATCTGTATAAGTTGATAGAAATGGAAGAAGAAACCGGAAATCATTGTAAAGCAGAGGAGATTGCCGAAATCACAGAACATATGGTATCGTTATTTGGTCTGTGGGATTACGGTAAAGTAGTACCACATCTATTGATTGCCGTGTATCGAAAGGATGTAGAAAAATGTATTCAGTTGATAAAAGAAGTGCTGATGGAGTCACAGAAGCCATGGAAGATGGTGGAATCACCTTTATATTACAGATATGCGGATACAGTACAGGGAAAATCTTTTTCAGGCGTTGGAAATAATTTTGTTCGTGCATTAGCTACAGAAATTGAAAATAAAGAAGAGTATGAATTTTTGAAAGGAAATAAAGAATTGGAGGCGATTTTTTCTCAATATTTGAAATAGATTGCGATAAAAATATATAGAAATGATAAAATAAAAGCTGTAAAAATCTACGTTGAATTTTACAGCTTTTTGTGTATAATAGAAGTAGCAGAAACAATTTAAATCAAAGGAAGGAGCTGAAAGAATATGGCAAATATTTTACCAGTATCTGATTTGAGAAATTATAATGAAGTCCTGAAAAACTGTCATAAAGGAGAACCAGTATATCTGACCAAGAATGGCAGAGGACGTTTCGTTGTCATGGATATTGAAGATTATGAGCGTGACCGAGCAGAGAAAAAGCTTCTGATGAAGCTGCAGGAAGCTGAAGAAGCAGTGAAAGATGGCGAAGGTTGGCTGGATCTGGACGAACTGAAAGCACTTGTGGGGGAATAAGATGTTAAAATTGCGGATCAATCCGATTGTTGCAAAGGATTTGAAAAACATCCGAGATTATATTGCTGAGGATAATGAAGAATATGCTGCAAAGACGATAAAAGAGATTTATGGTAAATTTGAAAATCTTCAGATGTTTCCGGGAATGGGGTCGGATTTATCCAAACGGGTCAGCTTTCGGACAGATTATAAATATGCGATATGGGAAGATTATGTTATTATCTACAAGGTCGGTAACGAATATGTAGAGATTTATCGTGTAGTTAACCGATATCAGGATATCACGAGAATCTTTGATTGATAACAGAGATGTGATAACAAATTGAGAACACTGTTCAGTACAGCCTGTGGACTTTGGACAGTGGAACACATATAAAACCAGATAGAACCATAATCCCTATACAAAAGTGTATAGTGATAAGATTTTATTTGCGAGTTTGAATAACGGACTAAAATGCCGAAAGCCTGTATGCGGGTTTCCGGCATTTGTTTTATCAAATGTACTGGAGAATTTCGGGGATCTGTGGGGAGTAATTGCGGGAAAAAAGGGAAAAGCGTATAATGCAAGAAAATAATGTTTTCACAGTGTAAAATAGAGGAGAGAACTATCATGCAGAAAATACTGATTGTAGAAGATGATACAAATATCAATAATCTGCTTCAGGAAGCATTATCCAAAGCAGGCTATTCCTGTGAGCAGGCGTTTTCCGGAACTGAGGCAAAGCTGCTTTTGAATATGCAGGAGCATAGCTATGCACTGGTATTGCTGGATTTGATGTTGCCGGGAATTACAGGAGAAGCAGTTCTGGAGGAAATACGGAAAAAGGGAAATCTTCCGGTTATTGTTTTGACTGCGAAAGATAGCTTGGATGAAAAGGTAAAGGTTTTAACTAGTGGGGCTGATGATTATATAACGAAACCTTTTGAAATCAGAGAGGTACTGGCAAGAATTCAGGTACAGCTTCGTCATACAGAAGAAAAGGAAATAAAAGAATCTAATCTTTCGTTCAGAGAGATGGTATTGAACAAAGCTACTTTTCAGGTCAGCATTGGTGGAAAAATACTTCCTAAGATAACAAGACAGGAGTTTGCGATTTTAGAATTACTGCTCAGAAATCCGAAGCAGGTTTTCAGTAAAGAGGACATTTTTGAATATGCGTGGGACGAACCATATATGGGTGAAACAAAAACTCTGGATGTACATATAAGCAATATTCGTAAAAAGATAAAAACAGTTACATCTGAGGAATATATTGAAACCGTCTGGGGAATCGGTTATCGTCTTCATCTATAATCTTTACTCTTTTTTTACTATTTATTTGCGTTTGATTAGGAGTATTCCTTTATGATAAATGCAGATAAGAAAAAGGAGATGAAAAACTTGAGCGAAATGTTATTGGAAACAAGAAATTTGACTAAGCAATATGGACACCATAAAGCTGTGGACAGTGTCGATATGCATATTAAAAAAGGTGCTATTTATGGCTTTATCGGTCGGAATGGGGCTGGGAAGACAACTTGCCTAAAGATGATCAGTGGACTTTCAAAGCCGACTTGTGGAGAAATCGAGATGTTCGGATACAAAGGAAAGGATCTGCAAAATGTTCGATCTCGGGTAGGATGTCTGATTGAGGCACCGGGGCTTTATGGAAATATGACCGCATATGAAAATTTGAATATTAAATGTAAGTTGTTTGGAATAAAGAAGACAGGTTATATTGAAGAAATATTGAGAATAGTAGGTCTGGAGGATGTGGGAAAGAAACAAACAAAGCATTTTTCCCTTGGAATGAAGCAGAGGTTGGGAATAGGTCTTGCATTGGTTGGAGAACCAGATTTGTTAGTCCTTGACGAACCGATTAATGGCTTGGATCCACAGGGGATTGCAGAAATCCGTGATACGATTCAGAGACTTCGGAAAGAACGGAATATGACAATATGTATTTCCAGTCATATTCTGGAGGAATTATCTAAGATTGCTACAGATTATGGAATTATTCATAATGGAAGTCTCCTACAGGAAATTACAAGAGAAGAATTAATGAGGAGATGCAGTGAACGTATGGAGTTGACATTGGATCATCCGAAACTGGCGATTCCTGTGCTGGATTCTATGGGATTTACCAACTTTCAAATAACAGATAAAGAACATATTCATATTTTTGAACGATTGAATGAAAGTGCAGTTTTGAATATGGAACTTGCAAAAGCGGGAATTCCAGTAAAAGGGATATCCATTACCAGTGAAGAACTGGAGACTTATTTTCTGAATCTGACGGGAGGTACAGACCATGCTTAATATGATAAAAATGGATTTATACCGGATGTTTAGAACCAAAAGTATGTATGTAGTATGGATCATCCTGGCTGTATCATTACTGTTTACAACATTTCTGTGTAAAACGGATTATGATTCATTAAGTAAAGAAGATACCGTGCAGCAGGAGCAGTTTGCTGAACCGACTGCGGAGAATATTAATGTGGGGATGATGGTGACACTGCCTACAGAACCAGGAGAAAAAGTCACGGTGTATGACATTTTCTTTGCAAATTCTCAGGGAAAATTTTATGCATTGTTTCTTGTGATTTTTGCTGTGATGTTTTCAACAGCAGATATCGGAAGCGGTTATATTAAAAATATTGGCGGTCAGGTTAAAAAAAGAGGAGCACTGATTTTTTCCAGATCTATTGCGTTGGCGGTCTTTACGGTGCTGACAATGGCAGGTGCATTCTTGTTCCAGGCAGTGGCGAATTATATTGTATTCAGAGAGCTGACGTGGGGCAGTTCAAAAGCTGATCTGTCTTATTTTCTGACGGAGTTGGCACTTCATTATGCACTTGTGTTGATCTGTATGGCGGTTGCAATCATTCTGAAAAATAATGTGATCAGCATGGTCATAGCAATTTGCCTTACAATGAATATAATGAGTATCATATACGGATTGATAAACAGCGCTGTTCAGAAAATGGGAATCCAGAATTTCCAGATTTATAAGTATACGATAACTGGAAAATTATCACTGCTTCCTATGAATCCAAGTGGAAATGAGTGCTTGGCAGCATTCGGTGTAGCAATGGTGTTCATTGTTATAATGATATCTGTTAGTAGCGTTGTTTTTCAAAAGAGGGATATTTAACGGATGTATATCGTAATTGGGATATTAGCAGGAATTATTATTTTACAATTTATTATTATGTGGAAATACCAGCGGCAGGTGAAAGACATCTGCCGCCAATTGGCGTTTTTGATGAAACATGACAGTAACATGTTGATTAATCGTGAATTTGATATGGGAGGAATAGGAACGCTTTCAGACAGGTTGAATGAACTTCTGGAACTGCGGAGAAAAGAGAAGCAGCAGTATCAAGAGAAAGAAACTCTGATTGCGGATACTTATACAAATCTTTCTCATGATATTCGAACCCCATTGACATCTCTGGATGGATATTTCCAGCTTATGAAGAATGTGAAAATGTGGAGGATCAGAAACGTTATCTAGGCATTATCCACGAAAGAATTCATAGTCTGAATGAAATGCTGGAAGAACTTTTTACATTTACAAAGTTAAAAAACGAATCTTATAATTTGGAATTGACGCCTTGCTGTATTAACCGGATTTTGAAAGAAACAGTTTTTTCATACTATGATGAATGGGTAAGAATGGAAATTCAGCCGGATATTCAGATTACGGAAGAACAGTTGTATATAAATGGAAACAGGCAGGGACTCCGTCGTGTTATCCAGAATGTGATAAAAAATGGGCTGGATCATGGAGAAAAGAAGATTAGCATTGTGTTGGAACGTGATCAAAATCAGGCGGTGCTTAGAATCAGCAATCAGGTTACACATCCAGAACAGATTAATATAGATCAGGTATTTGAGCGATTTTATAAAGCAGATGTTGCCAGAAGTAAAACATCTACTGGATTGGGACTATCTATTGCAAGGGAGTTGGTAAGTCGGATGAATGGAGAGATTGAAGCAAAGATAGAGAAAGAAGAGTTTATTGTTGAAATGAGATTTCCGATTGTAACCGATGCTAAATAGTATTTTGCGACGTAGAGGGATAATCAATAATTTTTATTTATCCTTGCAGAAGCATTAGCTCTTATTTTAGGATACTATCTAAGGAAAGTACCCATGACAAGGCGTTAAGCGTTCGGGGGGACGATTGTTTAGCACCGACCGAAACAGAGTGTAGAGGTGGCGTCGATGACGGCTTATGAGATCATTTCGATTTTCATTGAGATATTAGCATTGTTGATGTCCTTTGGTAGCTTGATTGTAGCGTTGCTTGCCTTTCTCGATAAAGAGAAAAGCTCTTCGAGGAAGAGCAGACGAAAATAAAAATGCCTATCCTGTCTGCTAACAGGATAGGCGGTGTCCTTAAGAACATTCATTAACCTAAGCTCGGAGCATACACCTTTGGAGTGGGTGCTTTCTGTTTAATTAGATATTATCATCTTATGTTTGATAATTCAGGAGGTTTTACTAATTTGGATAATTTTTTACAGTAAGGCGGTCAGTGCCTCGTAATTGTCGTGAACTTTACATAGATAAAGCCTCCATTTTCTCTGCATTATCACAATATATCTCTATTGCATCTGATACAAAATTTGCTGTACCCTTTCCACCATAAACATCAATATTTGTTGTAAAGTCTCCGCCACCTGAATATATTTTTCCTAGTCCACGCAGAATCTTATTTGAGCAAGTATATAAGTTTTCCGTAATATAATCCTGTATTCTTTTTACAAGATTCTGTGCGTCATCGGATGCCGGGTCACTATTCTTTATTTTTCCAGCCTCCTTAAATAAAAGCATGAATCTATCTGCTAAGATTTTCTCATCTTCCTCAGTACGATTCTTTTGCTTTTCTTCCATTTCTTTATATTCCGGTGTGCCACCGTATAATTCCTTTGCATGTCTTGAATATTCATCTAACTTACTTCTGTCAAAAGCCTTAAAGTCCATATGTTTCACTCCTAATAATTTTATTCCAAGTGCAAAGTTCATCAAGTTCTCAATATGTTCCTTTTTAAGCCTAAGCAGCTCTATCTGTTGCTCCAAAGCTTTGCTTCTATCAAAATCCGGACTATTTATAATTGCCTTGATGTCCTTAAGTGGAAACTCTAATTCACGAAACAGTAGTATGTGTTGAAGGCGTTCCAAATCTGCATCGTCATACAGTCTGTAGCCTGCATCGGTGTATCCCGTCGGATGTAAAAGACCAATCTTGTCATAATATTGTAGAGTGCGTATACTCACTCCGGCAAGCTTGCTCACTTCATGCACTGTCATCATTAATATTTCCTCCTATTTTTAACTTGGTGTTCTAAGCATAAACTATTACGTAACGTCGGAGTCAATACTTTTTTACAATTTTATATGCACCTAAAGCTATGAATCTATACGACTAGCAGATTATACTTTCTTTATAGGATGTCTAATAACCGTTTTACATTTTTCTGGTGCAACTTTTCTGGGATCAGACAAATAAATTTCGTGGTGTAATCTTACTTTGTTCATGTCATTAACATATCCATTCTGTTCTAAATATGTATCCATAAGTGCAACAGTTGCGGGTTCATCATCAAATGCTCCTAAATGCATAATCTGAATACACAGACCTTCATCAATAGTCATAAACTCTGCCAATGAACAATCCAATTTCTTCTTTTTTGTTGCAGTTTCAACAGCCCATTTAAAATCTTCTTTTGTTATAAAGTCAGGTAATCTGATAACAGAAATCCAGTTAAATAATCCCTTATCCGTATAATCCACACCAGCTGTATTTTCCTGCCACCAAAAACCTTCAAGTGGAGGAACTACATATTCAAAAAAGCCTTCAATTTTGTAATCTGTTTTGTAGCTCATTTTCAAAGTATACGCAACTGCATATAACACGCTTATTGCTTGCAGATAATCAGGATTTGAGAATGGAAAACTCAAGGCTTGAAAGCCGCAAGGACAGACTTCGCATGGAAAATCATGATTTAAAGCAGAAACAGCTACAGTTGCAGACAGATAATGAAGAACTGGAACAAAGGCATGAAGATTTACAATATATGAATAGTAAATTGGAGAATGTGAATGATCAGTTATCTGCTGATAATCACACTCTGGAGCAAAGGAATGATTCATTGAAATCTGATAACCAGACATTAAGACAGAAATACAATGATTTGCAACAGAATAATGTTCAACTTGAAAAGCAACAGAATGAGCTTAAGAGGCATATAGAGCAGATGGTGCAGTCGGAGCAGTTATTACAGCGAGATGTAAGGAAGTATGATGAAGCACCGGAATGGTAGTTGCCGGAACCGGGAGCATTTGCAAGTGCTAAGTCATTTCGGGATAAGGTAGTCATGCCATTTGTGAATAAGCTTAAAACACTGATAAAGAATCTGACAATCCAGTGTGTAAGGCTAAAAGAGGAAGTAATACAGCTTCGAAAGGAAAAGAAGAGATTGTCAGATGATGTGGAGTTTTACAAGGGCAAGATTAAGGATATGAGTGATAGGACAGAGCTGTTGCAGGAAAAGGCTGATGATCTGGAGCGTGTGAAGAGATATGCCGGTGCAGAGCAGATTGATACGATTATTCGTAAGGTAAAGGAACAGGAGCGTACAGAGCAGCAGATAAGGCGGTATGACAGGTCTTATGGGACAAGATAATTGGAAGGATGGATTGATGAGATGAAAGATAATCGAATGGATAATATCGTGGAATGTGCTTATAAAATGGATAACGGCTATGTTGAGGTGTGGTTTACAGATGGAAATATGTTGTGGATAAAGTGTGAAGAAGTGGACGCTGCTCTGAGGACAACGGAGCAGTCACTGGCGAAGCTGCATAGGTTGTTGGATAACAAGCCAATAGAATATGTGGCAATGGCTTTGTCCGTGGAAATGCAGGCATATTGTGATATTGAGGATGATATGGTTAAGGGAATGTTTGGGACGATTGTGCAGGGGTATCTGAAAAAGGGGTATAACCGGGCTACGGCGGAGATGATGGCTAGGGAGTTCTTTAGTTATGAGAGTTGAGATAGATGTAAATAAAATAACTATAAGAATGTGAAAAAATGTAGTATAATTAATAAAAATATGTGTTGGAGGGAATGATATGCTTTTATATGATTTGATTGAGAAATGTTCTTGCAGAGATGAATATCAGAAGGAACATGAACAATGCGAGGATTGCTCATATGGGGACTGTTGTCCACGAGATTGTCAAAGTTGTTTACAGTATGTACATTTTCCTCAAAATGCTCCGGCTCCAAGAAAATATGACTGTATACATATGGCAGATTGCTATTATTGTAAATATGCATATAAATATGCATCTGAAATGGTGTATGGATTAAGCTGCTTTGCTGAAATTCGAGATAAGAAGAAATTGAAGATTATGTCAGTTGGATGCGGACCATGTACAGAACTGGCAGCAGTTGATTATCTTAGAAATGAGGGGGTGCTTAATTATGACCAATTGGACTATAGGGGAATTGATCCATTAGGAGAGGTATGGCAACCTATTTGGAATGATATTATAGATTATTTTGGCGACGGAATAAGATTTTATCCAAATGATATATTACAATTAGTGGATATTATTGTTCAAAAAAAGTGGGTGCCAGATGTGCTTATTTTTCAATATGTATTTTCGGATATGTATAAACATTCAGACGAAAAGCAAATAGTTCAGTTTATTGATAAGTTGGCATCTTTTTTGAATTCATATAATCAAGAGCCTATATATATTTTGTGTAATGACATTAATCTCAGCAAATCTATGTGCGGAGGAAGAGAATTCTTTGATTTATTAGAGTCAAAAATTCAAACACCGAAAATAGTGAGAAGAATGCATTTTAATAATGTAAATAAAGAAAGACATTACGAATATGGCGGGCAGTATGATAGTAGTGAGCTCGTCTTTAATATGATTTCAGATGAAATTAGAAATGCGTATAATCCATTTGAAAGTTGTGCTAGCGCACAGATGCTCATAAAAAAGGAATGAAAGAAGTGATGAAATGATATTAAGTGTAAGTAGAAGAACGGATATTCCTAATTATTTTTCGGAATGGTTCTATAATAGAATAAAAGAGGGATTTTTATATGTTCGCAACCCTATGAATGCTCATCAGATAAGTGAAATAAAAATCACTCCAGATGTTGTAGATTGCATAGTGTTTTGGACCAAGAACCCTTTGCCAATGATAAAGAGGTTAGACGAGATAAAAGATTATAATTATTATTTTCAATTCACATTAACGGGATATGGAAATGATGTTGAGGTTAATTTGCCAAATAAAAAAACAAAAATGATTCCAGTATTTCAAGAACTATCTGAAAAAATTGGCAAGCAAAAAGTGATTTGGAGATATGATCCTATATTCTTTTCTGATAGATATACGAAAGAATATCATTTGAAGGCATTTAAAAGTATTGCTGAGGCTTTAAGTGGATACACGGAAAAATGCGTGATTAGTTTTGTTGATATATATCCTAAAAATAAAAAAAATATGGATGGATTGTCAAGTTATGAATTAAATGATGATGAGCTGCGGGAATTTGCTGAGAAATTAAGTAAGATAGCTGCGGATAATAATATTAAGATTGGAAGTTGTGCAGAAAAAATAGATTTGGATGAATGTGGTATAATTCATAATTGTTGCATAGATAGAGAATTAATTGAAAAAATTATCGGATGTAAACTTAATGTTGGCAAAGACAAAAATCAGCGTAAAGAATGTGGATGCGTTGAAAGCGTTGAAATAGGTACTTATAATACATGCAAAAATGGATGTGCATATTGCTATGCAAATTATAGTTCAAAAAGTGTAGAAACAAACGCTACCAAATATGATCCTTCGTCACCTCTTCTATGTGGGCAAGTTCAAGAAGATGACAAAATAACGATTAGAAAAGTTGAGTCATTAAAAGAAACACAGCTAAGTATTTTTGATATGTGAGTTCATTATTATAACGTATATTTTTAAGAGTATATTTGGCTCCATTTTGGCTCTAAAAATTTTAGACGAGGTACACAAAAATGCGAAATAAGATGAATATGAAGAATAAGATGCACAAATGTGCACCTAGAAACAGCCAGATAAATCTCTCCGCCCAAGAGAAGAGATAGGAGACACGGTATGACAAGAGTGTATTTCGTGCGTCACGCACAGCCGGAACATGATTGGAAAGAAGACAGAACAAGACCTTTGACGGAAGAAGGCAAGAAAGATTCTGCAATTGTACTAGAATTTTTGAAGGACAAGAAAATAGATGCGTTTTATTGTAGTCCATACAAACGCAGCATGGATACCATTGCAGATGCGGCAGCTTTTTTCGGAAAAGAAATTATAACAGATGAGAGATTAAGGGAGCGTGAAAAAGGTCCTGATGGCAACAACCACGGAATGTTCCAGAAACGTTGGGCTGACTATGATTATCATGAAGAGGTGGAGAATCCATTGCTATGCTTCAAAATCGTAACATAGAGGCGCTAAACGAGATTTTATCAGATAATACGGATAAAGATATTGTTTTAGGAACCCATGGTACTGCCCTTAGTACTATATTGAATTTTTATGATAACAGTTTTGGATGTGAAGATTTTCTAAGAATTATCGATTGGATGCCATATATTATTGAATTGGATTTTGAAGGTGATAAGTTGGTTGGCAAACAGGAACATTGTCATGTGGAGAAAGAATTTAAGGGCAAGCAGCGTGAGGATAAGAAGTAGAGAGGTATAGATGAATACAAGATATTATATGGTCATTATTAAAGGTGAAATAAAGACATCCGAAATAATGTCATGTGTGTACAATAGAAATACCCAAAAATGGGATGTAAAATTCAATACTGGAAAAACATACTCTTATGCATATTTGAATGTGGAAAAATTAACTGAACCAGATGTTTTAAATCCTAATATGTATCGCATTAGCAGAGATGGACGGGAGTTCTTTGATATTAAAGCAATATATGTATTTAGAAGTACATATGAGTCTTATTGGCATATTCGTTTTGGCGATGGTAGTGAAAGAGATTATCGTCGGAGCGACTTGCATATTATAGAGTCATGTCTTACTCAGAGTCAGTCATCAAATGTATTTGAATATATAAAGCAAATTGCAGGTTTGAGTAATCTTAAGAATGAAGAGACTGGTGAAAAATTATTGTCTAAGAGGTTTGACAAGATTTCTTTTGTGGGTAGTGATGTAGCTTTAGCAAAGTATTTGAATCCATCATTATTGCAAGAGAAAAGAATAGGACGGGAATACATTCCGATTTTCCCATTTGGATGCAATAACAGTCAGTACAAGGCTGTGAAAAATGCCATGGAGAATCAGATTAGTGTTATACAGGGACCTCCCGGAACAGGTAAGACGCAGACGATATTAAATATAATTGCCAATATATTGATGCAAGGAAAAACGGTACAGATAGTATCCAACAATAATTCGGCAACAGAAAATGTATATGAAAAATTATCATCACCCAAGTACAATTTGGGTTTTGTTGTTGCGACATTAGGAAGTTCTAAAAATAAGAAATTATTTGTTGAGCATCAGGACGCCGCTTATCCCGATTTTTCGTCGTGGAAAACGGGAGAAGATCCAAGTGTTTTGCAGAAGGAAATAGCAGAGCAATCCAGTCAGTTAAAAAGTGTTTTTGATAAGCAGGAAAAACTGGCGTGTTTAAGGCAGGAATTTTCACAGTTAGTTACTGAACAGGAATATTTCAATCAATATGTTAAAGAATCAGATGTTCATACAGATAGTATTAAGTTCAAGAAAAAACTATCTTCAAAGCAATGGATGGTATTGTGGCAGGAGTGCCAGTTGATTTCAGAAGAGAAAACGGCAATAGGATTTTGGTTTAAGATAAAAGCCTTATTTAAATATGGAGTAGCCGATTGGAGCATTTATAAGCAGGATATTTCAAAGATAATTACAACCTTTCAAGCAATGTATTATCGTGCGAAGCAGGAGGAGTTGTCTGCGGAAATTGCAGATATTGAAAAGTATTTAAATAGTGTTAATAAGAATTTGCTTGAGGATTTATGCGATCAGTCAATGGTTGTCCTAAAAGACAAACTGGCAAGGAAATATGAAGGTAACAGTAGTAGGAAAACTTTTAGTGAAGATAATTTATGGAAGGAATCATACGATGTACTGGCTGAGTATCCGGTTATATTAAGTACAACATTTTCATCAAGAAACAGCCTGAATTCAGATGTGGTGTACGATTACCTTATCATGGATGAGGCATCACAGGTAGATATTGCAACCGGTGCGTTGGCATTGTCCTGTGCAAGGAATGTTGTTATTGTGGGGGATACCAAGCAACTTCCCAATGTTGTTACAGATGATATAAAAGCCAAAGCAAAAGCTATATTTGACAGCTTTAATGTGGGTGAAGGATATCAGTATACAAACAGTTTTCTACAATCCATTTTGGATGTTATACCAAATGTAACACAAACATTGTTGCGGGAACATTATAGGTGTCACCCAAAAATAATCAATTTCTGTAACCAGAAATTCTATCGTGGTGAATTGATTATTATGACAACGGATAAGGGTGAAGAGGATGTTTTATCGGTAGTAAAAACGGTAGCGGGAAATCATGAGCGTAATCATTATAGCCAGCGCCAGATAGATGTTATTAAAAATGAGATTATACCAAAATATGTTTCAAATCCGGAAGAAACCGGAATTATTGCACCGTACAAAAATCAGGTAGAAGCTTTAAGCAAGGAGATTACAGATATTGATGCTGCTACAGTGCATAAGTTCCAGGGCAAGGAGAAAGAGAATATTATTATATCTACCGTGGATGATGAAATATCTGATTTTGCAGATGATCCATATTTAATCAATGTTGCTGTATCAAGAGCCAAAAAGAAATTGATGTTGGTTGTAACTGGAAATGAGCAATCAAAAGAGCACAATATAACAGATTTGATTGATTATATTCAGTATAATAATTTTGAGGTTACTGAAAGCAAGATTTATTCGATTTTTGATTACCTTTACAAGCAGTATACTGAGGAAAGAAGGGTATACTTGCAGAAGCACAAAAAAGTATCAGAATATGATTCGGAAAATCTGATGTATTCATTGATAGAGGACATTATCTCCGCTAAGAAGTATTCAAGCTTGGATGTTGTTTGTCATTTTCCGTTGAATATGTTGATTAAGAATCCAGAACTATTAAATGAGCAGGAATGTCAGTATGCAATGAATCCAGCAACACATTTAGATTTTCTGATTTATAACAGAATTGGTAAAAAGCCTGTGTTGACGATTGAGGTTGACGGATATGAACACCATAAAGAGGATACCGTTCAGGCTTCAAGAGATTTATTGAAAAATCATATTATGGAGTTGTATGAAATTCCATTACTGAGATTTATGACTAATGGTAGTGGCGAGAAAGAAAAGATTATAGAGATGCTGGATAAGTCGGTTGGGTAACTGAAATGGGAAATAAAATGGGAGATGCTATTATGGCTGTATCATATAACAAATTATGGAAATTATTAGTAGATAAAAAAATGAGTAAATCGGATTTGCGTAAAAAGGCAGAAATTGCCCCTAACACAATGACAAAGCTTTGCCGTGATGAAGAGGTGAGCCTAACAATTCTTAGCAAAATCTGTAAAACTTTACATGCAGATTTTGGGGATATTGTGGAGTATGTACCAGACGCAGAAATATGGGATTTGTATAACGAGAATAGAGAACTTCTTGGGAAAGACCATATCAGAGGAGAACAGTTACCGATAGACGGATACCATCTGGTGGTGCATGCCTGGATTCGTAATTCTAAGGGAGCGTATCTGATTGCACGGCGCTCAGCAAATAGAACAGCATTTCCTTTGGTATGGGAGTGTGTGGATGGTTCAGTAGTTAAAGGAGAGGCCAGTCTGCAAGGAGCGCTTAGAGAAGCAAAAGAAGAAGTTGGAGTAGATTTATTACCAGAAAAGGTCAAGTTATTTTATCGGACATTAAAAAAATAGAGTTTGGAAAAGTGGTTAATAAAATTGTTGACGTTTGGCTGTTTGAATATGACGGAGAGGTTGATTTGGGCAATGCCACAACGGATGAAGTGGCACAGGTTGCTTGGATGAATAGGGAACAGATAAAAGAATTATTTGATGCAAATATGTTTGTGAATACATTGGAGTACTTTTTTACGGAAGTGGATTTTTAAGGAAATGTATTATTTACTCAGGAGGAATCAGATGATAGATAAAAATGATGATATA
This sequence comes from Ruminococcus hominis, assembly GCF_014287355.1. Taxonomy (NCBI): domain Bacteria; kingdom Bacillati; phylum Bacillota; class Clostridia; order Eubacteriales; family Oscillospiraceae; genus Ruminococcus; species Ruminococcus hominis. Next base: position 2,880,153 of record NZ_JACOPE010000001.1, on the reverse strand, counting down.
CAGCAAAGGAATATTGATTTATTAATAGCAGGATATTGGTATGAGGATTTACCACCAGTTATAGATATAGCAAACATAAAAGGAATGATAAAGGAAATTATTGAAAAGATTGATAATGATGTATATGATGACTTTTTTAAAACGGATGGTTTAATAACTGAATATAAAAATACTCAGGCACCATCATATATATTTAATGACGGGATAGAACCTATAACTTTTTTTGAATTTAAGAAGAATGGTGCGTTGAGAGAGATGCAGATTCCCAATTTGAAATATTATTGTACATTTGTTTATAACACAATTGCTGTCTATGATGAACTGTTTAGTAAACTGTATAGTGAGCCGGAATTTGATAAATATGTTTGTAATTCAAACTCCTATATATTATTTAATGAACTGTTTCATATTTATAAATTGTATGATGGAAGTGAGGAAATTATTGAGAGTGGAATATTTGCTGTAAAGAATAATAAAACTACAGGGCAACTTGCACATGAAGAAAATAATGTAAGATACTTAAAAAAGCAAGGTGCTAAATTACATTCAGTTAAAGTTGATATTGAGTCATTTTATCCCAATGTGTATACGCATTATCTTAGTAAAATTAAAGATGCTGAGCCATATAAAGATAATATTTGTTGTGACACTTATTTTGACTTTTTGGATTATTACAATATGAAGATAAATAATAATCAGACAAAGGGAATTGTAACAGGAGTTTACTCTTCGACAATATCAGCGGAATTGCTTATGTTATGTGTCGATTACGAGATTAATAATGTTATAGGTGATGAGGTGTCGTATATTCGATATGTTGATGACTTGACTTTTTTTTCAGATTCTTTAGAGGAAATATATTCCAAATTGCCATTAGTACAAAGGGTTTTGAATAAATATAGGCTTAGAATAAATAACAATAAAACAGAGACACAAAAGAGCATATATAATATGTCATATGTTGATATGTATGAGTTGAAGAAGAGATTTGATTTTTTTGATTTTGATTCTGCCGATATTATAAAATACGATAAAGAGGTTTTTTACAATATTAAAGGATATGTGGCTAGAGCATATGACAATAATTTAAAATCTGAAATAAAAGCTTTCTTATCAATGTTTAGAAGAGCTATTAGTTTAAAAAAACTTTGCTTTGATATAGATGAGAAAATTGATTTAAAAAAATATACTGTAGCATATATGTTACAGTTGGCTTGTTTGGAACCAATATTTGCATCGCGTTGCTATAGGGTTATCATTTCTATATTAGATTTGATTGATGAAGAGAATAAAAAGGATGAAATCGTAAAATTATTGAAATTAAAAAATGCTTTTATAAATGCAACATATCATGATTCTCTTTTGCAGATATGGCATTACTATGTTTTGAGTAAGTATGACGCTAAAGCGAATATTATAGAGTTGCTAGATAGTTTTGGAAATGATGAAATAAATCCAATTATCTTAGCCGGATTTGTAAAAGAAAAATATGCAGCTAATAAAGAATTGTTTGATTATATAAAAAAGACTTATTCTTCAATTGTATATAAAGAAGGAGAGAATTCTTATTGGATGCGAAGCATTATGTTTTCAAAATGGTGGTTACCATTGCTTGTTATATATTTAAAGGATGGCAAGAACTATTCTCAATTTTATGAAAGTCAACATTTTCATGAAATTTACAAGGAAATGAAAGAGGATAAATAATTTCCTTTTTATACAAAAGAAAATTGCTGCGATATATTCAGGAAAATGAAGAACATGGAATGCAGTTCTAAGCAGAGTATTATAATAGTTAATTGATGAAAATTGGAGGCGATAGAATGACAATTGAATTTATGAGAGACTTGCTTTCAAAAGATGAAAAAATAACAGTAGAATACAAAACCTGCCAGCATGGTGTTCAGGAAGATGTGTATGAAACAGTATGCTCTTTTTCTAACAGATATGGTGGATATATCATTATGGGTGTGGAAGATGACGGGACGCCAATAGGTATGTATTAACCGGAATATGGTCAAGGACATGAAGAAAAACTTTGTGAATCAGCTAAATAATCCGGATAAGATGTCCCCAACACTATATCTTTCATTAGAGAAATTGGAATATGAAGGGGTGCTGCTTCTGTGGGTATATGTGCCACCGACATCTACAGTCGAAAAATGTGCGAATAGGATTTATGACAGGAATGAAGATGGTGACATGGATATTACAGATTCGCCGATTCAGTTGCAAAATATGTATAACAGAAAGAGCAATACATATGCGGAGCATAAGATATTCCCATATGTTACAACGGAAGACCTACGAATAGATTTGATGGATAAAGTAAGAAATCTTGCAAAGAGCAAAAATCCGGATCATCCTTGGCTGAAAATGTCTGATGAGGAAATATTGAAGAGTGCAGGCTTGTGGGAAAAAGATTTTTCATCAGGCATCCAGGGATATAATCTTGCCGGAGTACTTCTGTTTGGCAAGGATGAAGTGATACGTTCCTGTGTCCGGGATATATTACAGATGCAATTTACAGGGTTGAAAATTTGGATAGATATGATGATAGATTGCAAGTAACAACAAATCTGATAGAGGCATATGAGCTTCTGATGGATTTTGTGGCAAAGCATACTTATGATAAGTTCTGTCTGATTGACAATGTGAATACAAGCATTAGAGGCATCATTTCCAGAGAAGTAATTGCAAATATTCTTGTGCATAGAGATTATTCCAGTGCATTTCCGGCAAAGGTAATTATCGAAAAGGATTGGCTAAAAACAGAAAACTGGTGTATACCAAGACGTCATGGAAATATTATGAGTGACGAGTTTACACCATATCCTAAGAATCCGTTGATACAGCAATTTTTTGCAAATATTGGTAGAACTGATACAATTGGTTCCGGTGTATGAAATTTATACAAATATACACCAATATATTCTGATGGTGGTAAGCCGGAATTGATTGAAGATGATGTGTTTAGAATAACCATTCCTTTGGACAAGGTGGCTACCGACGAGGGAAGAGAACAGAAAACTTTATCTGAAAGAGAACAAAAAATTTATAATATGATTTGTGAAAACCTGCACTTATCGGTTGAACAGGTAATGGCAGAATTTGATATATCAAGAACAACGGTATTCAGAGACTATGCTAAAATCAAAAAAGTAACGGGTGCAATGTATGATAAAAAGACATCGACATGGACTTTGGATTGATAAGCTGGACTTAGTCTCATACAGTCTCAAGTTAGTCTCACGTAGTCTCATTTTTGTGGATGAGATTTTGAGACTGAGTTGAGACTGGGGAGTATTATGAGTGAATATTAAGAAGTGTACGTTCGATGTTAAGGACTATATTTTGTTAAATTATAGGAGAAATATTATTAATATGACAAAGGCGGAATTATATGTTACCGATATACTTAGATATTGTAGATGAAGCAAAAAAGATAATTAATAAAAATATTTGGTATATGTTTGAATTGTTAGAATCAAATTGTGCTGCATTAAGTTATGAGGAAATATTGAGTGATATTTTCCCACAATATATTATAGAAACAAATTTTGAAAAGTGCGTGATGACAGTAAAAGCTCTTCACAACATGGTTCAAGATAATTATGATAGAGATGAACTTCCCTCTTTTTTTGAGCTTACATTATATCACACGATTTCTTGGTGGATTGACGTAGCAAACGATATTCCATTAGATGAACTACCAAGAAATTTGTGTATCAATAAACAAGGAATGGATATGTATGATTATCTGAATAATGTAAATAGTTATTTCGATTTTATGTTTCAAGATTTGGATTTTTTACATCTAGAGGAAATGTATTCATTATACAAAAAGAATCCGAAGATATTAGAGGAATTTCTACATATTGATATTGAACAATATATTGAGTTAATGCCAATGGACATACAAGAAGAATACAATATGCAAATGGAAAGGGAAAAATGGGATATGAATAAAAGAAATATGACAGTAAATATAAGTGGCGGACAAGTTAATATTGCAAAAGATAATGCAACGATAAATGCTATACAAAATAATGGGCTGGATGGAAATGAGTTTGAAACTATTATTCAAGCAATTAAAGATAATTTGTCAGGTTTAAAGAAAGAGGATGGCGATGAAATATTAGATGTATTGGAACAGGTAAAAGAGGAAATAGATAAAGAAAAACCGAAGAAAAGTCGTTTGCAGAATTGTTTAAAACTTATTGCGCCGATGATTACTATTGCAAATGGTATTCCGGTATTGGCTACTAATTTGCAAAAGCTACATGATATTATTATTCAGTGCATAATGAATTTGTAGAAATAGATAGGGGTACTCTATGAGAAAAGACAGTGAAATATTTTTGAGAAAATGTTTACAATACAAGACAGAAATTGGAGAAGATGCATTTGAACTAAATATTACCTATTTTGGAGAGATTCCTAACATAGAAGTTGAAATCGATGAAATTATCAATGAATTAAAAACACTTAAATGTATATCTAAGAAAAGTGAAATTATAGGAGAAACAATACAGATATATCTAATCTTGGATGGAATAACCTATTTTAGTAAACAGAAGATAAATGAAAATTGGATTACGATAAATTTTAATGGTGATCAGATAAATGTTGTCACAGATAATGGACGAATAGACGCTAAGAACTATGAAAAAGATATTGATAATATTCCTAAAACCATAGTGGTTGAAGGAAACAAGAATAGTAGAGAGGCTTCATCTGGTGGATCAGGAGATCAATCGTTTTGGTTAGGATTAATAGGGATATTAGTTCTTACAGTGTTTTATTTGGATTATCGCATTAAAGTACAATTATGTTTGGTGCTTGCGTCGATAATTATAGAAGTTGCTACTGTTGGGGCATATTATAATAGCAGGAAAGCACAGGTGATATATGGAAAGAATATAAAAGAAATGTTATATTTCAATATGGTAGGAATAATATGTATTCCGCTTTTGATAGGAATTATCAATATGCCTTTATATACATCAAAAATAGATTTAGATGCCTTTAAGAAAATCGTTGATATGGATGGAATAATTAAGGCATTTTTAAATTCTGAATATGCATATTATGTCTTTTTTCAAATGGTGGGAATGATATTGCTGGCATTTTTCATACTCCATATAGTTTGTTCGGACTTTTATATTATCGCAATAACTAATATTGTAATTGGTAAAAAAGGAAAATGGTTTTGGAACAGTTTATTTAAATTGACATATAAAAGAGGAAAAGATTGGAAAATTCATGTGTCGATAGGCATATTATTTTTAGTTATGAGCATTTTGTGTGTTATTGGAATTGTTCCTTACATAATAGATGTGCTAAGTAATATTAATGCAAACAATCTTTCAAAAATTTAGATGGGGAAGTACGGAAGTATAACATTACGAAAGTTGGTGATATTATGACTGATAAACTCACGAATAGTAAATTATATTTGTTTTTGTATACAATGAAAGAGTATCAAAGATTTTCCGGGGAACTCTGTAGTCATGAATTAACAGCTGATTATGATGCTGAATCATATGTGCAGATTAATACCAAATTGATTTTACTACGCAAGTATGGAAGTAAAGGAGAACCTGTATTTATTGAAGAAATCCTGGATGAAATGAAGAAAACATATCCGCATAAAAGCGAAGAGGCAAGCAAGATTTTAGACGAATATCATGAAATCATTAATATGCAAATTGAACAGATATTGGCAGACGGAACAAAACTTAATCTATATCAAACAATAGAGGATGTTATGTATGGATTATATTTGCATGCGGACGCGAATAGAATTCAAAGATTAGTGCAAACAGATGAACAGTTACGTTTTGCCTGTATAAGGAAGTATGTTGAAGACTTTGAAAAAGTGTTATTTAAAATAATCAAATGTCTCAGGGAATGTGGGATGGATGTAGAAGAAATACATAAAGAACATGCTAGCATAATTGCGTTTGGAAATCAGAGCGAAAGTCAGAATGTTGTTAATTCGCCATTTTGGTCAAATATGTATGGACACGATGCTGATGACGAAGAATTAAAACAGATATATGGACAATTAGTACTCGAGGATATTGAAATTTTAAGTCGATGCAATATTTTTTTGGAAGAATTAAAAAAAGAAGTTATTTCTGTAGGTTTATTGGACAAATTAATTTTTCCATCTACGAAAAAGGATTGGAAAGATTATTCGGAAGCAAGAGAATTCTTTTTGGGAATAAAGAATCCTGGAATTAGTTCCAAGGTACGTTACAATGAACAACATACAATGGCATATGTTAGAATTCATCCTCAAGTGGATAATCCGTTTGTGGTTAGTACACCACATATTATAAAAGATATTTATGAAATTGCATTAGTTAAGGATTGTGGCATGTCTGAATGGAAAATATATTCTTTTGGTGGTCATTTGGATTCTTACATAATTAAAAAATAAAAAGCCCAATTTGAATAAAGTACAATTAATTCGTAAATACAGGAGTAAAACATATGAAAGCAGGTATAGCATTTGAAATATTGGTAAAAAGAATTCTAATTAGTGTTGGTTTTAGTGAAGTGCAATCCGATGGTACATATATATGATGGTTCTTCTGGGCAAATGCTACAGGGGTTAGGAGAAGCCTTGACAGTTCCGCTCCGCTGTTATGACGGGCAATTATATGCTGTAAGCATCTGTGTGCTGCTTACAGCGAAGCAGACAACAATTAACTGGAGAATCCCTGAAAGGGTTTTAGCATCTTTCAAGGTTCGAGCTATCTACGATAAACCTATGTTGGCACAGGTTCGCCTGTGATCCACGCTGTTAGACGGTAGAGCTCACGGCGGACCATTGACCTGTCGGTAAGGAACAATCCGAATCCACGTATATCATAGTGGTCAAAGCCGGGGACTGATACGTCTGAAGCCCTTTCATGGGTTCTCCAGGTAAAATTTAATAAATTTGTGGTGATTTTTCTCAATTTACCTCTTGACAAAAGTCATTACATATCAGGTTTTGTAAATTGTTAAAAGAATTATATTGTTATATGATTTCGTAAGTGATATACTTAAACATAAGGAAAACCGTGTGAAATTACAGTTTGCTTTTTGCACGGTTTCTTTTACATATGGCAGTTAGTTAAAACTAACAACAGAACGATGTGAAAGTACTTTTGACTATACAGAAAGGAATACATAATGCTAATGAATGTTTTTGAAGGTATATTGATTCCATTTGTTGGAACAACGCTAGGTGCAGCATGCGTGTTTTTTATGAGAAAAACACTTAGCAAGTTACTGCAACGTGCACTTGCAGGGTTTGCAGCAGGTATAATGGTTGCTGCTTCAATCTGGAGTCTCCTGATTCCGGCAATTAAACAATCTGAGAATATGGGAACTTTATCGTTTATTCCGGCAGTTGTTGATAAGAATATTGATTTATGGTTTATGGTGCTGGTGTGATTGGATCCTTGTATGCGGCTTTATTTGCAGAAGCCGGTTATGATACAAATATTTATGCCAGAGGTAAAAGACTTGAGGCTTTAAGAAATAATGGATTGCAATATAAGAAAAATCAGGAAGTAATAAAGGCAGAGATTAGGATTCTTGGAGAACTATCAAACGATGATATTTGTGATTTTGTCTTGCTTACTGTCCGGGAAAACCAGCTGTATGAAGCACTTACTGAATTGAAAAATAATAAAAGTAATATGATTGTTACAATGATAAATTCACTGGACAGTTACAATAAATGGGAAGACATTGTCGGAAAAGGAAGAATATTACCGGCTTTTCCAGGAGCAGGCGGAAGTATAAATGATGATGGTATCCTCGATGCAGCACTTACTCCAAGGTTGATTCAGCCGACAACATTTGCAGAAATATCAGGAAATAAATCCGAAAGAACTAAGCAGTTTTACGCTTATATGAAAAGAATGAAGAAATGCGGATGCAAGACGAAAAAGGTACAGTGATTGGGGAAAAAAGCATGAAAAATGAAGAATATAAAAAATTGTCAATTAAAGAGTTTACAAAAGCAGCAGGAAGATATGAAAGTAACCATGCTGGCGTTTACGAAATGTGCAAGAAGGATTATCCGGATATTCTGGAAGAATTAGATAAGGAGCCATTTAGAGATTTATTAGATGCAGGCTGCGGGCCTGCTCCGATGATTTCTTTATTAGCAGAAAAATATCCAGACCGGCATTATACAGGACTGGATCTGACTTCTGCCATGATTGAACAGGCAAAAAAGAAAAATATTCCAAATGCAACATTTGTTGTAGGAGATTGTGAGAACTTTCCTTTTGAAAACGATTCATTTGATGCAATTATTTGTTCTATGAGCTTCCATCATTATCCGGATCCACAGGCATTTTTTGATAGTGTGAAAAGATGTCTTCGCCCAAATGGAAGATTGATACTGAGAGATGTGACGAGTGACAATAAAGTATTGGTATGGCTAATGAATACATTGGAAATGCCGTTGGCAAATATATGCGGACATGGAGATGTCCAAGTGCCAACAAGAGATGTGGTCATAAAATGTTGCAAAAAAGCAGGATTAAAAGTAGAAAAATTTGAAATTCGTAAAGGTATGCGAATGCATTGTGTTGTGAGAAAACCTATGGGAAAGGCGATAAGAAATGAAAGATAAGTATCTTAGGGAAACACGAATGGTTGATTTTTCTAATCCGGCAATTCAAAAACTTATTCAAAATATGAAATGGAAGGAAATGGGTGAATTTGAAAGGATTAAGGCAATCTACAACTATGTAAGAGATGATGTTTTATTTGGATATAATATTGATGACGGAATTTCAGCTTCAAAAGTACTTGCAGATGGTTATGGACAATGTAATACAAAAGGAACTTTATTTATGGCACTTTTACGTGCCTGCAATATTCCATGCAGAGTACATGGTTTTACGATTGATAAAAGATTGCAGAAAGGGGCTATGACCGGGTTTGTTTACCGTAATGCTCCAAAAAGTATTTTCCATAGCTGGGTAGAAATTAATTTCGAAAATCAGTGGTACGAACTGGAAGCATTCATTTTGGATAAAACCTACATAAAGAAGTTACAGGAACAAAATTCGGAATGTACAGGTGCATTTTGCGGTTATGGAGTAGCAGTCAAGGATTTCAGAAATCTCATTATTGAGTTTGATAGAAACAATACTTATATTCAGAGCGAGGGAATCAATCAGGATTTTGGTGTTTATGATTGTCCAGATGAACTGTTGAAGGAACATCATCAAGAAATTTCAGCCTTTAAAGCATTTGCTTATAGACATATTGGAAGACACCTCATGAATCGTAATGTCAGGAAGATTAGAGAACGATAGTTTTAAGCTTTTAGAATTAAAATTAAATTTGGAGGGTAAGGAGTTCTCTGAAAAATGCACATATTACTTGTATTGATTACAGCATGGATATGCTTGAACAAGCCAGAAAAAGACTTGGTAGTCATGCGCATTCCCAACTCTCCGGAATTTCAAACGGCATATCATCTGCAATACATACCGGCTCGCTCTTTCCAACCTTCTCATAAGGCAAATTATTGATACTTAATAAAGCAATATATGCTATACTGAAAATAGTTGTAATTCATTATAAGTATCAGATAAACAGTTAAGGCAGGAGGATTATACCATGGAACGAGTAGTAAATTTTTTGAAAGAAGCAGAAACATATTATTTGGCAACAGTGGAAGGAGACCAGCCAAGGGTAAGACCTTTTGGAACAGCACATATTTTTGATGGAAAACTGTATATTCAGACCGGAAAGGTGAAAGATGTTTCAAAACAGATTCATGCAAATCCAAAGGTAGAAATCTGTACATTTAAGAATGGAGAGTGGCTTCGTGTAGCAGGAGAACTTGTAGAAGATGATAGAAGAGAAGCAAGACAGTCTATGCTTGATGCTTATCCATCTTTACAGAATATGTACTCAGCAGATGATGGAAATACAGAGGTGTTCTATTTTAAGAATGCGACAGCTACATTTTCATCATTTACACATGAACCGGAAGTAGTGAAGTTCTAAGGATAACATAAAATGGCGAAAAGTAAGAAGAAAAAAATACATAAAAAGATAGATGGTCAGCTTTTACAGATGAACAAGAAGTTTAGTAATCTCAAGATGAAACAGAAGGATAAGATTACAGGCTGGGTGTATGAAGAATACAAAAAGTATGTAACAGAACATGATAAAGCACCTGATTCGCTGGCAGATGAACAGATTGTTGAAGCTGTACTTGATAAGATAAATGAGGCACAAATCTGGATACCAGATGGAGAAATATACGATTATTATCGAAGAAAGAAACCACATCTTCAAAAGAGGCTGGATAATGAAAAGGTGATTAAGTTTAAATCTTATGTCAACTTTTATAAAAGTATTGTTGATCAGGACAGGGCATCTGTTGTTATATGCAATCTTAAACATGAGATTATTTACATGAATCCGGCAGCTGTTATCAGTTATGCGAAGCGAGGTGGCGATAAACTTGTTGGAAGAAGTCTGTTAGATTGTCATAATCCGGAATCAAGAGATAAAATACAGCAGGTAGTGGACTGGTTTGCAGTAGATGAAAGTCATAATATCGTTTTTACTTTTCACAATGAGAAACAGAATAAAGATGTTTATATGGTGGCACTCAGAGATGATGGGAAGTTGATAGGATATTATGAGAAACATGAATATCGAAATGCAGAGACTATGAAACAATACGATTTATGGTGATGATATGACGAAGGATGAAAGGTATAAGCAATTATTTGAACGACTAGATAATTCCAAGTTCCGAAGCAGTTTCCATCTAAAGCAGAAAGATATTGATTACATAAACGAAAAAGGTTGCGGTCGTCCAGTGGACGACCCTGCGTAGCAGGAGCAACGACCGAGCCGAGAGGCGAGACATGGAGAGAATCAGACAACATGTAGAGGATTTTATCTCAAAAAGAGAAGCTCCGGCGTATATAGCAAATGATGGCAAGCAGACTCCAATGCGTGGGCATCCGGTATTTATTGCCCAGCATGCAACTGCAACATGTTGCAGAGAGTGCATTCGGAAGTGGCATAAAATGCAACCGGGAAAAGAACTAAGCCAAGTGTAGCAGGAATATCTTGTAGATGTAATTATGACATGGATTCAAAAAGAAATGGAGAGGCACTAGTGCAGATATTTGTAGATGCAGATGCATGTCCGGTAGTAGGTATTATCGAGACAATAGCAGAGAAATATAATATTCCAACTACATTGCTGTGTGATACGAATCATATTTTGTATTCTAATTATAGCGAAGTGATTGTAGTAGGGGCAGGAGCAGATGCCATTCATCAATCGGGTAAATGGTACACGAATAACAATATTGATCAGATGCTCATGGAACGTCATTTGAATAAAAAAGCCAGAAGAAGTTCCCATAAGAATCATATCAAGGGACCGAAAAAACGAACAGAAGAAGATGATGTAAGGTTTGCACAGTCTTTTGAAAAAATGCTCATGATGGTACAGGAAGCAGTTTTTTTAAATGGCAAGACTTTCTTTCATGCCATTTGGTGCAAGTGTGATAGGGTAGAGTAATAAAACAGATTAGATGGAAAAGCACGTACAAAACTCATAGGAGAAAGATGTATACTTATGACAACATTTGGGGATAAAATTAGAGAGTTGCGAAAAGAGAAAAATGACTCAACAAAAGCTGGGTGCTATGGTGGGCGTTTCTTATAGAACAATTTGATCTTGGGAAGTTGAAGGACGATATAGAATATTGAGAACATACGAGAATAAAGACGAACTTAAAAACGAAATAAATAAAAGCTTTGTAAAGTATATTTCATCAAAAGTTACATATTAAAATTAACACAAAGGGAGAGGTGGTAGAATGAAAGCACATAAATATTGGTCACTTGGAGCATTACTCACAATGTTTGGCACTTTTTATACCGGCCACAAAGGAGCAAAATCAAGTCATAAATATTTTGCGGTTAGTTCTTTGATTTGCATGGTTATGGCTATTTATTCAGGACATAAAATGCTTTCTGGGAAAAAGAAAACCAAGAAAAAATTGGCGAATGCAGAAAATGAATAATGAACCAACCTTGTGCCCACTGGGCACGAAGTTGGCACAGTCACTATGGTGTCAGGAGAAATCCTGGCATCTTTTTTATGTCTTTTTACACTTCAAAAAATAATTTAAAAAAATTTCTAAAATCATGTCCTATAAGCTGAATGACGTCATTGATTCTGACTTGCGGGTTTCCACAGCAGAATTGATTCGGAACGTGGATGCGGTGCTTGTAGGAGCAGGATCCGGGTTGTCCAGTGCGGCAGGTTATAACCACTATCATCATAACACCGTATTTCAAAAAAACTTCCATGATTTTGAGGAAGCCTATGGAATTCAAAGTCTTTTTCAAGGGTTCTATTACATTTACTCAAAACCGGAACAGCAGTGGAAATTTTGAAGGATGGACAGGAGATTTGTATTAAAGAATATATGAGAAATGGCTGTCTTCTCATTGGAGAAAAGACAGCCATTCTTTATAAGATACATCATTCATCTATTTTGTTTAATAATAAATTTAAAAAAATTAATCATCATAATAATGTGATGATATCACAGAAAATAAATGAAGTTCAGATTATAATAAAGCCATAAAAGAAAAAAACAAGGAGGACTGTAAAATGTCTGCTATTAATATCAATAAAAATAATTTTCAGAATGAAATAATGAATTCCGAGAAACCTGTTCTTTTGGATTTTTGGGCTCCTTGGTGTGCACCTTGCCGTATGTTGGCTCCTGTCGTAGAGGAGATTGCGAGTGAACGTGCAGATATCAAAGTTGGAAAAATCAATATAGATGAGCAGTCTGAACTAGCAAATAAGTTCGGTATTATGAGTATTCCGACTTTAGTTGTCATAAAAAATGGGAAGATTATTCAGCAGGTTTCCGGGGTAAGACCTAAGAATGCAATTTTAGAAATGCTTTAATGAGGAAAGGTGGAAAAAAGATGAAGGTAATAATCGTAGGTGGTGTAGCCGGAGGAGCTACAGCTGCAGCAAGAATACGCAGACTGGATGAATATGCAGAAATAACGGTATTTGAAAAATCTGGATATATATCCTATGCGAATTGTGGACTTCCATATTATATTGGAGATGTGATCACAGATCCGGAAGAACTTACACTACAGACACCCGAGAGTTTTTTAAAACGCTTCCGTATTAATATGAAAATTCATCATGAAGTTATCTCCATACATCCGGAACGTAAAACTGTTTCAGTGAAGAATTTAGAAAACGGTGAAATATTTGAAGAAAATTACGATAAACTTATCCTTTCTCCAGGTGCAAAACCAACACAGCCGAGACTCCCTGGAGTAGGCATTGATAAACTTTTTACACTTCGTACAGTAGAAGATACTTTTCGGATAAAGAAATATATAAATAAGAATCATCCAAAATCAGTTGTATTGGCAGGTGGTGGCTTTATTGGTCTGGAACTGGCAGAAAATTTAAGGGAGCTTGGCATGGATGTTACAATTGTTCAACGACCTAAGCAGCTGATGAATCCTTTTGATCCAGATATGGCATCCATGATTCATAATGAAATGAGAAAGCATGGGATAAAACTGGTACTGGGCTATACAGTGGAAGGATTTAAAGAAAAAAACAATGGAGTGGAGGTCCTATTGAAAGATAATCCATCCCTTCATGCTGATATGGTAGTACTGGCAATCGGCGTTACACCAGATACAACATTAGCAAAAGAAGCTGGTCTGGAACTTGGCATCAAGGAAAGTATTGTAGTGAATGACAGAATGGAAACTTCTGTACCAGACATTTATGCTGCAGGTGATGCAGTTCAGGTAAAACATTATGTTACTGGCAATGATGCGTTAATCTCTTTAGCAGGACCTGCCAATAAACAGGGAAGGATTATTGCGGATAATATTTGTGGTGGTGATAGCCATTATTTAGGCAGTCAGGGAAGCTCCGTTATCAAAGTGTTTGATATGACAGCAGCCACTACAGGTATAAATGAAACCAATGCTAAAAAGTCAGGATTAGAGGTAGATACAGTAATTCTTTCTCCTATGAGTCATGCCGGTTATTATCCTGGTGGAAAAGTGATGACCATGAAAGTAGTTTTTGAAAAAGAGACTTATCGTTTGCTTGGTGCCCAGATTATTGGATATGAAGGAGTTGATAAACGTATCGATGTGCTGGCAACAGCAATCCATGCAGGGCTGAAGGCAACCCAGCTGAAAGATTTGGATCTCGCATATGCACCTCCTTATTCCTCTGCCAAGGATCCTGTAAATATGGCCGGATTCATGATAGACAATATAGCAAAAGGGACCTTAAAACAATGGCATTTGGAAAATATGGATAAGATTTCTAAAGATAAAAATGCTGTGTTGCTGGATGTGAGAACAGTAGATGAATTTAGCAGGGGCCATATTAATGGATTTAAAAATATTCCTGTAGATGAACTGAGGGAACGTATCAATGAAGTTGAGAAAGAAAAGCCTGTATATCTGATATGCCAGAGTGGGCTGCGAAGTTATATTGCGAGCCGTATTCTGGAGGGAAATGGATATGAAACATACAACTTTTCCGGCGGATTTCGCTTCTATGATGCAGTGGTTAATGACCGTGCACTGATTGAAAGGGCATATGCATGTGGTATGGATAATTGACATATGTCAAAAACATTATTGACATATGCTCTTAATGGAGTTAATATATAAGAAAAGCAAGAAAGGAATAGCTTATGCCAAGACCAGTAAAATGCAGAAAAGTCTGCCATTTTCCGGATGTTTTAGAATTTCTTCCGATAGATGATAATAAAAAAACTCCACCCATTATTTTGACAATAGATGAGTACGAAACAATCCGTCTTTTGGACAAAGAAGGTTATAGCCAGGAACAGTGTGCAGTATTTATGCAGATTGCAAGAACAACAGTTCAGCGAATTTACGAGAGTGCCAGAAAGAAAATTGCAGATGCACTTATTGGCGGATATCCACTTAGAATCGAAGGCGGGGATTTTAAAATTTGTGATGGTCAGAATAGTAACTGTGGACTTGGCGGATGCTACAAACAGGAGCTCTATCAAAAATATGCATTAGAAAAAGGAGAAGGTATGATGAGAATAGCAGTAACATATGAGAATGGACAGATTTTTCAGCATTTCGGACACACAGAAGCATTTAAGATTTATGATGTAGAAGAAGGAAAAATAGTACATTCAGAAGTAGTAGACACGAATGGAAGTGGACATGGTGCATTAGCAGGAGTTCTCAACGCACTGAATGTCGATATTTTAATCTGTGGAGGAATCGGCGGCGGCGCACAGACAGCGTTGGCAGCAGCAGGAATTAAGCTTTTTGGAGGTGTTTCAGGGGATGCAGATGAGGCGGTAAATGCACTTATCAATGAAACACTTGATTACAACCCAGAGGTAAAGTGTTCTCATCATGAGCACAACCACGAGGAAGGACATGCATGTGGTGAGCATGGATGTGGAAGTCACAGCTGTCATTAAGAGGAATAGAAAATAATAATATAAAAGGATGTGTTAAGGTAATGGAGGAGTTGCCATAGCACATCCTTTTGTGTTACTTTTCTATTTTCTCACTTGCTGAAATCACGGGACGGAACGTATAATTAAGAATAAAAGCTAAATGATAAGGAGGCCTCTATGAATAAAGATAAAAGAGTTCAGAGCAAACCCGCACAAAAAGAACCAATTAAAAGAAACAAGTTTCGCAAATATGTGCCATCAATTTTGCTATTTCTGCTATTTGAGATAGTGGCAGTTACACTGTGGCTTGTTAAGAAAAATCTATTTTATTTATTAAATTTTAGCTACATAGGAGGCTGCCTTGGGCTGGGAACAGCACTATTTACCGCCGGAAAACGGTATGCCAGGCATTTCATACAATTGGCGGTGGGAAGCTATATGTTGTTGTATCTCGGTGTAATTTCCCATGAAAATATGCAGATTGAGGGATTCTGGTACTATCTGTTCTTAGGCGTTTTTGAAGCGGCAACTATTCATTATGCTGTGGCGAAAATATTTGGTCCACTGTTTTTTGGGCGCGGTTGGTGTGGTTATGCCTGTTGGACAGTCATGGTGCTGGATTTTCTACCTTACAAACAGCCACAAAATCCACGAAAAGAGAAGCTTTGTTTTCTTCGTTATGTGATGTTTATACTGTCATTAGCGTTGGTATCCGGTTTGATGCTGATAAAAATTGCAAACCTGGAACAAATTATGTTTTGGCTATTCATCGTAGGAAATGTGCTTTATTATATCTTAGGTATCGGACTGGCATTTGTACTCAAGGATAATCGTGCATTTTGCAAATATCTGTGCCCTGTTACGGTATTCCTCAAGCCGATGAGTTATTTTTCGTTTTTACGTGTCCATTGTGACGAGAGTAAATGTATTCATTGTGACAAATGCTTGCGCGTCTGTCCGATGAACGTGGAAGTTAATAAGGAATCCCGAAAGCGAAAAAATGGAACTGAATGCATTCTTTGCTATGAATGCACAAAAGATTGCCCAACAAAGGCATTGCACTAGGGAAAATGGATTTGTAGTGATGGAACAGGGAAACGTGGAGTGCGAAAGGCAAGTGAACAGGAATTTGCTGAATCATTCGCACCAGAATATGAATATTTTTGGGAAGAAAAAGGATATAATATAGAGTTATAGATATAAAAAATAGCGAATAATATGTTATAGTGTATATAAAGTTTGATTTTAAATGAAAAGATTTTGTTTAAAATTGCTGTCATCCTCCTCGTGAGGATGTGAGTTGAAAAAATGGGCAGGCACCAGTGGAAATGTTTCCAACAGTCATCCTCCTCGTGAGGATGTGAGTTGAAAATTCATCTCCATAAAATCTGATAACTGCATCTGTCCGTCATCCTCCTCGTGAGGATGTGAGTTGAAAAGGAATGAAAGATGAGATCAAAAAGGCATTAACTGTCATCCTCCTCGTGAGGATGTGAGTTGAAAACACCAGCAAGCATGAAGGTAGCAAAAGCCAATGTCATCCTCCTCGTGAGGATGTGAGTTGAAAAATTGAACCTGCTTTTATATTTCTTGCCTTTACTGTCATCCTCCTCGTGAGGATGTGAGTTGAAAATCCTTCTTTCATAGCATCCAGATCATGCTGCAGATAGTCATCCTCCTCGTGAGGATGTGAGTTGAAAAGTGTTCGTTGCCTTTCCTCTCACAACGATCTTGGTCGTCCTCCTCGTGAGGATGTGAGTTGAAAAGTTGTAGCCTGTACCCTGCTGCACTTCCGCTTCCGTCATCCTCCTCGTGAGGATGTGAGTTGAAAAGCGATCATGGAAAAGCGAAGATCAGTGCATGCGGTCATCCTCCTCGTGAGGATGTGAGTTGAAAAGGAATTAGCGTTCCCGTCTGCGGCGGATCTTCTGTCATCCTCCTCGTGAGGATGTGAGTTGAAAAAAGAAATTATCAATCTGCTATTGCTCCCGATCCTCGTCATCCTCCTCGTGAGGATGTGAGTTGAAAAGCTCATTCGTCAAATCACTTTCATATAGTCGTTGTGTCATCCTCCTCGTGAGGATGTGAGTTGAAAAAATATTTCCCTCAGAAAAAGTCAGCATGGAATCTGTCATCCTCCTCGTGAGGATGTGAGTTGAAAAGGAGAACTGTTCACAAGGTACGATTGACCGATATGGTCATCCTCCTCGTGAGGATGTGAGTTGAAAAACTAACTACGAACAAGACGTAGAAATACGATTCGTCATCCTCCTCGTGAGGATGTGAGTTGAAAAACTAGACAAAAGCATAAAGAGATTGATAACTGCGTCATCCTCCTCGTGAGGATGTGAGTTGAAAAATGAATGCCGCGCGGTTCATGGCGGCAGAAGAAGCAGTCATCCTCCTCGTGAGGATGTGAGTTGAAAATCGAATATTCTCATCAATGTCTTTCCACCTGTTGCAGTCATCCTCCTCGTGAGGATGTGAGTTGAAAAGAACAGCAAATGTCAAAAGTGCAGGCAATCAGCGGTCATCCTCCTCGTGAGGATGTGAGTTGAAATATCGACCTGATGCCCGGTAGACACACGAACATAGTCATCCTCTTCACGAGGATGTGAGTTGAAATAATGACAAAAAGCAGCGTGTCGGAATCCTGAAGGGGTCATCCTCTTCGCGAGAATGTGAGTTGAAATGTCATAGCCTCAACGATATTGTTTACGATCAAGCGTCATCCTCTTCGTGAGGATGTGAGTTGAAATTACTGATGCTTGGGAACAGCGTAAGTTGGGAGAACTTGGTTCATTGAAGAATGGAATGAACTTTTCCAAAGAAGCCATGGGAATAGGATTTCCATTTGTAAATCTTCAAAATATATTCGGAAATAATGTGATTGATGGTACAAATTTAGGGAAGGCAATGGCATCTGATTCACAGCTGAAAGATTATAATTTGCAGAAGGGAGATGTATTGTTTGTACGCTCTTCGGTAAAATTGGAAGGTGTAGGAGAAGCTGCCTTAGTACTACAAAATCTTGAAAATACAACATATTCTGGATTTATTATAAGATTTCGAGATGAATATGGATTGGATAATAATTTTAAAAGGTTTTTATTTGGAATAGAATCCGTACGAAATCAAATTATGGCACAAGCTACTAATAGTGCAAATAAAAATATCAGTCAAACAGTGTTGGAAAATCTTTGCTTGAAGATTCCGAATAAATCAGAGCAAGAAAAAATTGGTTTATATTTTTCTAACCTCGATAACCTCATCACTCTTCACCAGCAGAAGTGTGATGAATTGCGAAATATTAAGAAATTTATGTTACAAAATATGTTTATCTCAGTCGAGAAGACTCCCACCTCTTCAGGTGGTGAGTAATAGAAAATTTGTCCCAGTGAGAGTCCAATCTCCGACTGAGATAAACGCTCCGCGAGGATGCGCAGTGATTCTAATAGGAATATGCCAGCTTCGCTGACCAGAATCACGCGCCAAGTCTCACGGACGTTCAACTTGAAATAGAAAAAATTCAATTTTCATATTATGATTAGAACAAAAACAGATAAATTTGGCAAGCAGAGTGTTTTTTGTAAAAAATAAGAGAACTTATGATACGATTAAACTATAGGCAATAGTTAGGCATGTTTAAATGCAGGAAGGAAGTTTTTTAATGAGTGAACAGAAAAGAAAAATCGGTTTTACTGTTGCGTGTGTAAATGAATTTGCCAATAGGCATAAGCTGAGCAGTAAAGAGGCCTTTCGGTATCTTTTTCAATTTAAAGGAATAGCTTTTATTAAAGAAAATTATGATGTGGAACATACGTTGGACTTTGATACTATATTAGATGATTTGGAAATTTTATGTAAAAAAAATGGAGGTACATTATGAGATTATATCATGGGAGTAATATAGCAATTGATAATATAAATCTGGCAATGTGCAGACCATACAAGGATTTTGGTCAGGGATTTTATCTGACGGATATTGAAGAACAAGCCGAAAAAATGGCGATAAGAGTAGCAAAAATTTATGGACAATCACCGATTTTGAATGTTTATGAGATTGATGATAATTTTAAAGATTTAAATAATCTCAGAATTAAGAATTTCGGGATATGGACAACGGAAGAATGGGCAAAATTTGTAATGAATAATAGAAGCAGGGCATTTATGGATGTACAGGATGTTTTGTGTAATAAAGATAACAAATATGATATCGTTATAGGTCCTGTTGCAGATGATAATATGGCTTTGTTGTTTCGACAGTATGAAAATGAAATCATAGATTTCGAAACGTTGTTAAAGGGAATGATTTATAAAAAGACTTCTTCGCAATATTCTTTTCATACAGAAAAGAGTGTGAAACTTTTGAGAAAGGTGATGAGTAGAAATGTGTAAAAAAGATCAGTTATTGGAATATTCGATACAAGATATTATAGATATGATTAGTACCGATCAGAGTATAGAATATGACGAAGCTATGAATAAATTTTACAATTCAGAAGTTTTTGAAAAACTTATAGATAAAGAGACAGGATTATATTTGGAAAGTCCGGAATATGTGTACGATTTATTCAAAGATGAAATGAATTTTGGACATATTATTCAGGCAGAAATATGAAATTTTTAAAGATTATCAGTGTGGGCATAAGATATTAATGAAATAAGTGCCAAATGTTTGGGAACAGCGTAAGCTCTCTGAGTCATCCTCTTCATGAGGATGAGAGTTGAAATATCGCTTCCGTAATTCTCGCAATGATGGTACTCAGTCATCCGTCTTACGAGGATGTGAGTTAAAATGGTTTTTCCAAGGATGTTATTGTTGTTTATCACAAGAGATTACAGCTTGAAAAATATTAAAGATATTCGTATAATAACGATTGTACAGTTTTTTCAGAGATTAGAAGTTGCTTAGGCACAAATGGATCGAACTGGACAAAGACATAAGAGATGTAAAATATATTTATAAGATTCTATCTCTTATGAAATGTCAGATATAGTAAATATCTGTGAGTTGAAAAACCTATAGGGATGGTAGCAATACCATATTATAGTCAAATCAAGAGGATTTGACTATAAAAATGAATACAAATATTGTTTTACCTTAAGGGAAGGTAGAAAAATAAATATTGACAAATTAGAACTTATAGGAGTATAGTAAAAATGTAATGAAAAATATAATAAAAAAACCGCTTGATACTGGTAATATCAAACGGTATTCAAATGCATCTAATTAATAGAATACACTTAGCAAAATCTATTCTAAATAATTAGTTTGCTTTTGTAAAGTCATTTTATATATTTTCGTTACAAAATTATATATTCAAGAAGGAGAATGCAAAGATGACAATGAAAGCAATGAAAATTCAGATGAAAAGTAACTGTGGTAATTCAAGAAATGTACAGGATATAGATTCTATCTATATTGATCAAACAGGTACATATTGGAAAAAAGCAGAAGTCTATGATTATCTAAAACAATTTCCAAAATCAATACAAGTAAATATATTTCCTTATCCGTATTTAGTTCCGGTAATGAGTATATTGGGAGAAAAATATGTTCGTTCAGAGGCGAATGATACAGTAACGGATAATTTATTAAAGTTACCGAGGGGATACGGAAAATAAAACATGAGTAAGGCAGAATCCTTTGATATTTTATAAAGCGAATGCTTTCTTGGATTCTGCCTTGTATGGCATTCTTTAATTTGATAAAATATAGTAAAAATATACAAAATAGAAAACTGAATAAAGAAAAATATACACAGATAACACAAGAGGGCTAGATGGAAAATAAAATCGAAATAAAAAGAGATTTGGTGCATGTAGACTATGAATCAGGAAGATATCAGACGATGAAAGAGCATTCAGAAAATGTTGCGAACTATGCGGCGGAGACTTGTTCTCTTTCAGAATTGAAGATACTGGTTACTTTGATAGGGCTGTTCCATGATGCAGGAAAGCTGGGAAGAGAAAATCAAGAAGATTTTGAGAGGATTCTACAATATGGAGATGATACTCATAAACATGGTTTGGATCATTCTACTGCTGGCGGAAGATTAATCAGGGAGTTACTGAAGGAAAAAAGTGTTTCAGAATTTATCAGTACGGTTATATATTTTCATCATGAAATGGGAGATTGCATCAATCTAGATAATGGACAAAGTTTACAGCAACAACGGGATGAAAAACAAGTAGATTATGACTGGATAAAGAAAGAATTCTTTCAGATTTATGATAAAGAGATATTGGAAGAATATTGTGAAAAAGCGATTCAAACATATAAGAACATAGAAGGAAAAATCAATATTTTTCATAAAGAGTCAGAAATATCAAAAAGAAAATGTGGGAACAGATATTTCTTTATGGGAATGTATCTGAGATTGGTTTTATCTTTACTCATTGATGGTGACTGGACGGATACGGCTTGTTTTTTTCAAGATGTTCCGTTATCAAAAAGAATTTCATTGGAAGAGATGCAGAAGATTTGGAATGAATGTATAGAGAATTTTGAAAAATATATGTCGAAGGAAATTCAAAATAATCCGTCGAATGGAAATGTGTTAAATACTTTTCGCCAAGAAATTTCGGATTTGTGTAGACAAGCTGCAGACAAAGAAGAAAATCTTTATCGACTTACTGTACCGACAGGAGCAGGAAAAACACTTAGCAGTTTGCGCTTTGCTCTGTATCATGCGAAAAAGATGAAAAAAAAACACATTATTTATATAGCACCATTCAATTCTATATTGATTCAGAATGCCGAGGAGATTCGAAAAGCAATAGGCAAAGCGGATGTTGTGTTAGAGCATCATTGTAATGTGGTTTGCGAAGAAGGAGAAGAAGACCGGTATCGCAAACTCACTGAAACTTGGGATTCACCGATTATAGTGACTACGGCAGTACAGATATTGAATACATTGTTTTCAGCTCAGAAAAGCTGTATTCGTAGAATGCACACATTATGTAACAGTATTATTATATTTGATGAGGTGCAGGCAATTCCTGTAAAATGTATGGAACTTTTCAATTTAGCTGTGAATTTTCTTACTCAATTTTGTGGTACGACAGTTGTGTTGTGTTCAGCAACGCAGCCAACATTGGCACCAATAAAAGAGAATAACATTTGTGAATGTATAGAAATGGCGGGAAGACCGGAAAAATATGCAGATGCTTTTAAAAGGACAGATATTAAAGATGCAACAGAATTATATCCTGGC
Organism: Ruminococcus hominis; assembly: GCF_014287355.1. Lineage (NCBI taxonomy): Bacteria > Bacillati > Bacillota > Clostridia > Eubacteriales > Oscillospiraceae > Ruminococcus > Ruminococcus hominis. The sequence goes on along the minus strand of NZ_JACOPE010000001.1, from coordinate 2,857,403 downwards.
GGTATGGATATAGAAGATTTAAGTGAATTTGTGCGGGAAAAAACAGAACAATATCAAAGTACATTGGTTATTTTGAATACTACGGCTTGTGCAATGAATACATTTCAACAATTAAAAGCGATATGTCCACAAGAATATGCACTTTTTCATTTGAGTAATAATATGTGTCCACAACATAAATTAGATACATTAAAATCTATAAAACATATTTTAAAAGAACAATCAAAAAAGATCATATGCGTAAGTACACAGGTTGTTGAAGCAGGCGTGAATTTTTCATTCGGGTGTGTTGTGAGGTCTAAAGCAGGTTTGGATAATGTAATTCAGGCAGCAGGACGGTGTAATAGACATAAGGAATTAGGAAGAATGGGAACTGTTTTCATTGTACAGATGTCCGAAAAAGCAGAGAAATTAAGTCATTTGCAGGAAATTAGAAATGCGCAGGCAGCATTACAAAAAGTATTGGAAGATTATAAAAATAATTCTTTAAAATTCAGAGATACATTGGATTCAGAAGAGGCAATAAAATCATATTATTTAAATTACTATTCCCAACTTAGAACAAATGAAACGAAATTTCCGATAGACAAACAAACAACCACGATTATAGAGTTATTGGGAGAAAATAAAGTAGGACAATTACAATATATCAGAAGAAATAGAGAAAAAGTTAAGACGAAATTACCGCAGGCTTTTTTGACTGCAGGACAGGCATTTGAAGTTATTTCTAATGATTATAAAGTTTGTGTTGTAGTTCCATATAATGATGAAGAGAGAGAATTATTGGATAAATTATCGCAGGATTATCTCGAGATAGAAGAGCAGAGAAAGATTTTAAGAAAATTGCAGAGATATACAGTTGGAATTTCTGAAAAAAGAAAAGAAAAACTCGGAAATGCTATATATGAAATTTGCAATGGAGAGATATTGGTATTGTGTGACGGATATTATAACAAGGAAGTAGGTGTTGTGGATGAACCTAATATGGAATTGCAAATGTTATAGAGGGAGGTGAGATTTTTGAAAAAATACAGAAATACAATAGAGTTTGAAGTGTATGGAACATATGCGCTTTTTTCAGAACCGGTTATGAGAGTGGGAGGAGAAAAGACAAGCTATCATATTCCGACTTATGAAGCATTAAAAGGAATTACGGAAAGTATTTACTGGAAGCCTACGATTATTTGGTGCATTGACGCGGTAAGAGTAATGAATCCAATTCAGACTGAGACTAAAGGAATTCGACCGATTGCATACAATGGTGGAAATGAACTGGCATATTATACTTATTTAAAAGATGTGAGATATCAGGTGCGGGCACATTTTGAGATGAATCTCAATCATCCGGAGCTGGAGCAGGATAGAAATGAAAACAAGCATCATAATATTGCGAAAAGGATGGTAAAACGAGGTGGTCGCAGAGATATTTTCTTGGGAACAAGGGAATGTCAGGCGTTTGTGGAACCATGTGTATTTGGCGAAGGCGAGAGTTATTACGATACAATGCCGGGAGAAGTGGGTTATGGATTTATGTATCATGGGATTACTTATGCGGAAGAGGCAATTCTGGATGAAGATAAAGACCAAATGACAGTGCGTTTCTGGAGACCGGTAATGAAAAAGGGTGGAATTATAGAATTTACCAGACCGGAGGATTGTACGGAGAAAAGACATATCCGTCCAATGGAAAGAAAAGTATTTGGAAAAGAAGAGAATAATTTTGTGGGATTAGAAGAGTTTACAGATGAGGAGGTGGAAGATTGAGTTGGATAAACGAACTGATTGAGTTGTATGAGAAAAATAGCGATAAGATTGGAGTTATCGAATATCGAAGAGATATCCCTTATGTACTTCTTCCACCATTTCATACAACTGTAACAGCACAGATAACGGTAACGATAGACCAAGATGGTAATTTTGTTCGTGCAGAACAGGTGGATCAGAACGACAAATTGACGATTATACCAGTTACAGAAAAATCGGGAAGTCGTACAGCCGGAAAAGAGCCACATCCATTATGTGATAATTTGAGGTATCTTGCCGGTGACTATAAAAAATATTATAAAGACGATGGAGTATGTAGCGAGCTATATATTTCACAGCTTGAAGAATGGGTAGAATCAGATTATTGTCATGAAAAGGTCAGAGCAGTTTATGAGTATTTAAAAAAATCGACATTAATTCAAGACTTAGTTGCACATAAAATTATAAAGCTTAATGAAGAAAATCAAATAGATGAGAAAGAAAATATTCAAGGGATTCCACAGCCAAAAGCTTTTGTACGATTTATTATACGGTCATTTGATGAGAAAATATATCAGGAAACTCCGGATGAATGTTGGAAAGACAGAACCTTGCAGGAATGTTATATAGAATATGTTAGGTCACAGGAAAAAGAAAAAGGTATATGTTATTTGACAGGAAATATGGAATCTATTTCTTATCTTCATTCAAAGAAAATCAGAAATGAAGGTGATGGAGCGAAGCTGATTTCTGCAAATGACAGTCAAAATTTCACCTATCGAGGACGTTTTACAAGTAAAGAAGAGGCATTTGCAGTAGGAAATGAGACCTCGCAAAAAGCACACAATGCTTTGAAGTGGATTATTCGAAAACAAGGCACTTTTTTCGATACTATGACAATTGTGACATGGGAGTCAAACCAATTAAACATGCCAAAATGGGAGAGAGATACTGAAGCAATTGTATCTGAGTATGAAAGGGAAGGTGTTGAAAATGCTGAGGATGATTGGGAAGATGACTGGTCTACAGATGAGATTGTATCCGATGGAAATCCAATCACCGCTGATAAGTTTTATAAGGCACTAAGAGGCTATGGGAAAAAGATAGATAATACTTCGAACATGATTTTACTTGCTTTTGATGCGGCAACGCCCGGTCGGATAGCATTGATTGAAAATAAAGAACTGAATTCTGCCAGATATCTGAAAAATATAGAAAAATGGCATAACGATTGCAATTGGATTCATACAAAATGGAAAGATGGAGAAAGAATACAATTTGCGGGAATGGTTGGGGTCAAAGATATTGCAGATATTTTATATGGTATTGAGAATAAGGGAACAGTGTCTATAGTGGATGCTAATGGTAAAAAACTCTATGCACAAGTAGCACAAAGATTGCTTCCATGTATATGGAATGGCACTAGGGTTCCGTATGATTATGTGATGCTTGCAGTATCAAAGGCATCCAATCCATTAGCATATAAGGAACGAAGAAATTGGGAAAGAGTTTTGACATTAGCATGTTCGTTTGTAAAAAAGGATAAAAAGGATAGATATAAGGAGGAATGGAACGTGGCATTAGATAAAACATCAAAAGACAGAAATTATTTATATGGAAGATTATTGGCGGTGGCAGATAAGGTGGAATATTCGACATACGATGAAAAAGATAGTGGAAGGATTACAAATGCAAAAAGGTATATGAGTGCATTTGCACAGAGACCATTTGAAACATGGGAAGTGATAGAAAAAAATATCCAGTCATATATGCCTAAATTGAAAATTGCAGAAAGAATATTTTATGAGAATTTATTACATGAAATTTATCATAAATTTAATATAGAAAAATTTGAAGATAATAGCAAATTAAATGGGTTATTTTTGCTTGGTTTTCACAGTCAGGCCTATGATTTGAAATTAAAGAAAGAGAAGTCCGAAGAAAAAGAAGAAAGGTCAGAAGAGTAAAAAGAGGAGGAGTAGATCATGAGCGAATTAAAAGGAAAAATTGATTTTACATTATTTATCAGTGCAAACAATGCCAACCCAAACGGAGATCCATTAAATGGAAATCGTCCGCGAATTAATATGGATGGTTTTGGAGAAATTTCAGATGTATGTATTAAAAGAAAAATTAGAAATCGTTTTCAGGATCTGGGACAGAAGATTTTTGTTCAGTCAGATGACAGAACAGATGATGCTTATACCAGTTTAAAAGACCGAGCAGATAGCTGTGCGGAATTAAAAGCAGAGATGGGAAATAAGAAAAATGCAAATCGTGATGCTTGTGCAGCAATTGCATGCAAAGAATGGTTAGATGTAAGAGCTTTTGGACAAGTTTTTGCATTTAAAGGAATTCCGGTGTCTTTCGGGGTACGGGGACCTGTTTCTATTCATCAGGCAGTAAGTTTATCACCAATCGATATTATCAGTATGCAGATTACAAAAAGTGTGAATAGTGAATCCGGAAAAGAAAGTAAAGCTTCTGATACGATGGGAACAAAACACAGAGTTGGATTTGCTGTATATAAGGTAATGGGAAGTGTAAATGTACAACTTGCTGAAAAAACAGGTTTTAGTCAGGAAGATGCGGAAGTATTAAAAGAAGCATTAAAGACATTATTTGAAAATGATGCGTCTTCTGCAAGACCGGAAGGAAGTATGGAAGTTTGTAAAATGTACTGGTGGCAGCATGATGAAAAAACACCGGCAGTTTCCAGTGGTAAAATACAAAGAGGATTCACTATTAAAGCTAATAAAGAACATCCAAGAAAATTCGAGGATTACGACATCTCATGGGATGTAGAAGGATGCAAACAACCGGAGGAATTTTAATTTGTATAAGGAAGAAGACTTTCTTCAATTATCAGGAATTCAGCATTTTGAATTTTGCAGGAGACAATGGGCACTAGCGTATATAGAACTACAGTGGCAAGAAAATGTCAGAACAGTGGAAGGTAAGATTCTTCATGAAAATGCTCACGATGCAAGTATTAAAGAAAAAAGAGGAGATTTGATAGTTGTGAGAGCAATGCCGATTCACTCCCGGGAAATGGGAGTGAGCGGTGAATGTGATGTAGTAGAATTTCATAAAGCAAAGGATGGAATCAGTTTGTCCGGAAAAGAAGGATTTTATAAAGTAGTTCCGATAGAATATAAAAGAGGAAAACCAAAAACGGATGATTTTGATATTCTTCAAGTAACGGCACAGGCATTATGTTTAGAAGAAATGTTGTGTTGCACAATACCGTATGGCTATATTTATTATGGAGAGACGAAGCATCGTACAAAAGTAGAATTTACAGATGAAATACGAGAAAAAGTCAGAAAAATATTTGCGGAAATGCATAAGTATTACGAGCAACGTTATACTCCAAAAGTCAAAATAAGTAAAAAATGCAATGCATGCTCATTAAAAGATATTTGTCTACCTGTTTTAAATAAGAAAAAGTCAGTTTCAGGATATATTGATAAAATTATTTCAGAAGAGGAAAAAGGATGAAAAGACTTTTAAATACGTTATATGTGACATCTGGAAATAAATATTTGTCCTTAGATGGAGAAAATGTTGTTGTATTGGAAGAACAAAAAGAAATCGGAAGAATTCCATTACATAATTTACAAGCGATAATTACATTTGGTTATACAGGAGCGAGTCCGGCGCTTATGGGAGTATGTGTACAGCGGAATATTGATTTGTCTTTTATGTCTGGAAATGGAAGATTTCTAGCTCGAGTTACAGGTGAAGTAAAAGGAAATGTTACATTAAGAAAACAACAATATAGAATTAGTGATAATCGGGATGAAAGTGTACATATAGCACGAAATTTTATTTTGGGAAAAGTATATAATTCAAGGTGGATTTTGGAGAGATCAGCAAGAGATTATGCGCTGCGTTTAGATGTGGAAACGATAAAGAAAAAGTCAGCGTTTTTAGCTCAGAGTATGGGAAAAATAAGAGAATGTGAAAATGCAGAGGAATTACTTGGACTGGAAGGAGAAGCAGCTGCGGTATATTTTTCGGTATTTGACGATTTGATTTTGCAGCAAAAAGACGATTTCTATTTCAATGGGAGAAATAAAAGACCGCCATTGGATAATGTAAATGCGATGCTGTCATTCGGATATTCTCTATTGGCTGGAATGTGCGGAGGTGCATTGGAAGCAGTAGGATTGGACCCATATGTAGGATTTTTCCATACAGACCGTCCCGGTCGAATGTCATTAGCATTAGATCTTATGGAAGAATTTAGAGGTATTATGGTGGATAGATTTGTATTGACACTGATTAATAAAAAAATTATGAAAGAAAAATATTTCATAAGAAAAGAAAATGATGCAGTTATTATGACAGATGAAGGGAGAAAAGTTTTCTTATCAGCGTGGCAATCTAAAAAACAGGAAACTATAAAACATCCTTTTATAGATGAAAAAATAGAGTGGGGAATGGCTCCTTATGTTCAAAGTATGCTATTAGCCAGATATTTGAGAGGAGATTTAGATGAGTACCCACCATTTTTCTGGAAGTAGGTGAGCAGATGTTAGTTTTGATTACATATGATGTAAATACTCAAACTGCAGCAGGAAGGAAACGGTTGAGAAAGGTTGCAAAAGAATGCACTAATTACGGACAGAGAGTACAGAATTCTGTATTTGAATGTCAAATGGACGCAACCAAATGCAGACAAGTAAAAAATATATTGGAGAACATTATAGACAAAGAGGTAGATAGTCTGAGATTTTATTATCTGGGTGAAAAATATAAAAATAAAGTAGAACATATTGGTGCTAAGCCTGGTTTTGATGTTAAGGATACGTTGATATTCTAGTGCGAATGATAAGTGCACATAAATTTCCTGGGACATTCGCACCAGAAAAAGGGGAAAATTAGGCTTGGAAATATATATGAAAATGAAAAAAGATGTCAACAATAGATATAAAATGTTTATTGTTGATATAATATGTGATTTTAAATGGATTATTTTTGTTTAAAATTGCTGTCATCCTCCTCGTGAGGATGTGAGTTGAAATATTCCAGACAGGATATTGAGGAGTTGTCGAACCTCGTCATCCTCCTCGTGAGGATGTGAGTTGAAATCACTATATCCTGCCCTCTTTGCTGCTTCGGTTGGTCATCCTCCTCGTGAGGATGTGAGTTGAAATACTATATTTCCCTGACACTCCTCCGGAATCATTGTCATCCTCCTCGTGAGGATGTGAGTTGAAATAGCAGATCTTCTCTACAATCTCTTGTCTCTCCCAGTCATCCTCCTCGTGAGGATGTGAGTTGAAATGCCATAATTAATCACCTCCTAAATCAATATGTCGTCATCCTCCTCGTGAGGATGTGAGTTGAAATACACAATTCTTTATGCCGAAAAACCGAATGGAGAAGTCATCCTCCTCGTGAGGATGTGAGTTGAAATAGCTCTTGTTTCGTATATCTGCTTTTTCCGCCAGTCATCCTCCTCGTGAGGATGTGAGTTGAAATTTGCACGTTATCAACAGAGGATGATACGTCTGTATCGTCATCCTCCTCGTGAGGATGTGAGTTGAAATATGAAGCAGACAGGCGGAGACATTGGCCTGTCACTGTCATCCTCCTCGTGAGGATGTGAGTTGAAATACTCCTAACCAGAATCGGTCGACGCTGCTTTCCGTCATCCTCCTCGTGAGGATGTGAGTTGAAATGTGTCGAATACCCCGAAACCCTTCTGCCCGTCCTCGTCATCCTCCTCGTGAGGATGTGAGTTGAAATATATACCGTGATTAAAGATGCAACGAAACGGGCGTGTCATCCTCCTCGTGAGGATGTGAGTTGAAATTCCACTCCGTGAGTAGAATCGTCCTTGCCACCGTCATCCTCCTCGTGAGGATGTGAGTTGAAATATTAAAGCAACTGTTGCTTTCATTGAATGTGAACTGTCATCCTCCTCGTGAGGATGTGAGTTGAAATATTCCGTGCGTTGCCTTCGGGAAGAAGGCGGAGGTCATCCTCCTCGTGAGGATGTGAGTTGAAATACATGGTGTTCCGTCCCGCTTCGACTCTACCGTGGTCATCCTCCTCGTGAGGATGTGAGTTGAAATGGAAAAGAGTGTTCAGAAAGCTAAGAAACAGGCTGGTCATCCTCCTCGTGAGGATGTGAGTTGAAATAAAAAGCAACATAACAAGATTGCCGGTATTAGCCGGTCATCCTCCTCGTGAGGATGTGAGTTGAAATATAACAGGAGGAAAAGACAATGAAAAACATTAACTGTCATCCTCCTCGTGAGGATGTGAGTTGAAATGATGCGAGGAACACAAATGTTTCACACTCTTTCCGTCATCCTCCTCGTGAGGATGTGAGTTGAAATGTGTATGCGGCTTTCATGCTATCCAGTCCGCCGGTCATCCTCCTTGTGAGGAGGTGAGTTGAAATTCTGGAACAGCTGAATCATATATCCGCAGCTGCACTGTCATCCTCCTTGTGAGGATGTGAGTTGAAATATCTCAGCAAGGTTTGATACTGTCTCACACACTGTCATCCTCCTTGTGAGGATGTGAGTTGAAATATTTCCCTCCTTCTTCTTGCCATGACCATATGCTGTCATCCTCCTTGTGAGGATGTGAGTTGAAATATTCCGTGTGTGGTATTTGGCAAGTCAGCAGAGTGTCATCCTCCTCGTGGGGATGTGAGTTGAAATAACTGGCACGGCAACAATTTCATTCAAACCTATGTCATCCTCCTTGTGAGGATGTGAGGGGCAATAACAATAAGTCATAGTGATTCAATGTCAGGAGAAATTCTGGCATCTTTTTTATCTGAGTCGAGAAGGCTCCAACTTCTATAAGTGGTGAGTGATAAGAAATATATCTCAAGGATGTGCAACGCTTCTAAGGGGAATATGTCAGCTTAAGCCGACCAGAATCATCCACCAAGTCTCACGTGCGTTCGATTTAAATCAAAGCGAAGCTTTGAAAAAAGAATATATAAAATTTTTACATATCCATTGACATGCAAAACCTTTTGAGCTATATTATATATAAAATTTATATATATAAATATTTTACATATAAGTAGGAGGTGATTCGATGTATTTTCCAGTATCAGCATTACTGATTGAATACATAATCCTGACAGTGGTAGAAAGCAAGGATTCTTATGGATATGAGATTAGTCAGACAGTAAAGAAAGCAGCTGACATTAAAGAATCCACACTGTATCCAATATTGAAGAAACTTCAGAAAGCAGGATATCTGACAACTTATTCGCAGGAGTATCAGGGAAGAAAGAGAAAATACTATTCGATTACAGAGGAAGGAAAGGCGCAGATTACATATCTGAGCAATGAATGGAAAGTCTATAAAGATACAGTAGATGGAATTATTGAAGGGAGGATAAGAGGTTGAGTAGGGAAGAATATTTGAATCAATTACATAAATATCTTCGGAAACTTCCGAGACAGGATTATGAAGATGCGATGGAATATTTTGCAGAGTATTTTCAGGAAACAGATGAGGAAGGCGCAGCAGAATTGATGAAGGAGCTGGGGACGCCGAAGGAGGCTGCCCGAGAACTGATGGCAAATCTTTTGGACAAAAAGATTGAAGAACATCAAAATTATGAGACAGACGGACAGACTAGAGCAGAAAAGAAAGGTTCCGGAAAGCATGTGATATGGATCGCATTGCTGGTGTTATTTGCGGCACCGGTGGGAGCTCCGCTTCTGGTAGCACTTGCTGCAGTTGTATTATCATTAGTTGTGTGCATGCTTGCCATATTATTATGTGTAGTTTTGTTTGCAGCGTGTCTGATAATTATTGGAGGTAAGATTATTGTCCGTGGTATACTGGCAGTTCCAATTTCTATGAGCGGTTTTGCAATGCTTACAGGAAGTGGACTGCTGGCTATGGGAGCAGGTATTCTAGGGGTCTTATTATGTATATATCTGTGTAAATGGAGCAGTATGCTGATTGCAAAACTGGTGTGCAAAATTACAAACAGAAAGAGAGGTTAGAGTGATGAAAAGTTGGGTAAAAGCATGGCTTGGGGCAGGAGTAGGATGTCTTGTATGTGGTGTGGTTTTGACCGGAATCGGAGTTGCAAGCGGTGGAAACAAATATGTAAAAGCAGCTGATTTGAATAAGATGGATGGAGCTGCAAAAAAAGAAGACAACGAGGCTCTTCTTTCAAAGACAAAGATTGATAACTTTGATTCGGTAGACATTTCTATGACAGATATGAATCTGCAGGTGGTCTGTTCAGATGATCAGTCTTGTTATATTTCTTATCAGGCATCTAATCAGAAGAAAGAACCAATCAGTTATCAGGTAGAGGATAATAAATTGACGATTCAGGAAAATAGAAATGCTGGTAAGTCATATTATCATGTTGATATTGGATTTTTGTCGGAATTTTTCAATAGAGAGGCACTTACTACAGATGAAAATGTGGTAACACTTTACGTACCGGAAGGTCAGAAGTGGAAGACGGCTGCTATTAAGATGGATATGGGAAATATACTGCTGAATGATTGTGAAATCGAAAACGGAACCATTCAGACAGATTCAGGAGATATGTTCTTTAAGAATTGTGATTTTGAAAATCTGAAAGTGGATACAGATATGGGTGATCTTTATTTCATGGGAAAAGAAGATGTGATGCGTACATGGAACATTCAAGTGGATACGGATATGGGAAATGTCAAAGTGGATGATGTACTTAACGGAAAGATGATGGAAGATGAGGATGACTACAATCTTTCTTATACACAGAAAGGAAAAGGCGGCAAGCTGGTAATTCAGACATATAGTGGTGATGTCAGCCTGAAGTGCAGATAACAGACATATTTTTATAGATAGAAAATATGGATTCATCTGTTGTTCCAGAATTCAGATCTACTGGAATCAAAGATGGAAAACGTTCTTTTGAGTGGTCATGTATTGTTCGTGCGGTATGCTCAATCGACGTTATGACAGCAACAGTTGCTGAGATTCCACATGAGTTGATGGTTCATATCACAGATCGTATTACACATGAAGTTCCTGATATCAATCGTGTGCTTTATGATTTCACACCAAAGCCGACTGGAACTGTCGAATTCGAGTAATGTACACGAGCCAAGAAATGCCGAATTTACGGCGCTTCTTGGCTCGTTTTTTGTTGCGTGACAATCAAATGACAATAATATTGAAAAATTAGATTTTGGAGATGGTTTACAAGAATTAGTCCAATCTTTTTTATTCCTATAGCTTGTCTTTATCATTGAGAAAATAATCCTTAAAGGGATTAGAAATCTTTTATAGATCTTCTTCAGCAAAGAATTCGAAATTTATATTTTCTAAAACAGAATTTTTGTAATTATTAAAGTAGTTGAGACAAGCACTTTTAACTTTCTCTATTTTTTCTTTTGGTGCGACGATTACTATCACAGACTCGCAGTTGTGGCTTGTGATAGATTTATAGTTATCACACATAGATTTAACATTACTTATCAAATGTTCAAGTCTATTATTTGTAATGGTATTAACGGTCCAATATTTGATTTCAAAAATTAAGTCATTCTTAGTACGCTTTGAGAGAGCAATAATATCGTATTCGAATCTGCCTATGCGTAAGTTCTGTTTGAGAAGATATCTGTGAGAAAACTTATTGGAAAAATAGTTATAACATTTATCCTCTATTTGCATGTATTTTACAACTCTATCAGATGAAACATTTGTTGAAGCATTTTGCTCGGCAGATATTTCATTAGCTGCTTTCTCAACAGATTCTGAAGAACTTAATTGTGTAGCATTAATCTTTTTAGTAATTGTATCGGATTTTATTTGTTCGTCAAGTTCTTTTTGAATACTATACCATTTACAACATCCAATAATTATTAAGGTTAGACCTGTTACGATAAGCACAATAGAAGCTGCAGGCATAATTGTAGTTGTAAAATCAAGTAAATTCTCATTATTTTGTATTCTTTGAATTGAAATTGGGGACAGATTATCGTAATCACTTTGGCTTATGAGTTTACAGTCCATATTAAGTACATAAAGGAATGCCAAAACAGGTAATGTAATCAGTAGCATGCCTAGTGAAACGAGAAATTTGTAAAAACTATCATATTGTAATTTATCCATAATTATGTCCTTTCGGTTTATTCCTTCTTCGGTTTCCTCTTTCTCTTCACATAAGAGAAATCTGGGAACAAGTCTTTTAACAACTCAGCAGTTTCTCCAGCCTTTTCATCCTCATTCATATTCTGAACCAATAGCTGGTCGTCATCGTCAAGATTTAATGAAACAGTATATTCCTTATCCGAATCTATCGGATTCATCGGAAATTTTATCTCTTTGAGATAATATTCCGTTTCGGTTATTTCGTCATCTTCCAGCTTGTCTCGTAGGCGTGCCCAATACTCAACCATCTTCTTGAAGTTATCAAGATCCTTCTGTGGGCGGGGACCGGCACTTGGAAGCCGCTCTTCAAATTTAAAGCAAACTTCTCCGTCTTTTATAGTGGGCCGTAATCCATATGCCCATTCAATATCAAACAGCACATGAAGTGCACTGAATATATTTGCTACATCAGGGTCAGCTAATGCATAAAAGCTGACCCCTAGATTTCTTGCAATATTTAATAAAGTTGCTTCATCCGGATATCTGTTTCCAAGTTCATAGTTTCGAATGGTGGATTCGTTTAATCCACATTTATCTGCTAATTCCTTTTGCGTCAGTTCGGATGCAATTCTGAAATTTCGAATCAAATAGCCTACACGGCTGGTGAATTTCTCGCCCATTTTACTGCTCCTTATTCGTGTAATGAGTGTTGTACCATGCATGAAGATACGAGGTAAAAAACATGCATCTGCATATATTATATCATCAACAGTGCAAAAGTGAAATGTTTTCTATAAAAAATATTGACAGTACAAAAATGAACTGTTAATATAATACACAACACAGCCGTTCAGAAATGAACTGAATAATAAAACGAAAGAGAGGAGGCATTAGCTTATGGAGAACAAGAGGTTTTTGACAGCACAGGATGTCATGGAAATGCTGGGAGTTTCACTATCGTATTCCTATAAACTGATACGACGGCTAAATGCAGAACTTGAGGCTGATGGATTCGTGATAATAAAAGGACGTGTCAGTACACAGTATTTTATGAAGCGAATCTACGGGCTATCTACGGATAAGGAGGTGGGATAGATGGCGGTTATCAAGAATAAAAAGACTGGAATGTGGGAGGTGAGAACCTATTATAAGGATTTGACCGGAGCAAGGAAACAGAAAACCAAGAGGGGATTTGCCAAGAAGAGCGAAGCCCTTGAATGGGAACGTAATTTCAAGTTGAAAGAGGATCAGAGTATCAGTATGAGCTTCAAAAGTTTTGTGGATATTTATCTGATGGATTTAGAACCAAGAATAAAACGCAATACTTTTCTGACAAAGAAGCACATTATTGAGACAAGGATACTGCCTTATTTCGGGAAACGAAAACTGGATGATATTCGAACCTCGGATGTCATCCAGTGGCAAAATAAGATTATGAAGCTGAAAAAGGATAATGGGGAGTTATTCTCCCCTACCTATCTGAAAACCATTCATAATCAGTTCAGTGCCATATTAAATCATGCAGTAAATATGTATGGTCTGAAAGATAATGTGGCACGAAAAGCCGGAACCATGGGTAAAGAAGAAAATAAGGAAATGGAGTTTTGGACGCAGGATGAATTCCAAGCATTTTTAGAGTGTGTGGCAGATAAGCCAATTTCGTATTATGCATTTGAAATGCTTTATTGGACAGGCATTCGCGAAGGTGAGCTGCTGGCTCTAACACCGGCTGATTTCAATTTTGATAAGAAAACTCTTCGGATAAATAAGTCATATCAGAGGCTGGAAGGCAAAGATGTGATTACAGACCCGAAAACACCAAAGAGTAACAGAACCATTGTCATGCCGGATTTTCTTGCTGTAGAGATGGAGAATTTTATCAGCAGATTTTATGGAATAAAGGATGGTGACAGAATTTTCACTATTTCAAAAAGTTATCTGCATCACGAGATGGACAGAGGTGCAAAGCTTGCAGGAGTGAAGAGAATACGAATTCATGGATTACGACACTCGCACATTTCATTGCTAATCAATTTAGGATTTTCTGCATTGGCAATAGGTGAAAGAGTCGGGCATGAGGCGGTTGATATCACATATCATTATGCACATTTATTTCCAACGGTGCAGACGGATATGGCAGCACAACTGGAAACGGAAAGGGAGGCACTAATTAATGTCAGAAAAGAATAGAGATGATAAAAACAGATGGCGGAATGTTACAATAGCGTTCCGCATGTCACCAGAGGAAAATGAAGAACTGAATAACAGAGTGAAACTCAGCGGATTTCGTACCAAGCAGGATTATATAATCCAGAGTGTCCTTCATCAAAAGGTGGTTGCCACTGGTAATCCGCTGATGTTAGTGCAATTCCGGCAGAATCTGCAAAGAATTGGGCGCGAGCTTGAGAGGATAGAAAAGGCATCGGATATGGATGGGGAGTTACTTACTCCCATCCGTTCCATGCTGGAAATATTGGATGGTTTCAAGGAACAGCTGGGAACATTGACAGATATGAAACAGCTTACAGTACCAAATGAGGAATAACAGATATTTTTGTATAAAGGAAGTGACTGCTATGAGCGAAGAAACATTATTTGAAAAATTAGGTGTGAAATACATAGAAAAAGACGGCATATTTTATCCGTTGATTACATTAGGTGGAGAGGAGAACAGTAAAGATGTTGGTAAATATGGTCGTATGTGGATGGATTACATACAGAAGGAATATCCGCAGCGATACAGAAGTCTGGTACGATTTGGAGAATTACATGACAAAGCAACCGAAGTAAATGAAGTAGCTTATGAATTGCTGGAAGATATTGAAAATGAGTGGTTACATAAACATAAACCAAAGCAGTCGAATTCTTTTGTGGAAATGTATCGGCTACGAACTCAGGCAAGAATGATAGCAGAGGAAGTAGTTCTGCATGATGTGGTGAACTGTTTTCATTAGGGGAGCTAGCATAGGATTTATCGGAGTTGTGAATGGTAAATGATATGCCGCGTATCCGTGGCTCACAAACTCCCGTAAGGGAGTTTTACCCGGCTCGAAGAGCCGTACAGCCACTCCGGCGAGGAGCGCAAAACCCGCTTGCGGGTCTGCATTTTTGATGGCGAAGCTGTCAAAAGTGCTTTTGCGTTACTTTTGACAAAAGTAACAAAACTTTCCTAGGAAAATCTGCTGTTTCGTGCCGTATCCGGCACTCATTACGGATAAGAAGAAGGTGCCTATATACATACCAAAAGAGGAGAATTTTGACAATGGAAAGAACTATCAGTTTTATGAATGGGGAAGGTTCCATCGGGCACAACACAAGAAGATTTATAGCTGACAATGTAGATGCCAGCCGTATCAAGAATAATATCACGCTTATCCATGAGGATATTAAGCAGGCTTATCATAAATTGTTTGACAAGGCGCTTAAGGAATACAATGCAAAACAGAAACGCAAGGACAGGCAAATTAAAAGTTATTATGATAAGATTTCCCGAAGCAAGCAGGAAAAATTATTTTATGAGGTTATCGTTCAGATAGGCAATAGGGATGATACAGGAGTAGGTAGTTATTCTGCAGAGGTTGCAACATGGGTGATGAAGGATTATGTGAAAAAGTTTCAATTTCGCAATCCACAGCTTTATGTGATTGGTGCCTATATTCATCTGGATGAAGAAACGCCACATTTGCATCTGAATTTTATCCCTTGGGTATCCGGCTGCAAGAGAGGCTTGGAGACAAAGACAAGTCTTAAGGCGGCACTTGCTACCAGAGGATTTGTAAGCGAAGGCAAAGGGAACACCGAATGGAAGCAGTGGACGGAGGCAGAGAAAGATGATCTTGCTCTGATTATGAGCCGGTACGGAATTGACTGGAAAAAGAAAGATACACACAATAAGCATTTATCCGTACTGAATTATAAGAAGCAGGAGCGGGCAAAAGAAGTGGCTGCACTTGAGGAAGAGATAGAGGGTGCACAGGTTGTTCTGGAATTAAAAGAGGAACGGATTGAGTCTCTGGAAAAAGAAATTGAAAGTAAGCGAGATGATTTCAGAAAAGAACAGTCTGAGGCTCAAAAGAAGCTTGACGATACCATATCTGAAAACCAGAAATTGCAGTCGGAAACAACGAATTTACGCTTAAAGAATTCTGAATTACGGCTGGAATATTATGAGAATGTTGATAAGCTCACGGATAAACAGAAGAAAATTGAGGTGGCGAAAAAAGAGGCAGACAAATGGATGATGATATCGGATACTGCAAAATTACAGACTGAACGGGCTGAATTTGAGCTTGAGGAGGCGGAAAGACTTAAAAAGGAACTGCTGGGTTCGGTCGATGGAGATGATTATCTGAAGGAGCATGTAATAGAACTGAGGTATCAGAATCAGATATTGCGGGAGGAAAATCATAGCCTAAAGGACAAGCTGGAAAAGGCATATGAGTTTATGAAACAGTTTGTGATTGGCGGGATTAATCTGCTCGAGAAGTTTATGGAATGGCTTGGGGAAAAGGTCAAGGATGTTGGGAGAGGAAGGTGATAGAAAATACTTAACAGTAACTGATAGGAAAATTTTGTGGAAAACAGAATAAAATTCTGTTATAATATATTCTGTATGTTTGCAAGCAAATGTAAGGAATGTATTATCAAAATAGTTAAAACTCAGATTGACAAAATAGAACATATGTTCTAGAATATAAGAACATAAAGTCCTGGACATTTTGTGATGCAGATGATAGAATTATGGATAAGGAGGAAACGATAATGGCTTATGCAATAGATTTGTTTTGTGGTGCTGGTGGAATGAGTGAAGGTCTTATTCAAGCAGGATTTCATATTCTTTTCTCTAGTGACATTAATTCTGATGTTCAGCGAACATACATGAATAGACACGAACAGTTAGGATTACATCAAGGTGTAAATACTTATTTCCATAGAGGAGATATAAGGGAACTGAATGGAGATATGATTAGAGAATCCATTCAGAATTTGGAGATATTTAGAGGACAGGATATTCCAGAGATAGATGCAATATTTGGAGGTCCACCTTGCCAAGGATTTAGTAGGGCTGGGAGAAGAGATCCTAATGATCCAAGAAATATGTTGTTTAGAGAATATGTTAGAGTAATTAGTGAAGTGCGTCCAAAGTATGTTGTTTTAGAGAATGTAACAGGATTCACAGACACAAGATTTTATGGCTTTGTCGGTGCGACAGGACATCAATATGAGGATGGGGAATTAGTGCCAGATATACTCCGAAATGAACTTGATTTGATAGGATATCATACATTAGAACCGAGAATTTTAAATGCGGCTCATTATGGTGTGCCGCAGAGGAGAAATCGAATAATTGTTATGGCGTACAGGAATGATATGGTTGCTCCTGCATATCCAGAAGCAACACATACTGATGAAACGGCTTTAACTATTACAGATGCTATAAGTGACTTGATTCGGGATGACAATGTTCGTAATCAGGTACATATAAATGATAACGAATTTCAAGTGAGGTCAAGAGAAGGACGTACACCAGACATTAATGGAAATACAATTAGCAGTAATGGAATTATACACAATAATGAAGTATCTACACATCAGCAAATCATTTCTGAACGATTTGCACTTTTCAGAGAAGGAGAAGATGGAGCGGCATTAAAAAATCGTGTTATGTCTGAAGGAATAGATATTGCAAATTCTCCTGCATTGATAGCGCATTGTGTAGAGAAGATGGGGATTGATGCTGAAGCAGTTGTTGAACTATTTAGAGCAGGCAATGTTAGTAGAGAAAATACAGATATTCTGCTAACCAAAAAGAATATTCGCACTAGATTGGATAGAACTAGACCGTCAGCTACAGTTATGACTATTGCGGATGACTATATTTCGCCATTTGAACCGAGAACATTTACAGTAAGAGAGTTGGCACGGATGCAGTCGTTTGATGATAGTTTTGAGTTTTTGGGGAAAAGGACAACCGGCGGATTGCGAAGACGTGTAGAAGTTCCTCAGTATTCACAAGTTGGAAATGCTGTACCGCCATTATTAGCGAGGGCGATAGCAACTGAAATAATGAGAGTTTTAGAGGTATAGCAATTACAAGGCAATCCGAATGTTTCGGGTTGCCTTGCGCTATTTTAAGAGAAAGAAGAGTGAGCAATATGTTGAAAATGTCAGATACGCCTATTAGAGGCTTTTTACCATTCTTTGCTAATGTAGGTTTACAAGTGGCATTTTTGGTACCAACACCGACAGGATACCAAAAATCTATTATGGATGCGACGTTACCATTAAGGGAAATGTTAAGGGAAGCGGGTATTCATAATTATGCAGAACAAAAACAAGGTCCTAAATTTAAAGCGTTGGTAAAAACTTATTATTTAACACCAGATAGGATGATAGAAACAGAGGCTTCTTTATATAGACCAATAACGAAGCAGGGGGATCCTAGAATATGGTTTTATAATCTGAAACAGTATTGCGTACCATGTAACTTGTTAGCTGTATTGGCTAACAAAGGAAATATGTATGTGCTGAATTTATCTAATGAAGAAATTGTTGAATCAATGAATTCGGGTTTTATTAGAGAAGTTATTCAGCAGTTTGTTGATGATGATAATGCTATTGCGAAAGAGTTATTAGCGAAGATTCAGGAAATTCATAATCGAGGATTTTTGCCTAGTATTACAGTAGGAGCTCCTGGTGTGGGAGATACTCTTGAGAATGCTTTGGGAATATCAAGAAATCCTTCGAAATTACCGGATTATAAGGGAATAGAATTAAAGGCAAGTAGGACATCAACATATAACAAGCCAAAGACAAGCAACAGAGTAAATTTGTTTACGCAGGTACCTGACTGGGCAAATAGTAGAGGTATGGATAGAGTAAAACTGCTTGATACATATGGTTATTGGGCAGAACAAAAAGATGGTTCTCAAAGATTTGATTTGAATTGTACTTTGCGAGCCAATGTGCCGAATCCTCAGGGGTTGTATTTGGAAGTGGACGTAGATAATGATTTGCTGATAAATTATTACACTAAAGATGATGTGGTAAGGCGTTATGTGGCACAATGGAGCTTCTTGTTATTGAAGCAGAGACTATTGGAAAAGCATAAGGAAACATTTTGGGTAAAAGCTACGAGCAAGATAGAAAACGGACAGGAATTTTTTAGATATGACAAAATTGTTCATACCAAGAATCCAAATGCAAGTTTATTTCCGCAGTTAATAGATGAAGGAATAATTACAGTAGATTACATAATGCATAGGAAAGAAAATGGTACGGTAAGAGATCATGGTTTTCCGTTTAAGATATTTCCGAAGGATTTGGACTTGCTGTTTCCAGAGCCGAAGACTTATGAGTTAATTTAAAGGAGACAAATAACTTATGGTGTATGCAAAAGAAATAAAATATCAAATTTGTAAAAGAATTGTTGAAAAAGAAATTTCTGTAGAAAAAGCGTCATTAGAGTGTGGAGCATCTATTGGAACTATAAAAAAATGGGTGAACTTATACGAGAAGGATCCTGATAATGCGTTTAAAAAGAAAGATATAGAAGGTGGTGTAGAGAAAGAATTGCAGGGAACACAAGGACTGATTAATGTTGTTCGTGGACAATTTTTGTTAAGTGAAAAACAAATGTCAGCAGAGGCATATAGGAGGTATGTTGTTAATATAGGACATGAGTTGGAACCTTCTGATATCGAAAATGATGCAGATACAATTTTAAAAGAATTGTTGTTCCTTGAGCTTGATTATTATAAAGAATGCACAGATAAGCTATTAACGAATGCCTTACCTTACTATAGAAAGAATATATATGGAACATTGGATGATAGTTATCCAAATACCAGAAAATTGATTAATGAACTAGATGAAATATACTATGAAGTTAAGGATGAAAAAATAACTCAAGAAGTTTTTCTTGAAAAGGTTTCTTCAAGGATGAATCCTATTACACATTTAATTTCGTTTTCGATTTATCAAAGTTCAAAATCAAGAGCTGGTGCTGCTTTCGAGAATCATTTACAAAAGTTGCTGGATATATGTGGAATACGGAATAAATCACAGCAACAAGAAAGGGAAGGTAAAACGATTATTGATTTTGTGATTCCATCAATTGAAGAAGCACAAAGGAATCCAGCTCATTCAGCAAGCATAGAATGTCAGACTACACTTAAAGACCGATTTAGATTATCATCAGGTAAAACCATAACAACGGATATGAATTGCTTTTTGGCAACGCCTACAGGCGTAGGGATTTTCACTAAGAAAGATAACAAAGATATAACCGTACAAAAAGTTTCTGAAATAGTATATGAAGATAAAATGACATTGGTGGTATTTCCAGAAGTTCAAGAGAGGATAAAAGAACTTTTATATAAGAATATCGAGTTGCTAGAAAAAGGTACGGATATAGGGAAAGGCTTTTTGGGAAAAAAGGATATTTGTGGAATATTATTGAATCAGATAGGAACCAAGATAATTACATTTACACAGCTATTTAAACGAGAGTTACCAGTGATCAATAAGTATTGGGAGTTGTAGAAACACATATTTAAAGATAATATTGAACCTTAAGATGCAGTTTAGTACAAGATGAGGTTATATATTTTATGAAAGAACAGAATACAAAATATAATAAAGATATATGTAAAATAGTCGAAGAGATTTATCGGCAGATATATTGCAAATTTAGAGAGCAATACATAGTTGTATTTCTATGTGGAGGTGCAAGTAATAGGGATTATAAGTCTTTAAGAGATAAAGTGAGAACACTGCTTGAGAATGAAAAAAAGACATTATGGTATAAGCCACTTAAAATATTTTATCCGGAAGATTTATTGATAGAGATTCTGAATAAAACAAAGGATGCTGATTTATTAAGCTACGAGCAGTTTTTAGCGAGTAATTCTCATGTGATTGTTATTATTTGTGAAAGTGCAGGCTCTTTGGTTGAACTGGGGGCATTTACTAACAATGAATATACTGTAGATAAAGTAATTGCAGCAGTGGATAAAAATTTAGCGAAACATAAGAGTTTTATTATGCTTGGACCAATAAAATATTTGAAGAAAAGAAATAAGCTTAATGTTATTGAATATGGGCAGGATGAGTTGGACTTTACAAAGAGACTCTCCAGAGATATAAGGGAGAAAAATAAATTGAGTAGCAATAAGAACAGTATGATTGAGTTAACAACTATTGTTGGAATGCACTATTTTATACAATTGTTACTCTATTTTTTTAAAACCTTAAATTCACAAGAACTTGTGGAAATAATTGGTTATATTTCGGATAAAGAAAAAGTAGTATATGATGATTTTAAAATACTATTTAATGCGGCTTTAAAATTGCTGTTTCAAGATAAGAAAATAGTAAAAATTACAGGAGAACAGTATTCGTCATATAAATTAACTAATATTGGGTTTGAAACGATGAAATTAATGATAACTGAATGTACAAGAGCTGGATTGTGTGATAGAATAAGAGTTGAGTTGATGCACAATGAATTCTATAAATCGCCTCATTCTTAGAATTGTTGTTAATATGCATACATAGCAACTAGGGGTTGTTTCGACCTCGTGAGAATAATAATTACATGAACTCAGCTAAAACAACGGTGAACTTCCACAATAGTGGAACTCCCCCGTTGTTTTACCCGAAAATATATTGAGTAAGAATGAGGTGATTTATTTGAATATTGGAAATAGTGTGGTATTAAATACTTTAGGTGTTCCAGTAATAAATTCATTTGAACATTTGTGTGAACAATTATCGGTAACGGAACAGTTACTATATTTTTTGACCTATAAAAAGAAGTATTGTTATTTCGAGAAGAAGATACCCAAAAAAGATAAAACGGAAAGAACTTTGAATGTTCCTAGCTTATCTTTGAAAGTAGTGCAAAGATGGATTTTGAAAGAAATTCTGGAGAAAATTTATGTATCAGAGCAAGCGATGGCATTTATTCCACATAAAAACGGTTTGAGAGAAAATGCAGAGAGACATAAAAAGAATATTTTTCTCTTAGAAATGGATATTACAAATTTCTTTGGAACAATAACAGAACAACAGGTGTACAGATTGTTTTGTAATATAGGTTATAATAGTAAAGTCGCAGGCGTTTTAGCCAACTTATGTACATATGATGGTTATTTACCGCAAGGTGCAGTTACATCTCCGTATATTGCAAATTTAGTCTGTTATCATATGGATGCAAGAATTAATGGTTACTGTAGTAGAAAAGATATAGTATATACTCGTTATGCAGATGATTTAACTTTTTCGTCGAACAATAGAACACTTTTGAATAAGGTTGAGAAGTTTATTAAGTATATTGTTGCTGATGAAGGATTTAAAATTAATGATAAAAAGACAAGATATCTCTCAAATGATGTAAAAAAAACAGTTACGGGTATTACTGTAAATGATGATAGTATTCATGTGGATAAAAAATTTAAGAAGGATCTGAGAGCGCAGATTTATCGTTCAATAAAGTTAAAAGATTATCAGAATAATAGTCAAATTTTAGGCAAGATAGCATATGTAAATTCTATAGAAGAAGGTTATCGGGATAAAATTTTTAAATATATCACAGATGTTATCACAAAACCGGAATTTACAGGACACATAGACATAGTTAATGCATTTAATGATAACAAATTTTTCCCTGACTTACCTGACATGATGTTTAAAGAAGTTTGGGAATCACCATTCGATTGAGAGAATTATGGGAACTGATTTTCAGAATAGCCATAAAGGCTTTTATTGATATCGTCAGTGACAACAAAATGACAATATAATCTCTCGAAAATCCACACAATAGGTAGAAATCAGACAAAACTTCCTGA
Source organism: Ruminococcus hominis (assembly GCF_014287355.1). NCBI lineage: Bacteria > Bacillati > Bacillota > Clostridia > Eubacteriales > Oscillospiraceae > Ruminococcus > Ruminococcus hominis. The sequence goes on along the minus strand of NZ_JACOPE010000001.1, from coordinate 2,834,721 downwards.
TTTTCACCATCCAAACCAATGAAAAACATCATAAAACAACTTGGCAAAAAAGAGTTTGAATAATATATAACAACTACAAAATGCCGAAAGTCCTTAGCTGTGGGTATGAAACTCATGGCTAAGGACTTTTTGCTTTACAATGACGTTGGTTTGTGTATAATTATGGATAAAGTGAAATAACATAATTTTTCTATTGAGTAAATGTGAATTGGAGAGGTGATTCTGTTGCAGATTAAACTGATAAAAGGAAGTTACGAATATAAGGAGCAAATTATTGAGATGCTCAAAGAATGGAAAGAATATAACGATACTCATGAAGTGAATTGTTCACCAGGGGCTATCTTCAAAAACAACTACGATGATTTTGATTATTATTTGAGGAATTTGGAAACCAGCGAGCCTAAAAGTGGATTGGTTCCTGACTCGACATTTTTCTGTTTAGATGAGGAACGAAACATAATTGTTGGTGCGGTAAATATTAGGCATTACTTAAATGAATATCTTTTGGCACATGGAGGTCATATTGGCGACGGAATCAGACCATCTGAACGAAGAAAAGGATATGCTACTCAAATGGTTGGGCTTGCCTTAGAAGAATGCAAAAGGATTGGAATCAAAAAAGTTTTGATGGTGTGTGATAAAGATAATATTGGTTCTGCAAAATCTATTATAAAAAACGGTGGAATATTGGAAAATGAACAAAAAGAGGACGGTAAAGTAGAACAAAGATATTGGATTGATTTAGAGTAAGATGATAAATACAAAATACTAGGAGATGGAAAAATGAGTATCCTTAAAAATGAAATTCCGATATTGGAGTTTGATGCGGAACAAAATGCGGTTATCGACCCCACACATGAAAATTTAGATATTAAACTTCCACCAAAATGTGTTTTTGCCTTTCTAGGAGAGTATATTGAAGAATATGCCAGTAAGAATGATGTAAGACATGTAGCACATTTTATTAGTGCAACGAAGTATTATCCGGTTTACATAGCTAAATATAAGGGAAAAGAGGTCACACTTTGTCAAGCACCTGTAGGTGCCGCTTCTGCGACACAAATTTTGGATTGGCTGATTGGGTATGGTGTGCGAGAAATAATTTCTGCCGGATCTTGCGGATGTCTTGAAACATTTCCTGAAGGAACATTTCTTGTACCATACAAGGCTCTGCGTGATGAAGGAACATCTTATCACTATGCTCCACCTTCACGTTTTATGGCAATTAATGAAAGAGCAAGAAAAGCTATTGAAGAAACTATACTAGAACATGGTATGAAATATCAAGAAGTTATTACTTGGTCAACGGATGGGTTCTATCGTGAAACCAAAGAAAAAGTAATATACCGCAAAAGCGAAGGGTGTTCTGTTGTAGAAATGGAATGTTCAGCACTTGCAGCTTGTTCGGCTTTTCGTGGTGTAAATTGGGGAATGATACTTTATACGGCAGATAGCCTTGAAAATATTAATAAATATGACGAGCGAAATTTTGGTGGAAACGCATATGAATATGCACTTACACTCTGCCTTGATGCGGTAGTGAAGATGTAGAGAGTTGTAATTTTTGCTTTGTCGAGATACCAAATATAATAAAAAAATCTGTTTGCTTAATGGAGAGAGTGAGTTACAATAATAGTATTATACTTGAATCACGCGCCAAGTCTCACGGACGTTCGACTTGAATGTGAAAAATGAGAATGTAAAAAACAAATTATAAAAAAGGAGATTCTTAACATGGTAAAAATTATTTCTGACAGCACATGCGACCTCTCTCCAGAGTTGATTGCAAAATATGATATTGACATTTTGCCACTTCATATTCTTCTCGGGGAAGATGAATATGAAGATGGAAAGAATATTACACCGGAACAGATTTATAGCTGGTCTGATGAAAATAAAACAACACCAAAAACTTCAGCTCCGGCATTGACAGATGCAATTGAGCTTTTTAAACCATATATAGATGAAGGGCGCGAAATTGTATGTTTTTCTATTTCAAGCAGTATGTCTACATCAGGGAATGTTATGCGTATTGCTGCCGAGGAACTGGAGGCGGAAGATCGTATTACAGTAATTGATTCGGCAAATCTTTCTACAGGGATTGGACTTCTTGTAATAGAGGCAGCTATTATGGCACAGAATAATCACACAGTAGAAGAAATTGTTTCAGCAATAGAAGCGTTAAAACCGAATGTCAGAGCAAGCTTTGTTGTAGATACGCTCACTTATTTATATCGTGGCGGTCGCTGCAATGCGGTTTCAGCTATGGCAGGGGGCGTTTTAAAACTGCATCCTAAAATCGTAGTAGAGAATGGTGCAATGAATGCTTCAAAAAAATATCGTGGAAAAATCAATTCTGCAATTATGACGTATGTCAAGGATATGGAGGATGATTTGAAAGCGGCAAGACCGAACAGAGTTTTTATTACGCATTCTGGTTGTGATCGCACAATAGTAGAGGAAGTACATTCTTATTTGGAAAATTTGGGTGTTTTCTCTGAAATATTAGAAACAAGGGCTGGCGGCGTCATTTCCAGCCATTGTGGTCCGGGAACATTAGGCGTTTTATTTATCCAAAGTATGTAATAAAAAGCTAAGAAGGGAATGACATAGAATGAAGCTTGCAAATATTACCTTGGCACCCACGATTCGAAAATATAATAAGGAAAATTTAGTACATGATGTAATTACTGGGTTGATCATTATGGCAGTGTCAATCCCGATTTCTATGGGATATGCACAAATAGCAGGTCTTCCGGCAGTATATGGATTATATGGTTCAGTATTTCCAATCCTTTTATTTGCATTATTTTCGACATCACCACAATTTGTATTTGGTGTGGATGCAGCACCGGCAGCTTTAGTTGGTTCAGCTTTATTAGGAATGAACATAGAAGGCGGTTCAAAAGAAGCTCTCGCAGTTGTTCCGGTGCTGACATTTTTTGTGGCTGTGTGGCTTTTTGCATTTTATTTAATGCATGCAGGAAAGCTTGTCAATTATATATCAGAGCCGGTGATGGGTGGATTTATTACCGGTATTTGTACAACGATTATTTTGATGCAGGTGCCAAAGCTTATGGGCGGAAGTGCAGGAACCGGCGAATTCTTGGAACTGGCGGAACATATTATCAAAGCTGTCCGACAATTCAATATGCCGTCACTTGTACTTGGGAGTGTCTCTCTTGTGATTTTACTTGTAGCGAAAAAGCTTGTACCGAAGTTCCCGATGGCGGTAGTGTTAATGGTATTAGGTGCAGTTCTTACAAACATGCTTCCAATGACAGCGTGGGGAATTAAAACCTTGGATGCGGTTGAACCGGGACTGCCAAAGTGGAATATTCCGGACTTTACAGTTGTTCCGATCCGTGAAGTAATTACGATTAGTTTATCGGTTGCGGTTGTCATTATGGCAGAAACATTGCTTGCAGAAAATAATTTCGCACAGAAAAACCGATATCGGATTAATGACAATCAGGAGATTTTAGCATTCGCAGCGGGCAATATGGCGGCAGCCTTTACCGGATGTTGTCCAATCAATGGTTCTGTTTCAAGAACTGCGATGGGGGAACAATACCAGGGGAAAACGCAGGTAATGAGTATTGTTGCAGGTTTGTCTATGTTGATTTTGCTGCTTTGTGGAACTGGATTTATAGGGTATCTTCCGATTCCGGTGCTTACAGCCATCGTGATTTCAGCACTGCTAGGTGCGACAGAATTTCATCTTGCGGCGAAGCTGTGGAAAGTCAGCCGGACAGAATTTTTTATTTTCGCAGGTGCATTTGTAGGAGTACTTTTTCTTGGGACGATCAATGGTGTATTGATAGGAATTATTTTATCATTTTCAGAAATGATAATCCGATCATCTAAGCCGGCGAGAGGATTTCTCGGGATTCAGCCGGGGCACAGACATTTCCGGGATTTAAATGAAAGTAGTCAGATTCATGCAATAAAAGATGTTTTAATCTATCGTTTTAGCAGCAATCTTTTTTTCGCAAACGTGCAGGTATTACAGCAGGATATAGAGGATGCACTGGAACAAAAGAAAGATACGAAGGCAGTAATTTTAGATGCAAGCGGTATCGGAAGTATGGATATCACAGCAGCGGAAAGGCTTGGAAATCTTTACGCATCTCTGAAAGCACAGGGGGTTCGTTTTTATATAACGGAGCACATTGCGGGATTGAATGAGCAGATGAGAAAACTGGGGTTAGGATATCTTATCAGAGAAGGTTGTGTGCGAAGAACAACACATATCGCATTAAAAGATATGGGAATTAACAGGCCATATCCTTTAGAGGATGGGGTGGATAATGAAGAGCGCAGCGCTTCAAGAAAGCGTGTAGACAATCGTGTACAGGAATTTGTTTGGGCATTTGGCTCGAATTCAGAAGATGAGATTGAAAAGCAGATTGCACGACAGATCGAGCAGTTGAAAAAAAGTGGAGATATGGAGAAACTGCTGCATGGAAGCTGGTCACACATGGATGCATTTGATGAAGATGAGTGGCTGGAGCATCTTGAGGAACATTTGAAAGAAATTGTAAATATTTCCGGAAAAGATGAAAGAACACTTGCAGCGCGTTTGGAAGAGCACAGACAAGAAGTACATGACCGTATTGCACAGGAACATCCAGAGCTTGCTCAACGATTTAAGGAACGCAGACATCGTCTGGATGAACATTTGAAAGAACGCCGTCCGGATGTTTATGAGCTTGTCATTAGTTTAAGAGATAACAAGAAGAAAGAAGAATAAGATAAAAAAGAAATGGTTGGAATTTTGAAGTTCCGGCCATTTCTTTTTATAAATTTTATGAATTGATACAAGGACGAAGCATAATTTTAGCTGTAAATATTCCATTATCATACGTGAAATTACATCCACCGCCAGTCTTTTCAACAATGTGGCGGACAGATTGAATTCCGATACCATTTTCATTTCTTTTAGAAGAAAGAAAAATGCCATGCTTTTGCTGGATTTTACCATCAAACGCATTTTCAATTTGAATTAAAACAAGATTAGAAGCATGTCGATAGATTTTGATATCGATCCGTTGTCTGAATTTTGCGGTCTTCAAGCTGGCTTCCAATGCATTTTCTAACAGGTTAGAAAGAACAAGACAAAAGTCTGTTTCATCGACTGAAATTTGTGCCGGAAGATCAATCTGCACGTGGAAAGGAATTGTGTTACGTTCAGCCAGTGCACAATAATAGCTGATCACACTGTCGATGACCTGATTTTTACAAAAATGCATATGCATAGTCGGGATTTTCTGGATTACATTATATAGATACTCTTTTATTTTTTCTAAATCTCCGGCTTCAGCCATTGAGGATAGCTGAAGAAAATGATGGCGCATATCATGTCGTGCCTGACGTGTTTCTTCGATTGCATTGCAGAGGTTAGTATATCTTTCCTGTTGGATTGAAAGAAGATAGTTTTCTTGTTGAAGCCGTGCATTTTGGTTTAGACTGTTTGCCATTAATAAAAACAGAGCATAAAATAATGCAAGAATGATTAACAGAACAAGGCTGACAACAATATATATCTGTAAAATCCGTCCGGTATATAAGGTGCCATCGTATTTTGGGACCATGAACAGATTCAGTCCGATAAATATAAGCGGTAAGATCCAGAATACATACCAGGTCTGAGCAAAATTATCATCATCGATCATGATTCGGACAGTATGAGTGGCAGGATACCAGACGGCTAAAAGGAATAAAATACAGATAATGTTATAGATGATTCCTGTGCCAATCTGAAACCAGAGTATATTTTTTGAGGCAGGTATATGCAAATCTATAATTGCATTTATTGCGCGGGAAAAACTATTCACGCAAGAAAAAACAGCACAAATCGCAAGAAAAATGCTAAAAGATTTCCAAATAGAAATCGCAAGAGTTTTATGATAGATCATCATGAGGAACAATAATAGGAAAAAGAGAATGGGAGCTGTCTTAATCTGTAAAGCCGAGCATAATATACCTCCCAAAATGCAGAGTGCAATTAGAAGAGGAAAAAGCCAGGCAATTAGTTTTGTAAGAGATATTTTTAGTGTTGATTTTACAGGAAGATAGGCAAGAATCATTCCAGGGATAATTACAGTAAGTTCAAGTGTCGGGCGAAGAATGTTGTTCATTATGTATGCCCCCTTTCAAAATAAGAAATATATAAAAGCTTTCTCTCATGCGTTTATTTTAACATAAAACAGATAGACAAACTACGGGGCGGATTTACAATTCGTGCTATTTTTTGACTATTCGTGACAGAGCGATTGAAAACGAGAAGTGTTTTTTTATAATAAAAGCAGTAGATGACAAAGGCTGGAAAAAGGAGGAAAGTATAAATGAAAGGAAGAAAAATACTATTAGCGTTTATTATATCTGCAGCTACGATCACATCGGGATGTGCAAATGGTACACCAAAGACAGAGGAGGCAAAATCAGAGCAGAAGACAACAGAAGAAAATGCAGTTGTTCCAATTAAACCACTTACTGAAAAAGCAATTGACGATAATCCATATATGGCAAAGAGCGATGCCAATATTCATCATGACTGTTATAATTCAGATACGACAGATGAAGTATTACCGGTTGACATTTATCCGGAGATAAATGTTTCTTATGAAACGGTAAATAAAAATGCATCTCCGGCGGTGTTTTTTGATACATATGGACACGCTGTTGTTCCATTGCAGGGGGGACTGGCTATCCGTGATATTAATGCGGATGAAGCACAGACAGAAGGTTATTTTTCACCGGCAAAGCATGATGGCGGAGGATATGTGATACAAAGCTCATATTCATTTGTAGATGAGAGCAATCGCCTGGTATGTCCGACAAGCAACAACCATGTGCTTATGTTGAAAGCAACAGATGATGCGGGAAATGTCCTTCCGGAATTTGAAAAAGTGCTGGATATTGATATTAAAGCAGCGGCAGAAGAAATTACAGGGAAAACATTGGATCAGAACTTATTATCTGTAGTTTTTGACTATGAAGGAAATTTATGGTTTGCCACAGGTGGTTTCCGTATTTATCCGGAACGTAAACAGCAAGGTGCAATGGGATATATTTCAAGGGAAGCAATTGATGCCATCTTAAAGGGAGAACATGTTGATCTGAAAGAATCTACATTTGTATATGAATTAGAGCCTGGCGAAGGTGCAGAGAATGGAATTGCATCGTCAAAGGAAGGTGCAGTTATATTAACGAATCAAAAATGTTATTTATTAAATGCAAAAGATGGTGTACAGGTACAGTGGTGCACCCCATATGAAAGTGTGGGAGCGAAAGACAGCAAAGAAGGAGATGAAACTACAGGCGGAGGTCTTGCCTGGGGAGGTGGATGTTCCCCATCTCTGACAAGCAAATTAGTTATGTTTACAGATAATCAGGATCCGGTAAATCTGTTGGCATTAGATATGAAGACCGGGGAAATAGTGGCGAGCATGCCGGTAATCGATGAGCTTCCGGAAAATATGCAGGTGTCGGTAGAAAATTCAGCAATGGTATATGATAACGGAGAAGGTACAGTCAGCACAATCGTATGTAACTGGTTTGGAGCCGGAAGTGCAAAACTTGCGGACGCAGACAACGATTCTTCTATACAGACCTATGAAAATATTTACGATGTAAACTGGTTGAAGCAGGGAAATAAGATGGTCATGCCGGGAGTAGAGCGTGTTGATACCATCAAGACAAAAGACGGATATGAAATGAAGAGTATCTGGTGCAGAGACGATATACGTGATACATCTATGATGAAGCTTTCTACAGCGACAGGTTATATCTATGGTTATGTTCAGGACATGGAAAGTGGCATGTGGCAATTCATCATGTTAGATTTTGAAACAGGAGAAACAGCATTTACAATGGATGTGTCAGATAAACCGGGATACAACAACATGGCAATCGGCATGTATGCAGGAAATAGCGGAAATACATTATATTGCCCGACTGGATATCTGGAGCTCTTAAGATTGCAGGACAGATTTGTTTATCTGCCGGAGATGCCTTATCGAAAAGTAGATTTAGACAAGGCAAAGAGAAATGTACTAACACAAGAAGAATTTACAGAAGCCGGCGGGAAAGGAAATGTTGCAGGCTGGCTGAATACGATTACAGTAGAAAATGTACATCCAAATACTACTGTGGCGATACGAATGAAAGGAATTGCAGGAGAAGCAGATACATTTACATTATATGCATATGATAAAGAGAATAAATTAAAAGAAGTTCCTGCAGAGTTATGGCATATTCAGGAAGAAGACAAAACAGTGCCGGATAAACTTACAGAGGATACATTATATGAAGTGCATGTTATGGTAGAAGATGGAGGAGAATTTGATCTTAGTGATACAGAAAAAGAAATTAAGATAGCAGTTATTTTCGGAAATAAATGATTTGTTTTTAAGGAAAGCACCTGGATGGAGAAGAAATTATTTTTGACCATTCAGGTGGTTTTTATATATTAGGAAAGTGCTTTCCTAATATATAAAAATCGCTCCGCTAAGGATGCGCACTGCGGCGTACAATGTAGGTGTCGCAAGCGACCGCCGCAGGCGCAAGAATGTGCAAAGCACATTCTTTCTTATTGTCAGAAAATTAACAAGAATGGAACGGTATAAAATTTGGATGTTCAGAAAATTCGTGATATAATTTAACAAATTTATTAAAATAAATAGAACGGAAAAATTATACTGAAAAAGGAGAGAGTATGACGCAAAAGAGGAATAACAGATTATTAAATACAAAGTTAAATAAATACATAATTCCCGGAATAATGATGTCACTGGCGCTTCAATTGGGAAATATAGTCGATACCATTTTTGTCAGTAATTTAATAGGTGTGGATGCGATGGCAGCGGTTACGATGAGCCTGCCGGTTGAAACAGTTATCCAGCTTGTTGGTTATTGTCTTGGAGTCGGAGGCTCCATTGCAGCAGGTATCATGCTGGGAAGACGTGATAAGGAGACCGCTTCAAAACTGTTTTCAGCAACCCTTACAGTGACTCTTATTGTGGGGATTATTTTTTCTGCCGCTGCATTTTTTACAGCTGATCCAATTGCAAAAGCACTGGTATCAGATGGCGGTGTTTTAATGCATTACACAAGAGATTATATTTTGGTAAGCATGCTGGGTGCACCGGTAATCGGGGTAGGATTGTTGATGGTGAATTATCTTGGAGCGGAAAATCATCCGGAGCTTGCATCGGCATATCTGATTGCTGCAAATGTAATCAACCTTGTGCTCGATTATATTTTCCTTAAATACACTCCGATGGGAATTAAAGGGGCAGCATTATCTACGGTACTCGGCTTCCTTTTAGCAATGGTGATTTTCATTCTTTACATTCGTTCAGATAAACGAAACTTAAGTTTTGTAATTCTCAAAGCCAAAGATTTTGTAATACTAAAAGAAGCAATCGTAACGGGAATTCCAATGCTTGTTTTCATGGCGACCAATTTCGTGAAAGCACTCGGGCTGAACTTGATTATTATGCGCCTGATCGGAGAAGTTGGAATGGCAGTATTCACAGTTTGTGATAATGTTCTTATGATCGTGGAAATGTTAACAGGAGGAATCATTGGTGTGATTCCAAATGTTGCCGGAATCCTTTACGGAGAAAAAGATTTTGTCGGAATCCATGTTCTTTGCAAAAAGATGCTGAAATACAGCTATATTGTTCTGGCTTTGGTATTTGTCTGTATCATGGCATTTACTGAGCAGATTACGATTTTATTTGGAAGTGGAGGCGGAGAGCTGGGAGCACAGATGGTGAGTGCGCTTCGTCTGTTCGCATTTTGTGCAGCACCGTATTTGTGGAATAAATTTATGGTAAGCTATTACGAATCAATCGAAGAGACATCCATCGCAAGTTTTGTTACACTTCTTGAAAATGCAGTTGTATTACTTCCGGTAACATTTGTCGGAATCTTTGTATGGAAACAGATTGACGGAATCGGAATCAATGGTATTGCAATCTCATTTGTTATTACGGAGTTCTTAACTGTGATCGCAGCAAATATATACAGAAAAATCAAATATAAAGAATCTACATTTTATATTATTCCAGAGCAGAATCCGGGAATCAACCTGGACTTTTCGATTAAAAGCAGATTGGAAGAATCGAAGGATGTTCATAGAAAAATCAAGGAATTCTGTATAGAAAATAATGTATCGGGAAGCAGGGCAAATCTTGCTGCTGTGTGTGCAGAAGAAATGACGGTAAATATTATTAAATTCGGATGGAAATCTTCGAACTGGATTGATATTAATCTCTGTCTGGAAGAGGATATTTTAAACTTGAGAATCAGAGATAACGGAGTGAATTTTAATCCTTTGGAATATAAAAATGACAGCGAAGAATTTGATATTCATGGAATAGAACTTGTAAAGAAGATTTCAAAATCGATGAATTATATTCGTGCAATCGATATGAATAATACAATAATATCTTTTTAGGAGGTGCGAAAGATGACGGCAATCAATGAAAGTAATGTTGAATTTAAGTTTCGCCCGGTGACAAAATTATTTGAAGAGCAGGTGGCTCTTCATCCGGACAAGCTTGCAGTTGTGACAAGTAAGGAAAGCTTTTCATATTCGAAATTAAATGAAAGAGCGAATAGAATTGCAAATGCACTCATCGAAAAGGGTGTGCAGGCCGAGACGATCGTAGGAGTTATTCTTGAGAGATGTTGTGATTTCTATGCAGTACGACAGGCAATTTTAAAAGCAGGAGGAGCATTTACGGTTGCGGCGCCGGATTATCCGGATGATAGAATCCAGTACATTTTTGAGGATGCCGGAATTCCTTTTGTAATTACGACAAAGGAGATTGAAAAGGAGAGACAGGATTTATTTACAAAGCTCGACTGCAAGGTGCTGTTTCTTGAAGAGCTTCTTGAAAATGAAAATGCAGAAAATCCGGATGTTGAAATAAAAGAGAATGATCTTTGCTACTGTATCTATACTTCCGGTTCAACAGGAAAGCCAAAAGGAGTTATGATTGAACATGTGAATCTGGCGAACTTTGTGAACCCAGATCCGAAAAATGCGGAAACCTTTGGATATGTAGACAAAGGCTCGGTTTCTCTTTCTATGGCAGCAATGACATTTGATGTATCGATTCTTGAAGAATTTGTTCCACTTACAAATGGTCTTACAGCGGTTATCGCAAGTGAAGACGAAATTAATAATCCAATTATTCTCGGAGATTTAATTGTAAAAAATAAAGTCGATATTATGACGACAACGCCTACATATTTGTCAAACATCATTGACCTGCCACAACTTACAGAGGCAATGTCCCAGATTAAGGTTTTTGATATCGGAGCAGAAGCATTTCCACCGGCACTTTATGAAAAGATCCGTCTGGTAAATCAGAATGCTTATATTATGAACGGGTATGGTCCGACAGAGACAACGATAAGCTGTACCATGAAGGTAATAACAGACAGTCAAAAAATTACAATCGGCGCTCCAAATGGAAATGTGAAGGTATTTATTGTCGATAAAGAGAATCATATCCTGCCGGACGGAGAAACCGGTGAGCTTGTTATAGCAGGTCTTGGAGTCGGCAGAGGATATGTGAATCTTCCGGAGAAAACGGCGGCTGCATTTATCGAATTGAATGGAGAACGTGCATATAAAACAGGAGATCTTGCGAAAATCAATTCCGATAATGAAATAGAGTTTTTCGGAAGAATGGACAATCAGATCAAGCTGCGAGGACTTAGAATCGAGCTTGGTGAGATAGAAGAAGTGATAAATAGCTTTGAGGGCATTCTTACAAGTATTACAATCCCGGTAGATAATCAATATTTATGCTGCTATTTTATTGCAGACCATGATGTTGATACAGAAAAGCTTATGGAATATGCTTCAAAATCACTCGCACATTATATGGTGCCGGAGGTATTTATACAGCTTGAAAAGATGCCAATGACACAGAATGGAAAAGTCGATAAGAAAGCATTGCCAAAGCCGGTTTCAGCACCGACAAATTTAAAAGCAGCAGAAACTCCGATACAGAAAAAGATTTTTGAAATTGTTTCTGAAATTGTAGGAAATGATTTCTTTGGAATTGATACCAGCCTTTACAAAGCAGGGCTTTCTTCCATCAGTGCAATGAAGCTGTGTATTTTACTTTCAGATGAGTTCAAAGTTACTGTGAAAACAGGCGATATCCATGACAATAATACGATTGAAAAACTTGAAAAATACATCATGCTTGCACCGAAGCTTGGAACCTATGAAAAACGTGAGGTTTATCCGCTTACAGGATCTCAAAAAGGTATTTTTGCTGAGTGTAGCAAAAACCCAGACAGCACAGTTTATAATATACCATTCCTTTTTGAACTGGAAAATGCGATTGATGAGCAGAAGTTGGCTGATGCACTTACAAAAATGGTAAATGCACATTCCTATCTGCTTACAAAAGTATATCTCAACAGTGACGGAGAGATGGTGCAAAGACCGGGAGAAGATACGTTTATACCAAAGATTATCAAGACTACAAACAGTGAGTTTGAAGCATTAAAAGAAAATCTGGTACGTCCGTTCAAGCTTGAGAAGGGGCGTTTATTCCGTGCGGAAATTTATCTTACGGAAGATAAAAAATATTTGTTTACAGATTTTCATCATATCATTGCAGATGGTAATTCTTACGATATTATTTTTGAAGATATCAATAAGGCGTATTGTGGTGAAAAACTTGAGAGCGAAACCTACACAGGATTTGATGCAGCTCTTGATGAAGAACAGCAGATGAAAGAAGGCAAATATAAAAAGGCCGAGAAATATTACGACAGCATTTTCGAAGGTGTTGAAACAGAGTCGCTTCCGCTTCCGGACGTTTCGGGAAAAACTCCTGAAAAGGGAATTACGTCAAGAGAAGTAAACATTCCGGAAGAGAAAATTCGTGCTTACTGTGAAAAAACAGGGGTTACGCCAAACACATTATTTACAGGATTATTTGGTATTCTTGCAACAAAATATTCAAATTCCGAGGAAAGCCTTTTTGCAACGATTTACAACGGACGAAATGACTCCCGACTTGAAAACACAGTCTGCATGCTTGTAAAAACACTTCCTGTATACTGTGCCTTTGAGGAGAAAACGACAATACAGACATATATGGCAGAGCTTTCAGAACAGCTTATGTCATCGATGGCAAATGATATCTTCCCATTCTATGATATCTGTGCAAAATATGGTATAAATTCAGATTTGGTTTTTGCATATCAGGCAGAGTTAAGTGATGATTATCCAATCGGAGATACGATTGCGAGAGGACAGGATCTGTCGCTTGATATGGCGAAGATGCCACTGCTTATTCAGGTAAGAGAGTATGATCACGAATATGTACTTACTGCAGAATATAGAAGTGACATGTACAGCAAAGCGTTTGTTGATGGAATGCTTGAAGCCTATGAAGCAGCAATGGATTCGATGCTTAAGTCAAAATATATTTCAGAGATTTCTGTGATTTCACAAAATGCAGCAAATCAAATTGCAACATTTAACAGTACAGAAAATGATTACGGCAGAAGCAAAACTATTTTCGACATGTTTTCTGAAATGGTCCGGGAGATACCGGAGCGTACAGCGGTAGTATTTAAAGATAAGAGATATACATACAAGGAACTGGATGAGATCAGTGACAGGCTTGGAAAATATATTGCATCACTTGGAATCGGCAGGGAGGATGTAGTGTCAATCCTCATTCCACGTTGTGAATATATGGCAATCGCACCGCTTGGAGTGATAAAAGCAGGTGCCGCATATCAGCCACTTGATCCGACTTATCCAAAAGACAGATTAATGTATATGCTTGAAGATGCACAAGCGAAGCTTCTGATCGTCGACAGAGAATTACTTCCGCTGGTTGATGGTTATGAAGGAAACGTATTGTACATGGATGAAATTCTGCAGATAGAAGATCGTGATATAAAGCTGAAAGAACCAGAGCTGCATGATCTGTTCATCTTACTCTATACATCCGGTTCAACTGGTGTTCCGAAGGGATGTATGCTTGAGTACGGTAATATTACTGCATTTAGTCATTGGTACAAAAAATATTATGAACTTGATTTTGATTCAAAGGTTGCAGCTTATGCATCATTTGGATTTGATGCATGTATGATGGATATTTACGGAACAATTGCAAATGGAGCCGAGCTTCATATTATTCCGGAAGAAATCCGCCTTGATTTTATTGCATTAAATGATTATTTTGAGACAAATGGTATTACACATTCCTTTATGACAACTCAGGTCGGAAGACAGTTTGCAATGGAGATGGATTGCAAGAGCCTGAAATATTTATCTGTAGGAGGCGAGAAGCTTGTTCCTTGTGAACCGCCAAAGAATTTCAAGTTTTTTAACGGTTATGGACCTACAGAAAACACGATTTTCACAACTATATTTGAAGTAGATAAATATTACAATAATGTACCGATAGGTAAAGCACTTGATAATAATAAGCTTTATATAACAGATAAATTTGGACATCTGCTGCCATATGGTGCATGTGGTGAGCTGATGATAGCCGGCTGGCAGGTTTCCAGGGGATACCTCAACAAACCTGAGAAAACGGCAGAAGTATATACAAAAAATATTTATGACGATGAGGAAGGATACGAGGTTTTGTATCATTCCGGAGACGTTGCAAGATATCTGCCAGATGGAAATATCCAGATTATCGGAAGAAAAGATTCACAGGTTAAGATTCGTGGATTCAGAATTGAACTTTCAGAGGTTGAGGAAGTAATCCGAAGATACGAAGGTATAAAAGATGCGACGGTAGTTGCATTTGATGATCCGTTCAGTGGAAAATATATTGCAGCTTATGTTGTATCAGACAGCATAGTAGATATCAATGCATTAAATGATTTTATCAAAGAAACAAAACCACCATATATGGTTCCGGCTGTTACAATGCAGATTGATAAGATTCCGTTGAACCAGAATCAGAAAGTAAATAAAAAGGAACTTCCAAAACCGGAAAAGAAAGTAGAAGAAATCATCAAGCCACAGAATGATATCCAGCAGAAAATCTTTGATTGTGTTGCAGAAGTATTAGGATACACAGAATTTGGAATTACAACAGATATTTTTAGTGTCGGACTTACATCTATCAGTGCGATTAAATTAAATATGCTGATTTCAAAGGAGTTTGATATTGTTATCAAAACATCAGATATCAAAGATAATCCGACAATTGAGAAGCTGGAAGGATTTGTACAAAAAGCAGGAAAGACATCAAAGAGAGAAATTCAAGAGATTTATCCGCTTACAAATACGCAGGAAGGAATATTTATCGAATGTACTGCTAATATGGGTACAACAATTTATAATATCCCATATCTGTTTAAACTGGATAGAAAAGTAGATTTGGATAAGCTGGCGAAAGCAATAGACAGTACGGTTGAAGCACATCCTTATCTCAAGACAAATCTCTTTATGGATGAGAATGGAGATGTTCTTCAGAAACGTGATGACGATTTAGAGTACAAAACACAGATTATTGACGGAATGGATAAAGAGACGCTTGTTCGTCCATATATGCTATTTAACGAACAGCTTTTCAGATTTGAGATTCACAGAACAACAGCCGGAAATTATTTGTTCCTGGATTTGCATCACATTATTGCAGATGGTACCTCTCTTGAAATTATCATCAATGATATTAACAAGGCGTACAGTGGAGAAACTCTGAAAAAAGAAGAATATACATCGTATGAGCTTGCACTGGATAACCGTGATGCTTTGAATAGCGATACATATAAAAATGCAGAAGATTATTATAGATCAGTATTTGAAAAAGCCGGCGGAAGTATAGCATTTTATCCGGATAAATCGGGTGCTGTTCCTACAGCAGAAATGTATCACAGAGAAGTTTCAGAGATTTCAGTCCAGAGCGTAAAAGATTTTTGCAAGAAGAACGGAATCACAGAAAATGTATTTTTCATTGCAGCATTTGGACTTACACTTGGAAAATATAATTTCAAAGAGAATGCTGTTTTCACAACAATTTACCATGGAAGAAATGATTCGAGACTTTCTGATACAGTCGGTATGCTTGTAAAAACGCTCCCGGTTTACTGTGATTTTTCAGGACAGACGCAAGAATATCTGGCAGATGTCCGGCAACAGCTTATGGATTCTATGAACAATGACATTTATCCATTTTCACAGATTAGCCGTGAGTTTAATATCAAAGCAGATGCCATGGTGATTTATCAGGGTGATAACTTTGAATTTGATACAATAGGAGGTGAATTCGCTTCTGAAGAACCGGTACATTTAAATGCTGCGAAAGCACCTGTTTCCGTAAGTATTTCTATTGTAAGAAATAAATTTGTCTTTGAAATTGAATACCGTGGAGACATGTATCGTGAAGAGACGATGAAATATCTCGCAGATAACCTTGAGCTTGCAATTGACGGGCTGACGAAGGAAGAGAAAGCATCCGATATCAGATTGTTATTTGAAGAAGAGACTAAGATGGTGGATGTTCTGGAGCATGCAGGAAAAACATTTGTTGAACTGTTTAAAGAGACTGTTACAAAATATCCGGATAAGGCAGCGGTGAAGGATGAATTTGGAGAGCTCACTTACAAAGAACTCGATAGAATGTCCGATTATGTTGCACAAAAGCTTACAGAAAATGGAGTTGGAAGAGAAAAAGTTGCAGGTATTTTGTGTGGAAGAACAAAAGAATTTACAGTTGCTTATCTAGGGGTTATGAAAGCCGGTGGTGCATATGTTCCGCTGGATCCGGAGTATCCGCAGAGCAGGATCGAATATATGCTGACAGATTCAGGAGCAGAGAATTTGCTTGTAGTAAACAAGTATCGTGATCTGGTTGCATTTTATGATAAAAATATCATCAGTCTTGATGAAGTGGCAGAAGAGGCAAAAGAGTTTGAGCTTTCAGTAGAACTTACTCCTCCGAAGCCGGAAAATCTGGCGTATATGATTTATACCTCAGGTTCAACCGGAAAGCCAAAGGGTGTTATGATCGAGCATAGAAATTTATTAAATCTGATAGAATATCTTGTTTCATCAAGGAAAATGACACCTGATTTTATAGTTGCAGAGTTTGCAAGCTTTTGCTTTGATGCATCGGTTGTGGATTTGTTCGCTCCACTTACCGTTGGGGCAATGCTGTACATTTTACCGGAAGGTATCAGAAAAGATGCGGTTGCAGTTGCGAAGTTTGTAAGAGAAGAAAATATTACGACCCTTACGATTCCGACGCAGATTGGAGAACTGGTGACAGAATTACTGGAAGAAGCTCCGGCACTTCGCTTTGCAACACTTGGCGGTGAGAAATTCAAACATTATAGAAATCGTACTTATCAGATGGTCAATGGATATGGACCAACAGAAAATACGGTTTCATCAACAGAATTTTTCGTTGATAAGCAGTATGAAAATATACCGATTGGAAAATCGCAGACAAATATCCGAAGCTATATCGTAGATAAAGATTTGACCAGACTTCCGGTAGGCGCATCGGGTGAGCTGTGTCATGCAGGAAGACAGATTGCAAGAGGCTACCATAATCTTCCAGAAAAAACAGCCGCAGCGTTTGTTGAAAATCCATTCTCAATTTGCGAGGAAGATAAACGTCTTTACAGAACCGGAGATATGGTCCGCATGAAAGGAGACGGAAACATAGAATACATCGGTCGAATCGATTCACAGGTAAAAATCAGAGGATATCGAATCGAGCTTGGCGAGATTGAGGGAGCGATAGTGAAATATGATTCTGTTCAAAATGCGGCTGCCAAAGTAATTGAAAAAGGCGGTAATAAATATATTGTTGCTTACTATATGGGCGTAAGCATTTCCGATGAAGAAATGAAAAACTTCTTAGAGCCGCTTATCCCGGATTATATGATGCCGTCCTTCTTTGTTCATCTTGATAAGATGCCTGTAACACCGGGGGGCAAGATTGACAAAAAGGCACTTCCTGAACCAGAGATGAGTGTAGAAAGAAATAGCTATGTCGAACCGGTTACAGCTGTTCAGACAGAGCTTTGCGGTATTTTTGAGAAAGCACTTGGTATTGATAAAGTAGGAATCGAGGATAATTTCTTTGATCTGGGTGGTTCTTCTCTTACTGCATCAAAGGTGGCAATCATGTGTCTGTCAAAGAATATCGGTATTGTATATGCAGATATTTTCAAATATCCTACAGTGCATGAGCTTTCTGCAATGCTTGGAAATGATGAAGCAGTGGAAGATACTACAGGAGGCAATGAATTTTCAAATTACAGCTATAATAAAATACAAAGTGTGATAAGTGGAAATATCGAAGAAAATGTTGACCTTGTGACAAAAGAAAAAATCGGAGATATCATGATCACAGGAGCGACCGGATTCCTTGGAATACATATTTTGAAGGCATATCTGGATCATTATGACGGAAAGGTTTATTGTCTTGTACGCAAAGGCTCATATGAATCACCGGAAAAACGAATGATGAATATGTTGATGTATTATTTTGATAATCCGTACAAAGAAATGTTTGAAAAGCGCATCGTATGTGTGGACGGAGATATTACATCAAAAGAAGATGTCGACAGATTAGCAGAATACAAATTCCAGACATTAATTAACTGTGCAGCGTGTGTAAAACATTTTGCGGCAGGCGATGTTCTTGAAAAAATAAATGTAATAGGAGTAGAAAATCTGATTGATTTATGTAAAAATAATGCACGTAGACTGATTCAGATATCAACAGTCTCAGTCAGTGGTGAAGGATCAGACGGCGTACCGCCGATGTCGAGAGTTTTCTGTGAAAATGATTTATACATCGGACAGAACATTACAAACGAATATATCCGTACAAAATTTATTGCAGAAAGAGCTGTACTTGAAGCGGTTGCAGATGGTCTTGACGGAAAGATCATCCGTGTAGGTAATCTTATGAGCAGAGATTCCGATGGTGAATTCCAGATTAACTTTATTACAAACGGTTTCCTGCGAAGCCTGAGAGGTTATAAAGCAGTTGGAAAATTCCCGGTAGGAAGTATGCATGAAGTGACAGAATTTTCACCGATCGACTCTACAGCACTTGCAGTTTTGAATCTGGTACAGACGGACAGAAGATTTACCGTATTCCATGCATGCAACAGCCATCATATCTTTATGTCAGATTTGATCTATGCAATGCGTGAACATGGATTTAAGATCGATATTGTAAAAGACGAGGAGTTTGAGACTGCAGTAAAAGAATTTGCAAAAACAGGACAGGATTCTGATGCTGTTTCAGGTCTTATCGCATACACGTCACACAATGAAAATGAAATCTATACGCTGGATTACGGCAATAGATTTACATCACAGATTCTTTACAGATTAGGTTACAAATGGCCTATTACAGATGACAGATATCTTGAAAGTGCGATTGAGGCACTGGACAGACTTACATTTTTTGATTAATTTAAGGAGAAAAATTCATGGAAATTATTAGTAAAACAGATGGGACGAAAACAACAATGGAGATTGTAGGATGGCTGGATACACAGACAGCCCCACAGTTAGAAGAAGAACTTTCAAAGCTTACAGACGAGATCACAAGTCTTGTATTTGATTTCGCAAAGCTTGAATACATTTCATCAGCAGGTCTGCGGCAAGTAATTGCCGCATACAAAAAGATGCAGAATAAGGACGGATTTAAAATTATAAATGTGTCTGACGAAGTCTTTGATGTGTTCAGTCTTACAGGATTTGATCAGAAAATTGATATTGAAAAATAAGACATGTGCTTACAAATCAGGTGAGAAGGGATACAGAGGATGAAACATAAAAGTCATGAGAGGGATGGTTTTAAAAGTAAGACAGGATTTGTTTTAGCATGTATTGGTTCAGCAGTCGGTATGGGGAATATATGGAGATTTCCATATATGGTATCTGACTGGGGCGGTATGACATTTTTAATTCCATATATTTTATTTGTAATTTTGATTAGTTCTTCCGGTGTGATCGAAGAGATGGCATTGGGACGTGCAGCCAAAGGCGGACCGATCAAAGCATTTGGAACGTGTACGCAGATGCGGACAGGAAAGCGAAAGCCGGGAGAAATAATCGGTGTTTTGCCGGTCCTTGGGTCGTTTGCACTGGCGATTGGATATACGGTTGTAGTTGGCTGGATCTTTAAATATGCATTTCTGGCATTGACCGGTAAAGTTGCAGCAATGGGACAGGACATGGACATAATCGGTGGAATGTTCGGAAGTACAGCAAAAGTCTTTGGCAACAATTTGTGGCTGGTGATTGCAGTGATCGTGACAGCCGTTATCATGGCATTTGGAATCGCAGGAGGAATTGAGCGGGCGAATAAAGTCATGATGCCATTTTTGTTTATCATGTTTTTAGGGCTTGGAATTTATATTTTCACATTGCCGGGAGCAGAGGCCGGTTATCGTTATATATTTACAATCGAGCCAAAAGGCCTGTTAGATATTAAGTTATGGATATATGCATTCGGACAGGCATTCTTCTCGCTTTCAATCGCAGGAAACGGAACGGTGATATATGGTTCTTATTTAAGTGAGGAAGAGGATTTGGTGAGTTCTGCAAGAAATGTAGCGATTTTTGACACAATGGCAGCATTGCTCGCAGCATTTGTGATTATTCCGGGGATGGCAGTCGGCGGAGCTGAATTATCTTCAGGCGGTCCGGGACTTATGTTTATCTATTTGATCAACGTATTTAACGGAATGCCGGGCGGTAAGCTTGTAGGAATCATTTTCTATCTTTGTGTATTATTTGCCGGAATGAGTTCGCTGGTTAATCTGTATGAAGCTCCGGTAGCAACATTGCAGGAAAAATTCGGATTAAAAAGATTCTCGGCAGTTGGTGTGATCGCAGTGATCGGATGCGCTGTTGCACTGCTTATTCAGGGAATCGTTTCAGGGTGGATGGATGCAGTTTCAATTTATATTTGTCCACTTGGTGCAATGCTGTCAGCAATCATGTTCTTCTGGATTGCAGGAGAAGAGTTTGCTTTGCAGGCAGTAAACAAAGGCAGAGATAAGAAGATTGGAAGATGGTTTGTTCCGGTCGGAAAATATGTGCTGGTTCCATTAGCATTTCTGGCGTTGGTAGCCGGAGCATTGCTTGGTGGAATCGGGTGAGAAAAAGGAGATATTGCAGAGCAAGAGGCGATGCAATATCTCTTTTTACAAATTTATTCAATGTTTCACACATACTTGCTTTAACTGTTTTTTTGTACCATAATATAATACGGAATTTAATTTAAAGAAAAGGGGTAGAGAACTGTGAAGAAAAATAAATACGAGATAGATATGTGTAATGGTTCTATTATGGATAAGCTGATATCATTTTCACTTCCACTTATGCTTTCTGGTATTTTGCAGTTGATGTTTAATGCGGTAGATATTGTTGTTGTCGGACGATTTAGTGGAAGTCAGGCGTTGGCTGCGGTCGGTTCAACGACAGCGTTGATTAATATATTTACCAATTTATTTATTGGAATCTCTCTTGGGGCAAATGTACTGGCAGCAAGATTTTATGCTTCCGGCAAGGAAAAAGAAATGTCGGAAACGGTACATACAGCAATCACACTGGCACTGATCAGTGGAATTATAATGGCAGTAGTGGGACTGGTGTTGGCAAAATTGGCATTGGAGTTGATGGGAACGCCTTCTGATGTAATAGAGTTATCTACTCTTTATATGAGGATTTATTTTTGCGGAATGCCATTTTTTATGTTATATAACTATGGTGCGGCCATTTTAAGAGCTGTCGGAGACACAAAACGTCCGCTTATATTTTTGATTATTTCAGGTGTGGCAAATGCAGGATTAAATATGATCCTTGTAATTATTTTCCACATGGGTGTTGCCGGAGTTGGAATCGGAACAGTCATTTCGCAGTTAATATCCTGTATTTTAGTACTTCGGTGTCTGTATAAATCTGAAGGCTGCTATCAATTAAGATTTTCTAAATTAAGAATTCAGAAAGTATATTTAAGACAGATTTTTCAAGTTGGAATTCCGGCCGGAATCCAGAGTACAGTTATCAATTTTTCAAATGCATTGTTACAGTCATCCGTCAATTCCTTCGGCTCGACAGCGATGGCCGGTTATACAGCGGCAAATAATATTCTGGGATTTTTATATGTCTCCGTTAATGCTGTGACACAGGCATGTATGAGCTTTACAAGCCAGAACTATGGTGTTGGAAAATATAAACGTATGGATCGGGTGCTGATAAATTGTTTGATTTTATCAGTTGTTATATCAGGAATCCTCGGTTGTGGTTCTTATGCATTTGGAACAGAAATATTGAAGGTTTATACGGAAGATCCGAAAGTAATCCAGTGTGGTCTGGAAATTTTATCAATGACAACAGTTACTTACTTTTTGTGTGGAATTATGGATTTGTTTCCGGGAGCGCTGCGAGGAATGGGGCGTTCAGGTGTGCCGATGATCCTATCTATTATCGGTACAGTCGGAACGAGAATTGTGTGGATATTTATGCTGTTCCCACAACATAGATCACTGGAATTTTTATTTATTTCTTATCCGGCATCCTGGTTACTTACAATCGTAATGCAGGTAATATGCTTTTATTTTGTACGAAAACAGGTACATGCAAAAGGACGAGAGAGAATGATGCGGGAAGCACAGGCAAAATGATATAAAATACAAAATGATAGAGAATACGATAAGCTTTTTGTTAAGCACAATGAATAGAAATAGAAAGAGAAAGGAAGTAATATGACAAAGCAGGATAATTCAAAGGTAGATGAGGGATTACAGGGAAATGAGAAAATTGAGGAAGCAATTTTAGGATTGCAAAAAGAAAGTACGCAGGAAATGCTGGCACATACATTGACCGTAATCCGCAGACGAATGAAAGAAAAAGGACAGGTGATTCTGGCGGTAGAGCCACCGAAGGGGCTGGAACAAATTCAAATCCAGGCGGTTCAGACATCGGACGGACAGAGCTGGTGGACGGCATTTACAAGTTTTGAAGAAGAATTAAAAGGTGGAGACAGTGTGAAGTCTACATTTTTAACAGATATAGACAAATTGTTTGAAACAGTGCTTCAAGTAGAGAAAATCCAAGGTATTATTTTAAATCCATGGAATCGGACGATAATGCTGGATAAAAACCTGATTCAGGTGATACTTGGGGCAAAAGCTTAAAATAAAGGGAAAAAACATGATAAAAAGTATAATAGCAGGAATATTAGGAGTATTTGGAATACTGTGCTTTCTGTATGGAATTATGATACAGGCAACCCGGTCCGGAACAAAATTTTTCCTTGTCTGGTTTGGGATGGCGCTCGTTTTTCTTATGATGGGAATCGGAATTTACTGTGGAATATGGGACAAGATTCCAATGGTTGCACGTGGGGGGATACTGCTTATTTTTGCACTGGGGATGACATCATTTATTATTGTAGAAGGATGTATTATCAGTAGCTTAGCGACAGAAGAAAAAGAAAACCTGGATTATATTATTGTACTTGGTGCACAGGTAAAAGAAAGTGGTCCAAGCATTGTGCTCAAATACCGTTTGGACAAGGCTTTGGAATATATGAATGAAAATCCGAAGACGATTTGTATTGTATCCGGTGGACAAGGATATAATGAGCCGTACTCAGAAGCAGAAGGTATGGCAAAGTATCTGATCGAGCAGGGCATGTCATCAGATAGGATTATCAAGGAAGATAAGTCGAAGACTACAGAGCAAAACATTGCCAACAGCATGAAATATATTAAAAAGAAGGCGACAATCGGACTTGTGACAAATAATTTTCATGTATATCGGGCATTGCAAATTGCAAAAAATCAAAAAATAGAAAATATATATGGAATAGCGGCAGATTCGTCTGCATTTTACATGCCGAACAATATGTTTCGGGAATATCTGGCAGAGATGAAATATCAGGTCAGAAAAGTATTACACTTGAATCATCGGGGAGAAAATTAGATGGTAAATATTATTGAGATTACAGAGTTTGAAGCACCGGAGTTAGATATTTATGCAAGAAAGACAGAGGCACAGCTTTTGAATCGTGATAAACCAGAAGAAGGAATTTTTATTGCAGAAAGTCCAAAGGTAATTGAACGGGCACTGGACGCAGGGTATGTTCCGATTTCTGCGTTGGTTGAGAAAAAACAGATTGCAGGGGAAGCGAAATGTATCATAGAAAGACTGAGTGAAGAACAGTTGAATGAAATTCTGATTTATACAGCAGAATCTGAAGTGTTAACGCAGCTTACAGGATTTCAGCTTACAAGAGGAATGTTGTGCGCAATGCATCGCAGAGATTTGCCGAAAGTAGAAGACATCTGTAAGAATGCACGACGGATTGCTATTTTAGAAAATGTGATGAACCCGACGAATGTCGGTGCAATCTTCCGTTCTGCGGCGGCGATGAATATTGATGCAATCTTGCTTACGTCCGGATGCAGTAATCCACTTTACAGGAGGGCAATTCGTGTTAGTATGGGGACAACTTTTCAAATTCCATGGACATTTGTGAATAACTCTTGTTCCTGGCCGGAAGAAGGAATTGATATTCTCCACAAGATGGGATTCAAGACAGCCGCTCTTGCACTTAGTGATAATTCTGTCCGAATCGATGATGAGAAACTGATGCAGGAAGAAAAGCTGGCAATCATACTCGGAACGGAAGGCGACGGTCTGGCAACCGAGACCATTGCCGATTGTGATTATACCGTGAAGATTCCGATGACGCATGGAGTCGATTCGTTGAATGTGGCAGCGGCGAGTGCGGTAGCGTTTTGGCAGTTGGCGGGAGCCATTTAGGGACGGGGAGCCATTTAGGGACGGAGTTAGTGGCTTTTTTGCACAGACAAAAAGCCACTAACTCCGTCCCTATTGGCCTTCGAGATATACTTTGTATAGCATTATTTTATCTGGAGGAAAAACAAATGGAGAAACAAGTTATTGAGAAGTTAATCGACACTGCAATCGAGCAACTAAAATTTTCTTATGCGCCGTATTCCAATTTTAAAGTTGGGGCAGCATTGTTGGCAAAAAATGGAACGGTGTATACTGGATGCAATATTGAAAACGCAGCATTCACACCAACGAACTGTGCGGAACGCACCGCATTTTTCAAGGCAGTCAGTGAGGGGGTGCACGAATTTGATGCAATCTGTATTGTTGGTGGAAAGGAAGGAATTCTGACAGAATATGCAGCTCCCTGCGGAGTATGCAGACAAGTCATGATGGAATTCTGTAATCCGGATACATTTCAGGTGATACTTGCATTGGACAAAGAACATTATGATGTTTATACCTTGCGTGAGTTGATGCCACAAGGATTTGGTCCGGGAAATCTGGCGTAGAAGACTAAAACCCCGTCCCCATTAGTCTAGAATTGACAGCAAAGCTGTATGGGAGATATACTCTGTATAACATTTATTTTATCTGTCAGGAAAGAAAAGAGGAAGTGACGCATGACTTTACAACAATTAACATATCTTGTGACAGTCGCTGAATGTGGAAATATCACAGAAGCAGCAGAACAATTATTTATTTCACAGCCGAGTTTAAGCAATGCTATTCATAATCTGGAAAAGGAAATGGGTGTGACAGCATTTGTACGCTCCAATAAGGGTGTGGTTGTGACACGCGAAGGGGAAGAATTATTATCCTATGCCCGCATGCTTTTGGAACAGGCAGACATCATGAAAGAACATTTTGGAAATGAAGAAAAAAGAGTGCCGAAATTTTCTGTATCCTGCCAGCACTATTCATTTGCGGTAAATGCATTTGTAGATGTGATCAATCAGTATAATGTTGAAAAATACAGCTTTATCTTGCGGGAGACTCAGACGGGTGAGATTATAGACGATGTTGCACAAGGAAAAAGCGAACTGGGGATTCTGTATTTATCAGAACATAATGAAGATGTGCTTTTAAAACTTTTAAAGAAAAATGAATTGATCTTTGAAGAATTATTCGTTGCCAATCCGCATGTTTTCATAAGTAAAGAGCATCCGTTGGCAAAAAAGGAGAGCTTAACAATAGAAGATTTGAGGCCATATCCATATCTTGTTTTTGAACAAGGTGAGCGCAATTCATTTTATTTTTCGGAAGAGTTTTTAAGTGTTTTAGATTTTCCGAAGAATATTCAAGTGCGAGACAGGGCAACACTGTTTAATCTTGCTATCGGATTGAATGGATTTACGGTAAGTTCCGGTGTGCTTGATCAAAAATTAAATGGAGAAAATATCATTGCCAGACCGCTTGAGATGAATTGCAAGATGCGAATTGGGATGGTGAGACGAAAAAATATGTTATTGAGTCGTTATGCGAAGGCATATATCGAGGCGATTAAATCATTGGGGACGGAGTTTTCTGGCTTTTTTTCGTAGAAAAAAGCCAGAAAACTCCGTCCCCTTTTGACCTTCTGCTGCGAAAATTAATAAAATTTTAAGACAAGGATACTCAGGAGAAAATTGAAAATCGAAAGAAAAAGGAGTATAATTATTATGCTATAGTTTCTTCATAATATAAGAAAGAAACCATAAGGACGAAGCAAGAAACTGTAGGAAAGGAGTCAAATTTGAAGTTTAGAAATATAAAAGTAGCAAAAATCATAGGAACTAAAACACTTGCAGGACTTTTGTCAGTAGGTTTGGCTATGAGTGCCCCAGTAGCTGCATTTGCAGAGGATGGCAATGTAGCAGTAACACAGACAGCAGCGGGAATGCAGGCAAAAGCGGTGGATGGATCTGAGAATCTTGTTAATGTATCGGACAGTGTTCTTCAGATGGTTCAGAATGGAGAAGTTTATCTGGATGAGGCAAGCCAGTATCTGCTTGATGCAGCAACAGGACAGAAGGTTAATCCAGAGACTGGTGAGCGTGTAGCAGAGACGACAGTGACTCCGGAAAATCCGGCAACACCGGAGAATCCAGGAACACCAGAGAACCCAGAAACACCGGAGAACCCAAGTACACCGGAAAATCCAGGAACACCGGAGAACCCAAGTACACCGGAAAATCCAGGAACACCGGAGAATCCAGGAACACCGGAGAATCCAGCAAAACCAGAGAATCCGGATAGTGCGAATAAGACGGAAGATTCCAAGGATGACCAAACAGCAGAGACAGATAAGAAAGAAGAACAGCCGGCAGCAGCTCCGACTGAAACAAAGGAAGCAGAGAACCCGGGTACAGAGACAACCTCTGCAGGAAGCAACCAAGCTTTGATTGCCAGTCAGAAGATTGTGAAGCTGCCACAGGTAGTGGAAGATTTCCGTTTCTGGACAGTTGCAAGAAAGTATGCATTTGCAAAGACAGATTTGTATGTTCGAGAGTCTATTCCAAGTTCAGAAAAAGATATCAAAGCAAGTGAAGTATCAAAGGAAGAGAAAGCAGCAGATTTAAAAAATGTAGCGAAGCGTTCAAAGATATTAAGCAAAACAGCAGAAAAAAAAGCAACAGCAAAGACAGAAAAGACATTTGACAAACAGGTTGCACAGCAGCAGTTGACAGAAGGTGTCCGAGCTGTAGGACAGATTACACAGGATGGTCTGTTGTATGTTCTCAAAGAGGAAGAGAATGGATGGCTGTATGTAGAGTCTGGTAATGTGCGTGGTTTTGTCAGAGCATCGGAAGTATATACAGGAGATGCAGCACAGAAATTGTTATCTGTTTATCAGAAACAAGCGAAGAAAAAAGCAGAGGCACAGAAGACAGAATATAAAGGAATTGAGGGAACTGCAAAGACAGCGACTGCTTTAGTTGACCCTTCCGAAAATCAGGCATTTACATATTTGAGAGCTACAGTGAATCAGACAGTAGTAAAGAAAGAATATGCATTGGTAAATGTAGACAAGCTAAATATCCGCGAGGAGAAGAGTGAGGATTCCCTGCTCGTTGGAACGCTGACACAAGGAAACCTCTGCTATATTCTTGCAGACCAGGATTCAGAGTGGACATATATCGAATCCGGTGATGTGCGAGGATTTGTAAAGCGTGAATATCTGAGCACAGGTGATGAAGTTACAAAACAGGTAAATGAAACCGGAGAAGAGAAATTTACAACAGCAAAAGAGGAGCTGAAACCGGAAGAAAATGATGCATTATATTATACGCTCACATCGACAAAAGCAGGGACTCCGAGTGGAGAAATCAGACAGTCCATGTTGGAATTTGCTTCACAGTTTGTCGGTAATCCATACGTATGGGGAGGCACAAGCCTGACAGATGGAGCGGACTGCTCAGGATTTGTACAGCAGATTTATAAACAGTATGGTTATGATCTTCCACGAGTAGCAGCAGACCAGGCACAGTATGGTACAAAGATTGCAGTAGAAGATGCACAGCCGGGCGACTTGATTTTCTATGCGAAAGACGGAGACATTCACCATGTTGTAATGTATGCGGGAAATGGAAAGACAATTGAAGCTGCAAATGAAAATGACGGTATCATTTATGGAAATGTAGATACAACAGAGGCAGTGTGGGCAACACGAATCTTAAATGATCAGTATTCGGTAGCAGGTGCCGGAATCGGCGAAGTCAATGCAACAGAGGATATGTATGGACAGTGTCTTGGTAATTTCAAGATCACATATTATTGTGCATGTGAGATTTGTTGTGACGTAGAGACAGGAATTACAGCCACAGGAACTCCGGTTGTAGAAGGTCAGACAATTGCAGTAGATCCAAATGTAATTCCGTATGGAACAAAAGTTATCATCGGTGGACATGTATTCACAGCAGAAGACTGCGGTGGAGCCATCAAAGAAAACCGTATTGATGTTTATGTGAATAACCATGCAGATGCATTGGCACTTGGAGTGACAAATGCAGATGTATATCTTGTGAAATAGACCAATGGAACGGGGACGGGGATTAGACCATTCGGGGACGGAGTTTTCCGGCTTTTTTGCTAACAAAAAAGCCGGAAAACTCCGTCCCCAATGGTCACAATCCCCGTCCCCATTGGCCTCCCCTGGTCTCATCACAGCAATTCTGAATTCTGTAATGTCGGATTGAATGCATCGGAGATAGTGCGGATTGGCCGTACATCTAACACATAATCCGACGGCATTTGTCTGGGCGACATACCTGTGATATCTTTAAACACACGATTGAAGTGCCGGATGGTATCGAAACCGCACTTGGCAGCAATTTCAGTAATTGCTAGATGTTCGGTATTATTTTTCAATAACTCTATGGCATGTTCCAGCCGGACGGCGTTGAGATATTGTGAAAATGTCATCCCGGATACTTTGCGGAAAAATTTTGAAAAATATGGTTCTGATAATTTCATAAAATCTGCGGCGTCAGAAAATGTGATGTAATCATATTTGGTTTCAATCTCGGAAAGAAGATTTTTATAATTGTCAATGGAAGAATGTTTCTCAGGCTGAATCTGAGCAGCAAGTTCTTCTTTGCGGAATATTTCAATCATAAGATCTGTAATCAATGAGCGGAGCTTTAAATCGTAGAACATTTTCTGCGATTTTAATTCTATCTGCATTTTTTCGAAATATTCTTTAATTGGATAGGAGTGTTCTAACTTTGCTCCTGCAAGACGGTGTTCTTTTAAGATTCCACTTAAGAGAGAGGAATCAAAAAGTATGATTGCGACAATACTGTCGGGAGAACTTTTGATGTAGTGGATATCTCCGCCTTGAAGAAAAATTGCATCTCCTGTGGCAAGGGGATATTTTTCATGATTGTCAGAGACAATAATCTCACCGGATTCTACATAGATCAGTTCACTTTCAAGATGCCAGTGCGGCAGATTCTGCAGGTTGCGATAGCGGCCTGTCCAGACACGCTCTTTTCCGTTATAGTTTCGTTTTTCAAAATTAGCAAGCATGGAAACCATCCTTTCTATACAAATTTATTTCCGCTGAGAAAAAATTCACTTCTATAAATGGCAAGCTAATTACAAATTTTTTCCACGTGCGTTCAATTTGAATTTCAAAGAAAAGCATTTTCTTATATTTTACAAAATAGAGTAATAAATGTCCATAATTAGATAAGATTTTTCTTTCTATTTCGCATCTGAAAAGCTATACTAAAATTAGAGTTAAAGAAGCAGACTAATGAATTGCAAGAAAAGTGTTAGTTTGCAAAAAATGAGCGAAAAATAAGATTTGAAAAGGAGAGAACAAATTATGTTAGGATGTAAAGATTACAAATTTTGGTTTTGCACAGGCTCACAGGATTTATATGGAGATGAATGTCTGGCACATGTAGCAGAGCATTCACAGATTATCGTAAATGCGTTAAATGAATCAGGATTACTTCCGTATGAAGTTGTATGGAAACCAACACTGATTACAAATGAAGTGATCAGAAAGACATTTAGTGAAGCAAATACAGATGAAAACTGTGCAGGTGTTATCGTATGGTGTCATACATTTTCACCGGCAAAATCATGGATTCTTGGATTGAAAGAACTGAGAAAACCACTGCTTCATTTCCATACACAGTTTAATCGCGAGATTCCATACGATACAATCGATATGGATTTCATGAATGAAAATCAGGCAGCACACGGAGACCGTGAGTTCGGACACATTTTCACACGTCTGAACAAGAGCCGCAAGGTTGTAATGGGATATTGGCAGGATAAGGATACACAGGAAAGAATCGGTTCTTGGATGCGTACAGCAGTCGGCGTGATTGAAAGTAGCCATGTCCGTGTTATGCGTATTGCCGACAATATGAGAAATGTTGCTGTAACAGAGGGCGATAAAGTAGAGGCACAGATTAAATTTGGATGGGAAGTAGATGCTTATCCGGTAAATGAGATCGCAGCTGTTGTACAGGATGTAAAACCAGGTGATGTAGAAGCACTTGTAGAAGAATATTACAGCAAATATCAGATTCTTCTGGAAGGAAGAGATGAAGCAGAATTCCGTAAACATGTAGCAGTTCAGGCACAGATTGAGCTTGGATTTGAAAAATTCTTAGAAGAACAGAACTATCAGGCAATTGTAACACATTTCGGTGATCTTGGTTCATTACAGCAGCTGCCGGGACTTGCTATCCAGAGATTGATGGAAAAAGGATACGGATTCGGTGGAGAAGGCGACTGGAAAACAGCAGCTATGGTCCGTGTTATGAAGATTATGACACAGGGAATGAAAGATGCAAAAGGAACTTCATTTATGGAAGATTACACATACAATCTCGTTCCTGGAAAAGAAGGAATCCTTCAGGCACATATGCTTGAGGTTTGCCCGACAATCGCAGATGGTCCGATCAGTATCAAGTGTCAGCCATTGTCTATGGGAAATCGTGAAGATCCAACTCGTCTTGTATTTACAGCAAAAGAAGGACCGGCAATCGCAACATCACTGATTGACCTTGGAGACAGATTCCGTCTGATCATCAACAACGTAGATTGTAAGAAGACAGAAAAACCAATGCCAAAACTTCCGGTAGCAACAGCATTCTGGACACCACAGCCAGATCTTCGTACAGGAGCAGAAGCATGGATCCTTGCAGGCGGTGCTCATCATACAGCATTTACATACGACTTAACAGCAGAACAGATGGGTGACTGGGCAGCAGAAATGGGAATCGAAGCTGTATACATTGATAAAGATACAAACATCCGCCAGTTCAAAAATGAATTGATGTGGAATGAGGCAGTATTTAGCAAATAAATAAAATGAGCTGACCAATGGGGACGGGGTTTAGTGGCTTTTTTCGCAAAGCGAAAAAGCCACTAAACCCCGTCCCCATTGGCTCTTGCTATGCTATAATGAACAAGAAGGAGGGAAGAAATGGAGCATATTATCATTGGTACAGCCGGGCATATAGATCATGGCAAGACTGCGTTGATTCGTGCACTGACCGGAAGAGATACGGATACGAATAAGGAAGAAAAGGAGCGTGGTATCACGATCGATCTTGGATTTACATGGTTTGATCTGCCAAATGGTGACCGCGCCGGAATTGTAGACGTACCCGGACATGAAAAATTCCTTCCGAATATGTTATCGGGAGTTTACGGCATGGATTTAGTTTTATTGGTCATTGCTTTGGATGAAGGAATCAAACCACAGACGATTGAGCATATGGAAATCTTGTCACAGCTACATATAGAAAATGGCATCCTTGTTTTTACAAAATCGGATTTGGTGGATGAGGAATGGAAAGAGCTGATGATTGAAGAAATCAGGGAAGAAATCAAAATGCTGGGAGATGACAGATTCGCAGCGTGGCCGGAAGTGTGTGTATCCTCCAAGACAGGAGAAGGCATTGAAAACCTGAAGACAATAATTGTCGAAAATGTATTGCATACCCATAATTTACGAGATACATCAGGAGCATTTCGTATGCCGATTGACAGAATATTGTCCCTGTCCGGACGAGGAACAGTGATTGCCGGAACCATTTTGGAAGGCGAGGTGCAACCGGACGATAAAATCATGCTATATCCGAAGAAAACAGAAACACGTATCAGAAGCATACAGGTTCACGGGCAAAATGTAGAGAAAGCAACGGCAGGACAACGCGCAGCCCTTCTGTTACCGGGAATCAAAAAAGAAGAACTCAAACGAGGAAATGTAGCGGCAGCCATTCATTCTCTGAATCCGTCAGAGAGGCTGGATGTGAAAATTACAATGTCAGCTCATACCGGAAGAATACTAAAACATCAGAGCAGATTACATTTGCACATCGGGGCAGGACAAGTTCTGTGCCGTGTCATTTTATTTGGGAAAAATGAATTGACTCCGGGGGAAAGCGGATACGCTCAACTTGTACTGGAAGAAAAAATCGCAGTGAAAAAACGAGATTCATTTGTACTTCGATTCTATTCTCCGCTAGAAACAATTGGTGGAGGAATCGTTCTTGATGCAGCAGCAAAAAAACATAAAAGAACAAATCCGGCGGTAGTTGAAGAATTAAAACAAAAAGAAGAAAACAAAGAAAGCAATATTTTGCTCAAATGGCTACGAAGCCAGAAGAAAAAACCGGTTACAATAGAGCAAATAAAGCCGTTGGTTGAAATAAATGAAGAAGAAATAAGCAATATGCTGTATAGATATATGAAAAAGCAACAAATCGTGTCATTTATTTATAAGAAATGCACATACTATTGGTCGCAAGAATCTGAAAATAATATGTGGGAGCAAATGAAAGAATGGCTTCAAAGATACCATCAGAGACATCCATACAGATATGGAGCCACAAAAAAAGAGCTGCAGAAAGAATTATTTTCAGGATGGGAGAACAAAACGTTCGAAGCTTATTTATCTTATTTAGAATCCTTCGGGCAATCCCAGACAGACCTTACATCAGAATCAGACAAACAAACAGATTCAAGGATTAAAAGAAACGAAGACATCATTTGTCTGTGCAATTTTGAAATCCAACACGATAAAAAATTTCAACAAATCGAAGCTCATATATTAAAAACTCTGGAGGAAGCAGGATATCAATTACTTCTATATAAAGAACTATGCCCGCCGAAAGTCGATGAAGAATGTTTCGAAGACATTTTCAAAGTATTAAAAAAAGAAGGAAAGCTGATTGAAATAGCAGATTCTTATTACGTTACAGAAGGAAAGCTGCAAGTCGTAATCGAAAAGGTGGAACAACATTTCAGAGAACACAAAATACTCACCTATTCAGAAATGCGTGATAACTTGGAAATATCAAGAAAAACCGCTAAAATATGGATAGAATATTTAGATAAAATCAAGATTACAATGCGTTGTGGAAATGAGACAGAACGCGTAGCATTTGGCTTAAAAGAATAAAACCATTAATATAAGGAAGTGAAGTGCAAAGAAAATGAAGAAAGAGCAGACATATACACACGTATCACACGATTTCGAACCGGTTTTTGATGAAAACTCAAAAGTACTGATATTAGGAACATTTCCGTCGGTCAAATCGAGAGAAAATCGGTTCTATTACGGGCATCCGCAGAACCGTTTCTGGAAAGTAATCGCAGGACTGACAGAAAGCGAAGTGCCACAGACCATTGAAGAAAAGAAAAAATTATTGCTGGAGCACGGCATCGCGATATGGGATGTCATTGAGAGCTGTGATATTATTGGTTCAAGTGACAGCAGTATAAAAAATGTTGTTCCGGCTGACATTGAAAGAGTGGTCGCAAATTCTAAAATCCAAAACATTTATGCAAATGGCGGGACGGCAAAGAAACTGTATGAAAAATACAGTCAGAAAAAAACAGGACGGGAGATTATTGGTCTGCCTTCTACAAGTCCTGCAAATGCAGCGTATTCACTGGAAAGGTTATTAGAATGTTGGCAGAAAGTGAAAAAGGTATTATAATAGTGAAAAAATAAATCACAAGACAAGGAGGCAGCATCATGAAATTAGGATTTATTGGAACAGGAAATATGGCAGGAGCCATTATGGGTGGCGTGATTAAGAGCGGGTTATTTAAACCGGAAGAGATTATAGGAGCGGATTTGTTGGAAGCAGGGCGTGAAAAAGTTAAAACATTGTATGGTATTCATGTGACAGCAGACAACAAAGAGGTTGTAGAGAAGGCAGAGACAATCATCTTGTCCGTAAAACCTCAATTTTATGAGTCTGTGATCGCAGAGATTAAAGATGTTGTAAAACCGGAGCAGATTGTCATTACGATCGCACCGGGAAAAACTCTTGAATGGCTGGCAAAACAGTTTGGCAAGGATGTAAAGCTTGTCCGTACAATGCCAAATACACCGGCTATGGTAGGCGAAGGAATGACAGCTGCCTGCCGAAACGAATTTGTCACAGATGAAGAACTCGAAGGCGCAAAAAAGATTTTATCCGCATTTGGTAAAGTAGAAGTGGTCAGTGAACATTTGATGGATGTAGTTGTGTCCGTAAGTGGAAGCTCACCGGCATATGTATTTATGTTTATCGAAGCGATGGCTGACGCAGCAGTTGCAGACGGTATGCCGAGAGCACAGGCATATCAATTTGCGGCACAGGCGGTGCTTGGAAGTGCAAAGATGGTGCTTGAGACAGGAAAACATCCGGGAGAATTAAAAGACATGGTATGCTCACCGGGCGGAACAACAATCGAGGCTGTACGCGTACTGGAAGAAAAAGGATTACGTTCTGCTGTGATTGAAGCAATGAAGGCTTGTACAGATATTGCAAAAAAAATGTAAAAAGTGCTTGCATTATTAAAAAACATATGATAAGATACTATTCGTGTCAGAGATGACGCGGGTGTAGTTCAATGGTAGAACACCAGCCTTCCAAGCTGGATACGTGGGTTCGATTCCCATCACCCGCTTCAACTTCATATGATACGCGGGTGTAGTTCAATGGTAGAACACCAGCCTTCCAAGCTGGATACGTGGGTTCGATTCCCATCACCCGCTTTTTTTATTGCAATTTTATAAATGTATGTTCAGAACCTTCAAGGGTTCTTTTTTTGTATAATTTCCACTTTTGTTAAAGGGAAAGTTGTGCTATACTTGAGAACAAGAATTTATGACTAAGAGTGGGGGAATATGTCGATACTCAGAGTCATGCAAAAAAGATTAACGATATGAGAGGAAGCACAAGATGAATTTTTTAGAAGAAAGAATTTTAAAAGATGGAATTGTAAAAGAAGGGAATGTACTCAAAGTTGACAGCTTTTTGAATCATCAGATGGACATCGAACTGTTCGATCAAATGGGGGCAGAATTTAAGAAACGTTTTGAGGGAAAACCAATCAATAAAATTCTTACGATCGAGGCATCAGGAATCGGTATCGCCTGTGTTGTAGCCCAGCATTTCCATGTGCCGGTTGTATTTGCGAAGAAATCAAAAAGCATCAATTTAGAAGGCGAGATGTATGTTGCGCAGGTAGAATCATTTACACACAAATGTCAGAATAATGTGATCGTAGCACAGAAGTTCTTAAATCCGGAAGACCATGTGCTGATTATCGATGATTTCCTGGCTAACGGATGTGCATTGCAGGGATTGATCCAGATCGTACAGTCTGCAGGAGCAACAGTAGAAGGAATCGGAATCGCAATTGAGAAAGGCTTCCAGTCAGGTGGAAGAATCATCCGTAATCTTGGATTCCAGTTGGAGTCTCTGGCAATTGTAGAGAGCATGGATGCAGAGACTGGAAACGTTGTATTCCGTGAGCAGTAATATACATAGCATTGCAACAGCTTTAAGAAGAACAGTCTGTTTTATAGTCTGTTTGATATTATTTGCTGCGCTATTTCCGATTCCTGCAAAAGCAGCAGAACAATCAGAAAAAGAAGCAATCCGGGTAGGATGGTACGAGTGTGCTTATCAGATTACAAGAGCGAATGGGGAACGAAGCGGATATGCTTATGAATATGAACAGACTGTTTCGACGTATACAGGTTGGAATTACGAGTATGTAACCGGTGATTGGACAGAATTGATGGATATGTTGCAGAGAGGTGACATAGATATAATGGCAAATGTGTCCTACACAGATGAACGTGCGGAAACGATTCTTTTCTCAGATCGTCCTATGGGAGAGGAAAAGTATTATTTATATGTCGATATTACAAATGCAGATATCTCTCTGACAAATTTGTCGAACTTGAATGGGAAACGCATTGCTATGATAGAAAACAGCGTGCAGACGGAGCAGTTTTGCGAGTGGGAAAAAGAGCACAATATAACGACAGAGCATGTATTGGTTGATACTGTTGAAGAGACAAAAGAGTTGTTTGACAATGATGAAATCGATGGAATTATATCTACAGAAAATTCCATCTGGATCGAACGAGGATTATCGCCAGTTGTTATAACAGGCAGTTCAGACATTTATTTCGGAATCAGTAAGGCGCGTCCCGATTTAAAAGAAGCACTGGATGCTGCCATGCGTTCCATGGAATATGACAAACCATTTTACAATGACGAGCTTTACAAACAATATATTGCAACAGAAACAGTTGTATTTCTTACGGAAAAAGAAAAAGAGTGGCTGAAAGAACATGGAGAGATTCGACTTGGATTTTTGAAGGATGATACCGGATTTAGTACATACGACAGAGAGAATGGCGAATTGCTAGGGGTGATCAATGATTACGTTCAGGATGCAAGTGATTGTTTTGGTGGAGATAAGATAAAATTTCGTTTGATAGGATTTGACCTGGAAGAAAATCAGATAGAGGCATTGCAGGAAGGCAAGATAGATATGATTTTTCATGCAGGTCAGAATCCGTATATGGCCGAGCAAAACGGAATATCGCTGTCTGACACCGTATTATCAACACCATTGGCGGTACTTACTAAGCAGAGCCATTTTGATGAAAATGCAGAAAATCGTGTCGCAATTTCCAAAGAAGATCTTCAGTATAAATGGTATATTTCTTATAACTATCCGGATTGGAAGATTGTAGAATGTAATTCTGCAGAGGATGCTGAAAGTAAAGTGAGAAATGGAGAAGCAGACTGTTTTCCAATCAGAATAGGAGTGTTGATGCAGTATGTAGATGACAAGAATATTCATGGAGTATTTTTGACAAGAGCTATGAACTCATCATTTGCAGTAAGCAAAGGAAATATAACGCTGTTATCTATTTTGAATAAGACATTAAAAACAATGGAGACTTCGAAGCTGAGCAGTGCAGAATCAGCATATGAAGATTCTTTGCGGAAGGTTACAGCAAAAGAATTTATAAAGGATAATTTCCTGATATTCAGCCTTGTCATTTTAACAGTATTTATAGTAGTGCTGGTGATTATTCTGGGACTGTTGAGAAAAGCGAGGATCGCAGAAGAAAAAGCGAAGAATGCACAGCAGCAGGCAGAGCAGGCAAACAGTGCGAAATCAACATTTCTATATAATATGTCACACGATATTCGTACCCCGATGAATGCACTGCTTGGATATAATCATTTGATGAAGAAACAGCTGACAGATCCTAAATTACTGGATTATCAGCAAAAGATTGAGCGGGCCGGAAAACTGCTTCTGGACATTATCAATAATGTACTCGACCTTGCGAGAATAGAGAGCGGGAAGATGTACTTAAATGAGTCCTACGCCCAGGTTGACCAACTGTTCGAAGAAGTAGTGGGTGTATTTGAGCCACAGACAAAGGAGAAGAAGATCAATCTCAAATCTGAGGTTTGTGTTCAACATTCACACGTTATGTGTGATATTACAAAAATAAAACAGATTTTTGTGAATCTTATCAGCAATGCAGTCAAATATACACCATCCGGTGGGAGCATCGAGATAAAACTTCAAGAGATTCCGTGTGAAAGGGAAGGTTTTGTAGCGTTTCGGACAGAAATCCGTGATAACGGTATCGGAATGAGTAAAGACTTTCTTCCAACTTTGTTTGATTCCTTTTCACGAGAACGCAATACGACTACAAGCAAGGTAGCCGGAACCGGCCTTGGCATGGTAATCGTCAAAGATTTTGTCGATTTAATGGACGGTACGATTGAAGTGCAGAGCGAATTAGCGAAAGGAACAACATTTATCGTTCATCTTATGCACAGAAAAGCAGACGAGCAATATTACCGACAAACAGATGAAGGAGTAGAATCCGACGAAACAGAAAATATATTGCAGGGCAAACATATTCTGATGGCAGAAGATAATGAGCTAAATGCTGAAATTGCAAGCACGATTCTTGAAGAAATGGGACTGCAGATTGACTGGGTCAATGACGGAGTCCAGTGTGTCAGCAAGGTGAAACAGATGCCGGCAGGAACCTATGACCTGATCCTGATGGATATTCAGATGCCTAATATGGATGGATATAAAGCAACCGAGATCATCCGGAAGATGTCAGATAAAGAAAAGGCAGAGATTCCAATCATAGCTATGACAGCGAATGCCTTTGAAGAAGATAGAAGAAAAGCGATTGTTATCGGTATGAATGAGCATATCACAAAGCCGATAGATGCAGAAAAAATGAAAAAAATAATAACCGAAGTGTTGAAGTGAACCAGTTGGGGTGCCAGTTAGGGCAGGGGTTGCCAGTTGGGGACGGAGTTTGTGGCTTTTTCGCAAGGCGAAAAAGCCACAAACTCCGTCCCCAACTGGCAACCCCTGCCCTAACTTTCCCCTCTTCCCGGAAAAATGTTACAAAATACATTGAATAACCACGGAAAAATGTTACAAAGGAAAATCTCAGATAAATTAATTTCGTGGAAAAAACAGGAGGAAAAGAAAGCACTTTGTATTATTGGAGCAAGACAAATCGGAAAGACAACTATCATCCTGAGCCAAACAGCCAAACAGGGACGGAGTTTTCCGGCTTTTTTTGTAGAAAAAAGCCGGAAAACTCCGTCCCTGTTTGGCTGTTTGGCTTATTTTTTCCACATGAGGGGTTGTGAAAAAACTTATTTATAAGGTATTGACAAAAAATACGGGGGGGGGTATGATGTTGTTATAAAAAATTGACAAGAAATTATAACATGGAAAAACAAATTAATAAATTAATATAAGTAGGATTGTTACTTTCAGTAGGCAAAACCGGATTTTATGAACATCATTGAAGAGACAGTTGTTTGTAAAATTTGGTTTTTTTTATTTGAATTCAGAATATTAAAGAAACATGAGAAAAAGTGAGGGGCAGAGCTTATGAAGAAAGGACAGAAGAAAAGAAGGAGTGTTATCTTACGAAGAGTTTTAGCATTATTGTTAGCAATTGTGCTCATTCATTCCCAAATCATGCCGGCTGTATTCGCCGCAGATACGAATTACAGTCAGAAAAGTAATACAGAAGAGAAAACTGTGGTGGATGGAGCAGAGACAGTACTGCCAATGTCGGAAGATGCAATCTCCGAACCGTCGGAACCGATACAATCGGAAGAACAACAGACAGAAGATAAGGTATCAGAAGATGCAACCGTCGAATCATCGGAACCGATACAGTCGGGAGAACAACAGACAGAAGATACAGCCGACGCAGAACAGTCACCAGAAGTAGAGACAACAGGTGAGGCTGCGGAAGAGACGGTAAATATCGCAGATGCTGTTGTACCCGTAACAGTCAACTATTATCTTCCGAAATCACAGAATTTACAGGTAGATGCACCGGAAAGCTATACCGAAGGAGAAGCACAGGAAGAAGCAAAAAGTGCAGTAATTGAACAGGCACTTGGAGATGAGACAACACAAAAGCTGATTGAACAGCAGAAAGAGAAAGGGATAGAAAGTAATACGCAGGAGCTGACAGCATCTGCTGTATCGGAAGAAGAATATGACAGCTACACACAGATGGCTGTGACAGGAGAAGGGCTTCAGGCACCGGAGGTTTCACTTTCAGATGATGTACAGTTGGAAGAGGATGCAGATGCGGAGAACACAAATCCACTGATTGGCTGGCAAGTAGCAAAGACGGCAGGTATTATGTTGTCCTATCCAGATGGGACTGAGATTAAGATGGGAGATGTCATTCCAGCCGATAAGATTAGCGAAGTACAGATGACAGCAGCCGATGATGGAATTTCATTGTTGAGTACACAGGCGAATATGTCGATAGCAAGCTTGATTGCCCTGACACAGGATATGACAGTAGTACAGCGTGTAGGTGATGCAGGAACGAATGGAAAGTGGTCGGTTCTGGTGCAGGGAGGAACCAACCAGACGCCTTCAGCAGGTACTGTAAGACATGCGTATGGAACACTGGAAAGTGCGTTGACTGCAATCAATACTGATACAACATCCAACAGTTTTAAAATTACATTCCTAGATAATTACACGGCAAGCTCAGCTGATTTAAGTGCGATGGGAAGTAAATACGGTACGAGTGGAGTACTAGGGAAAAGAACAACGAATAAACCAACAATTGTATTCACAGGAGCAACCAATTATAGCACAGGTACTTCTTATAGCAGTTGGACAACATTTACTTCCCAAAAACAAAAAATCTATTTTGATGGATTCAATGCTTATTTTACACACGTTAATCTGGACTGGAGTGGTTCAACAGTCTATGGTAATCAGAACGATACCACTTTTGATGATGTAAAATTTGTAGGCGGAGCAGTAATAGCAATTTATGGTGGAAGATATTATAGTAATAGTACCAATGTATCCTATAATTTGAAATTTAAAGATGTAGAGATGACAAAGGATGCTCCTGTAAAGCAGATCTTTGGAGGCGGACAGGATAATTCAACAGGAACTATTAATCTAACAATGACAAATTGTACAATCTATGGAAATGTATATGCATCAAGTGGACCAATTGGCACTTCTACCACCTATATTCATACAGGAAATGTCTATGCAACACTGCAAGATACAGCCATTCGCAAATTCAACACAACTGTAGTAGATCCAATGTTGAAACCGGATGAAATCCATAACGTAGGTGGATCTTTCTGGGGATTGTATGGAACTGTAAGTGGAGACCTCTATCTAAGAGCATCTGGAAGTTATTCGGCGGACTGTGGAACCTGGTTTACAGCGAAGGAGGGCTGCACAGCAGGATCTATATCGTATATATTCAATGATATTAAGGAAAGTCTGAGATTTGTAGGAGCATATGAACATGCTGGATATGATCAAGCAAGCACATCGAAAGGTTATATTGAAGTCAATAACACGCAGGTTGCTAACGTATTTGGCTGGGGATATCTGAGGTTGAATAATTCTGCTACATGTGATGGGGTTGTGAACAATTTCGGACATATGCAGTATGATTCCAGTTTCTATCATTATTGGACAGAACAGAAAAAGCAGGATGCCAAAGGTGGAGATCGCTATGTTCCAAAGAACTATAAACCGGACTTGCCGACTTGTATTGGATATGTAGCAACAAAAAGTTCAACCATTTGTTCTGGTGGAGATTGCTATGAAGCATGGAATCGCCAGCGTTTTGGAAGAATTGTATTAGAAGATAATTATAACACATTTCAGATATACAATGCCATGGGGGGAAATAGTACAAATGTTGTAGATGTGTATTATCTGGATAGAATTTCAGCTTCTTATAAAGCTACTATTGAACTGATGGCAACAAAGGCGAATGCAACCGCAAGTGATGCAACTTCCATGATTCGTACAAGGGGAAATTATAATTTTCCAACGTCAGTAAGTGCGATAGGGACATTAAAAACACATGCGAATGTATCTTGTACAATGGCACAAGATCCAACGAATAGATTGATTAAGCTGTATGCTACAGCAAATGCAGAAAATATAATCTATCTATACAGTGGAAGGTCCAATACAGGAAATGCAATATATTCGGCAAATTCATTTAAAGTGGTGCTAGACTATCTACGAAGCCAGACAGGAACCTATTATACGTTATGGTTTACAAAGGGATATAGCCTGGTTCAGGAGGATGTTACTGCATTTAATGATCCAGAAGGATTTACAAATAAGAACGTGACAATAATAGCTGATGCTGCATTGTCGGGATCACATGAGCAGGGTTCTCCAAATACAGGAGTGAACCTGTGGGGTACTGTTTATCCACAATTTAAGTCACTGACATGGAAAAATGCAAAATTTCGCTCAGATTTCCTCTTAACTCATAAGTATCCGTATGTGATGCATGGAAATGGGCACAATCTGACATTTGAAAACTGTACATTCGCAGGTGATGTAACAATAAACGCAGGAGGAAACAGTACGCAGGGAACATCAGGCTCTACGCTCACATTAAAAAATTGCGTGAATGTAAATAAAATCTATGCTTCAAAGCAACAAGATGGATTAGGAAATACAACGATTAATGTGGAGTCCTGTACAGGCCACACTGATACTATAATAATTGATCCGGCATACTATAGTGTTAAAAATCTGTACATTTTTTTGAAGGATTGTGCTGCAAAAGTTGATCCGACTTATAAAACCGTAAAAGTTAAGGAAGATTATATTCTGGTAGCAGAGAACACACAGCTGATGTTCACTAGCCCAACTGTTTCAAGTGGGCATACAGCAAAGGTTTACCTTAATAAGGATTCTTCAAATCATGAAGTTGTTTTATTAGGGGATTGCGAAGGAGCATTCAATGCACCAGATGGATCGTCTAGACTGTATGTAATTGCGAAAGTGAGACCAAAAGATGCTACAAGTGTAAATTTGGACTACTTTGACCAGATAGAGATTGATGGAGGAGAACTTCATCTTGGAGATGCGTCCAATTCAGTGACAGGTGGATTTGGAAACGGTGGAAAAAGGCCGGATATCTCACTCAAGAATTCAGGAAAACTGATGTTAGATTATTTGCCTTCCGAAAGGATACCTCGAACAATTGACAGTCTTACGACAGATGGTACAAATACAGAAGTATCGGTTACATATGACTATAAAGGTGAGACTTCTCCAAGTGGAAGACCATTAATTATTAAGAATACGTTGCGAGTACCAACAAATCGTGAGCTTCGCATATCAACAACGTTTGCTCCAACACATAAGGGAGCGGTGGAATATCCGTTGATTCAGTTCGATTATTCGAATGATGCGAAGCTGGAGCAGTATAACTGGATTGCAGACAAACAATATTATTTGGCAATAGGTTCTAGAAACAGTAACCAGATCGTACTTCGTGCAGATACATATGCGCCGCTGGTATATCAGGCGAAGACAACGAATATGTCTCTCAATTCGAATGGAAGTCAGAGTGGACAACTGGAGATTTATCTGAGGGATTTATATCGTGACGGAATTGACACGAGTGGCATTAGCATTAATGATGCATCGGATGGTGCGTATCCAACTGGTTTTCAGGTGTATTTAAGTACGCAGGATGTTCAGTTAAAGGATGGAGTTTATGGATATACATATAATTCCAGTACAGATCTTCAGTTGAAGCCAGCAAATGTATATTCTTATAGTTGGATGCGCAATGGGGCGTTTAGAGATATCAATGGAACGCCAAGGACAGCTACAACAGAATCACCAGTATTGAATTTGAAATTAGAGTCACGTACTTATCAGACAAACACAAATTACTATATCTACGCAAGAGATATTGCCGGAAACTGGAGTAAATTCCTTCTGGATACGAAAGGTCCGACAAGTACTTACACAAATATTACATCAACGAAAGTATCAGATGGAACTTACAGTTATACATTTACGGGGCTAAAATTTACAGATCCAATACAAACTGCAACATATGGAACATCAGATATTGCAGATGTAAGTTACAAAGCGAATGCAACACAGTATAGTTATAACGATAAGAAGCTAGATGCTACAGTAC
Organism: Ruminococcus hominis; assembly: GCF_014287355.1. Lineage (NCBI taxonomy): Bacteria > Bacillati > Bacillota > Clostridia > Eubacteriales > Oscillospiraceae > Ruminococcus > Ruminococcus hominis. Next base: position 2,790,565 of record NZ_JACOPE010000001.1, on the reverse strand, counting down.
GATATAACAAAACAGGAAAGAATCCATGGGAATCCGGAGTTAGTTATAGTACGGCAAGTCTCAATACAAGTACTGGGACGTGTACACTCAGTAATGTATCTGTTTCAGTAACGGAAAAATTATATGTGTTTGTAAAGGATGGCTATGGAAATATCTCAAGATTTACTTATGTACCAATTGTTTTTGATGCACAGAGCGGTGGAGCTACATCAACTGGAAAGTTCAGAGATGGGTCTACCACTTCATCTACACTGGGACTGGTGGGAAGTACTTTGAAGAGTGCACAGGTGCCATCAAGTCCGGTACTTGGAAATCAGACATTCCGCTACTGGTATAATTCTACGAACAGTGGAAAAGCTCAAGTTTTTCTAACAAGTGTGACGGTAAGTGGTGCAACTACTTATTATCCGCAGTGGACGTATCCGACCTTAACAATTAGTAACCAGGTTACAGGAAGTGTTGCAGATAAGAACAAAAAATTTACTTATACCATTTATGCGCAACCAGATCCAGGTAATCGATATAATGGGCAGGACTTTCCATATACAGGTGGAACGATAGCAGGAATATCAGGGGTTACGGCACCGGCTAATGGAACGAAAACGGGAGATTATAATGGAGAATTTACAATTGAGCTTTCCCATGGACAGAGTGTTACGATTCAGCTGCCAGGTTATTATGATTACGTATCTGTAAGACAGAACAAGGAATCCCCTTACTGGACAGTGTACACAACAGAGGAGAATAAACAATATAACCAAAATTACACAGGGGAAATCAGTGTGAATGCAACGAATCGCTCACTTGCATTTGTTAATAGCAATGATTCCAGTCAGCCGGTAATCTATCAGCAAAAGATGGAAGGTGAATGGACAAAAGACCAGGGAGATAACTATGGAAGAAAACTGACAGTTTATATCAGAGATCTTTATGGAGATGGAATTGACACACAGGGAAGTTCATTCTCAACATCGGAGAGAGCAGAATTCCCAGGATGTACATATGCACAGGTATATCTCAGCACCTATGATGCACCAAAGGCAGACAGAGGATTCAAATTCCGTTATAATGCATCGGAATCTGAGAGATTGGAAAGTTTGTGCAGTTGCAGGAAACTTACCAGTGGAAGTGTTACAGATATTGAAGGTAAAACAGTGACGGCAACTTCAGAAAAACCGGTATGGACATTTAAGATGCTTAATACTTATAAGTTCGACCAGAATAAGAATTATTTCATTTATGTGCGCGATCTTACAGGAAAGTGGACAAAATATCTGCTAGATACTAAGGGTCCTAGAATAGAGAATACAGGAACTATCACGAAATCAAAAGATAAAGATAATGACACGGAGTTTACAATTTCAAAGATTCAAGTCAAGGATGAAATGATTGATGCAGCAAATGGTACGTCCGATTTGACAAACGAGTCGCAGGAGAACTTTACATATGTTGCAAATGCAACAAAATATAAGGGAACGGAGGTTTCACTTGTACGTAACAACAAAACTGGAAAATTTTCAGATACTTACAAAACTCCTACAAAAGAAGATGGAACTTATACGGCTGTGGAGTCAATGAATAATGGAGAGATGCTCTATGTATATGCTCAGGACTATTATGGTAATACGACAGCACAGCAGTATGTACTGGTTGGATTTGATGCATCAGGAAATGCACAGTACAAGAAAGCAAGTTTTGAAAATAACATAAGACTAAAGAGAGAATTGGTTGCAAAGGGACAGAAACTTTCGCCAAGTCAGATTCCATCTAATCCAGGCTTCCATAATGATAATACAAGCCAGAAATTTACGCAGTGGTCAGATAGCACAGATCCGAACAAGAAAAAAGTAGATCTGAAAACAGCACGGATGACAAAATCGGTAATCTTAAATGCAGATTATGAGAAACCAGGTGTAATAATTAAACAGATGATAAAGGGAGATGGTATCTGGAATAATCAAGAATTTACTTATACGGTTAAGACAAGTTATCCAAGAGGAAAAGTGATTCCGTGTAAAGGAAGTTATGTATCACCGGCAGTAAATGCACCAAATATTACATCGCTGACAGTAGATGCGAATCAGGAGATTACATTTAAGCTGAAAGCAGGACAGAGTTTAGAACTGATACCTGGGGATAACAAATATACGATTAAGAGCATCATTCAAGAAAGCAACGGAACAAATTGCGAGATTCAAAAAGATGCGAAAGTTATTTCAAGTGTAGCGAATGTAGCTGTAGATGAGATCAGTACCAATTTTGTTTTTACCAATACGAAGAATATCGTAGTTACAGGTGTTGATGGAGGAAATACAGATAACAGTCTGTTACTTGTAGGTCTGATGGGAGTTCTTCTAATCACAGGAGTTTCTGTCTTACGAGTGAGAGGGAGGAGGAGATCCTAGATGGACACTGCAGAGGAAAAAGTAATTTCTGAGGAATCAGTGGCAGGAGGGATTTTCCGTGAGATTTTGTACCTTCTGTTGAAGATTGTAGCAATTGCAACTGCAATTGTGGTTATCTTCACATTTATCTTCGGAGTGTTCCGTTATGCGGACAATGCCATGCTTCCGGCAGTGAAAGATGGTGATTTGGTCTTTTATTATCGGTTAAGGAAGAGTTATGTAGCTTCGGACCTGGTTGTTTTGAACTATCAAGGAAAAGAACAGGTCCGGAGAGTGATTGCTACTGCAGGAGATGTGGTGGATATTACAGAGGATGGTCTTACAATTAACGGAGCACCGCAACAAGAACATCAGATTTATGAAAAGACACAGCGGTATGATACGGGAGTGGACTTCCCAATCAAACTACAGGAAGGGCAGATTTTCGTCCTGGGAGACAGCCGTGAGAATGCGTCAGACAGTCGAGTGTACGGAGCAGTAGATGTGAAAGACACGAAGGGAAAAGTTATGACGATAGTACGAAGAAGAGGCTTTTGATAAGCCGCAAGAACTTGTTAATATTTCTCCGCATAATGGCGGAGGGTGTTAAATAAAAAGATATACTAAGGAAAAGGAGAAAGAAAGATGAAGAAAAAATCCTTACAAAAAATGAGCAGACTCTTTGCATCCGCAGTATTAGTCGGAACAATGTGTCTCGGAAATGTAGCAAATGTAAACGCAGCAGATACTCCTGCTACATGGAAACCAACAGATACTCCAAGTGCAGCAATTACTGTAGAGTACAAGATGGGAAATGATGTAGTGACTCCTGAGAATGATGTCAGCTTTATCTTTGATAAAATTAGTGCACCTGAAGGAATGACTAAGGACGATATGCCGGCTATTTCAGTTACAAATGTTAAATTTGATGCAGGAAAAGATGAGATTAAAGATACTACTGTTTCAGACATTAAAGTGTTAAGAAAACAGAGCGATAACTTTCTTGCAAGTTTCAAAACAGCAATGGATAATTCTAGTACAAATATGACAACTGGTACATATGAGTATACAGTAAAGTCAACTAGTAATGTAACAAAGACAAAAGAAAAAGATGTATTTACAGCATCAAGCGCTGAATATAAGCTTGATATTTTCGTAGCACAGGATCCAAATGGTAAATTATACATTAAAGGTCTTTCAATTGTTAATACAAAGAATGATGCAGGAACAGATACTGGTAACAATGCAAAAGTAGATGGTAAGCCAGGATCAAAAGAAGATGGTATAGAAAGTAACTTTAGTGGTCTGAAATTCGTGAACGAATATGTTGCAAAAGCTGGTAACGTAGTAGAGCCAACAGATCCGACTAAACCAGATCCGGAAGATCCATCAACTTATGCCTTCAAAGTAACGAATAATGTTGTAAACCCAAAAGATCAAGTTGGAGACTTTAAGTATACTATGACAGTAACAAAGCCAGCAGGAATTACAACAGCTGATAGTTCATATGTTTATTTTGTAAATGGAGAAAAGAAATCTGGAAATTATGGAGATGTTGTAACATTTACACTGCCAGCAGGTAAGAACATGATGATTCAGAGCTGCTATGCTGGATCTAAAGTAACAGTTGATCAGCAAGGTGTAGCAAACTGGACAGCAACAGCAAAGACAGTGTTCAATGGAAAAGAAGATTCTAGTACATTAACAGCAGCAGTAGGTAAGAATCTTAAGGTTGAAGGAAAAACTCTTGGACAGAACGAAAACAAGGTTGATTACACAAACACTTACAAAGATGTCACAGTAACAGGTATCATCGTAAATAACTTCCCATTCATTATCATGATTGCTATCGCAGTTGTTGCATTTGCAGGTATCGTAGCAATGAACAGCAAGAAGAGAATGAACAGAAGATAAGGGTAATGAATATAGACAGAGGAATGATTTAGCATGTGCAGACACAGAGGTATTTGCAGAGTAATAAGAGGAATGAATGGAATACTGGATTATGGTTTACTTCTGCTTTTGCTTCTGGGTCTGGTATATGGATGCTATGCATTATGGGATTCGCAGAATCTGGCAGAGGAAGCAACGTCAGAACAATATGCGATTTATAAACCTCAAGAAGATACGCTGGGATTCCAGGAATTACAGTCGATGAATTCAGATGTGATTGCCTGGATCACAGTGTATGATACCCCGATTGATTATCCGGTTGTACAGGGAAAAGATAATTGGGAATATGTTAACAAGAATGCAGAAGGTGAATATTCCCTGACCGGTGCAATTTTTATGGATTCCGAAAATAATCCGGATTTTCGAGATTTTAATACTATTCTCTATGGACATAACATGGTTCCAAATGTCATGTTCGGAAGTATCAAGGAATTTAAAGAACAAGCCTTTTACGAAGCACACCCGTATGGTAATCTATTTGTTCAGAATCGTAATTTTGGATTGGAAATCATTGCATTAATAGAAGCGGATGCTTATGACAGTTCTGTTTTCAATATAAATGTAACAAGAAATGACAGTATCCCTTATATGGAAGTGATTCGAAATCATGCAGTTTATATGAATGACATTACGTTAGAAGCAGATGATAGAATTCTTTTATTATCTACTTGCTCATCAGAGTCAACTAACGGAAGAGATATTCTTGTAGCGAGAGTTACAGAACAGACATACAAAGATACATACAGTGCCAAAGATCAAGATCATGCCGGGCATGAAGCGGTAGACCGACGAGGCGGATGGAGAGATTTTATGCCTGGATGGAAGGCTGCGTTGTTCTTATTACTGCTCCTATTGATATTAATCTGTTTCGCAGATCAGTGGATTTGCAGACGAAGAAGGAAAGGACGGAAATAACATCAAAATGAAGAGACAGAACGCAGAAACTGACAAGGCGTTTCGTATACTGGATATTTGTAACGAGTTATTGAATTGGATTTTGATGATTATTTTAGTTGTTCTTTTTTGTTATGGAACCTATGGCATTGGAGACAGCTACATGTTGGAAGAAAATGCCATGCCGGAACAATATGAAATCTATCGTCCAACGGAAGAAGACTATGGGGATTTTGATGAATTGAAGGCGCAGAACAGTGATGTATGTGGCTGGATTACGATTTATGGAACACATGTGGATTATCCGGTAGTACAGTCGGAGGATAACAGCACATATTTAATGAGAAATCCGCGTGGAGAATATAGCTTGTCTGGCTCAATCTTCATGGATTATATGAATCAGAAGGATTTTTCAGATTTTAATACCATTATTTATGGTCACCATATGGATGGCGGAGCGATGTTCGGGGATTTTGACCGATATCTGGATCCGTCTTTTGCGGACAGTCATTTGTATGGAAATGTTTTTGCCAATGGAAAAGATTATGGACTGGAGTTATTTGCATTCTTGGAGTTGGATGCTTATAATACAGGTCTTTATGTAACACCGGTGCAGGAAGTTTCCCGGAAAGAACAGTATTTGCAAGAGATAGAAGATACTGCTTTGTGGTATCGTCAAATCAGTCTTTCCACAGAGGACCGGCTGGTAGTGATGTCTACGTGTACGGAAAATATCACGAACGGAAGGCATATTCTGATAGGAAAGCTTTCAAAACAAACGTATAAAGATACGTATAAGAAAACTTTGAAAAGGAACAGTCAGATTGACCGAATCGACTGGGGGATTTTCTGGAAAACTAGTATGAAGCGATTAGGTGTTCTGATTCTGCTGTTGTTCAGTATTTTGTTACTGATGGCAGTGGAGAGGAGCGGAAAGAGAAAGAAAACGAAAAATAACAGTAGAAAACTGGAAAACTGACAGAGGTATGTATGTGAAAAGTGAAAGATATAAACAGAGAATAAAGCTGGTATGCCTTGCTTTTTTGATGATGGTATGTGTGGTCATTCCAAATCAGGTATATGCAGCGGGGAAAAATAAAGAAGCTGCTCTGACGGTGGAACAGACTGTAAAAGGGAAAACAAACGGGACTACAGATGAGTTTCAATATGAGTTGACAAGTTTAGATTCTGGCAATCCAATGCCGGAAGGAAGCAATGGAGACAGGTTGAAATTTAGCCTTAAAGGTAATGAAAGTAAGGAATTGGTTTTTTCTTATGAGGAGGCAGCTACTTATCGATATCAGCTGAAACAGGTTGTTGAGAAAGATGATAAGGATTATGATGGGCAGGTTTATACCATAGAGAATTATGTAATGCAGAATGGCTCAGAAGATTTTTTAGTTAAGACTGCAATTAAAAGAAAAGATGGGAATAAATCGCCGACATTAAGTTTTACAATCCAACATAAGGCGGAAGATGAGACACCAGTGAAAAATACAGCAAGTGTCCCAAAATCAGGAGACGATCAGTCCTTTATTTCGTTGATTGTATTGATTTTGAGTGCACTGCTTATAATAGTAGTATATAAGTGGAATAAGAATCGGCGTGTTTAAGACTGATGTAAAATAAAGGTGCCGGTTGGGGGTGCCGGTTGGGGACGGAGTTTAGTGGCTCTTTTGGCTTGCCAAAAGAGCCACTAACTCCGTCCCCAACCGGCACCCCCAACCGGCACCTTTTATTTGACTTTAATCACGAAATAGAATATAATATCGGTATAAAAGTAAAAAATCAAACTAAAAAGGAAAGAAATATATGAATATTAATCCGAAGGTGCTTACATTTATTAAAAAAAATAACAATATGATAACCACATCACAAATGGAAAAACTGGGTTTTACCCGTTCACTTTTATCTGTTTATGAAAAAGAAGGTCTCCTAGAACGGGAAAGGCATGGAATTTACTTGTTACCAGATGCAGTACCTGATGATATGTATACATTAATGTTGTGTTCGGCAAAGATTATTTTTTCACATGATACAGCATTATTTTTAAATCAGCTGTCAGATAGAACCCCATTTGAACATTCTGTTACTATTCCTAGTAATACAAAGCTTTCCCAACAACTGCAAGAGGAGTGTATATGTTATTATATTAAACCCGAATTGTATAAATTAGGTGAGATCAATTTAAAAACAACATTCGGAAATGTTGTCCGGACGTATAATGCAGAGAGAACGATCTGCGATTTATTACGTTCTCGTAGCAGACTTGACGAAGAAACTGTCATAGGGGCAGTAAAAAGATATGCGGAATCTACGGATAAAAATTTAAATTTATTATCAGAGTACGCTTCACAATTGGGAGTCAGTAAGATAGTAAAAAGATATATGGAGGTACTTTTATGAGTTCTAAGGCAATGAGCTTGAAAGGGAAGATAAAAAATTACGCAAAAAATAATAACATAGCTGCACAAGTTATTTTGCAGAATTATATGTTTGAGCGCTTCCTTGAAAGATTATCTTTGTCAGAATACAGAGAAAAGTTTGTTGTAAAAGGTGGAATGCTAATTGCTGCTATTGTAGGACTTGATACCAGGTCTACAATGGATCTGGATACTACATTGCGAAATATGCCACTTACAGAAGAACAGATATATAATGCGATTAGAACAATATGTGACATCAATATAGAAGACGATGTTATTTTTGAGATACAATCAGTAAACCCTATAAGAAAAGATGATGTATATGGGGGCTACTGTGTAAGAATTGATGCAGTTTATGATACGATTGTCACGCCACTCTCTATTGATGTATCTACAGGTGATGTTATTACACCTTCACCGGTAAAATATGACTTTAGTGGCATATTTGATGACGAATTGAAGATTACATTATGGGGGTATAATATTGAAACGGTAATAGCAGAAAAGGTTGAAACGATTCTTAGTCGCGGTGTGTTTACTACAAGGCCTAGAGATTATTACGATGTATATGTTCTGGTAACTACGCAGAAATATGATAAAGTGCTTTTTAAAGAGGCATTAAATGCGACTGCTATTCATAGAGGAACAGCTGAAAAAATTGAGGATACTGCAGGTATTCTGACAATGATTTCGCAAAGTAATGAGTTAAAGAGTATGTGGAACAAATATCGAAAAAAATTTACCTATGCGGAGGATATTTCATATGAGATGATAATGAAAGTGTTGAAAAATGTTTTGGTGCCAGTGGCACCCATTAATCCCCGTCCCCAACTGGTCTGAAAAAAGATTCCCAAACGGGAATCTTTTTTTGAAAATAAAAAATAAACTCCAGAATAAGAATATTTTTTGAAAAAAGAGCATATAGTATGCTATACTTGGAAAAAAAGGAGGGATGCTGTATGGTCGAACGTAAGGAATATTTACAAAAGTTATGGTCATGGAAAGACGAACAGGTGATTAAGGTTGTAACTGGAATCAGGCGCTGTGGAAAATCAACATTATTAAAACAATATCAGAATAAACTAAAATCAGTCGGGGTTACAGAAGAACAAATTATATCAATTAATTTTGAAGAATTAGAAAATGAGCCATTGTTGGACTACAAGTCATTATATCAATATATTAAAGAACGACTTTGCGAAGACAAGATGACTTATATTTTTCTAGATGAGATTCAGAAGGTAACTTCCTTTGAAAAAGTGGTAGATAGTCTTCATGTAAAAGAAAATATTGATATTTATATTACAGGTTCTAATGCATATATGCTTTCAGGGGATTTGGCTACACTATTAACAGGAAGGTATGTTGAAATTTCTATGTTACCGCTCTCCTTTAAAGAATATGTTGAAATTACAGGAATTCCAAAAGAACAGGCATTTTCAGAATATATGAAAACAGGTGGATTTCCCTACATTGCAGTGATGGACAGAACAGATGAAAAAGTGGAGATCTATTTGGAAGGTATTTATAATACGGTGATTGTAAGAGATATTGAAGATCGTCAGGCAAGAAAAGAGATGAATTGCGGCAAGCGAAAAATCACAGACATTACATTGTTGAAGACAATTGCGCGATATCTGGCAAGTGTGATCGGAAGCCCAATCTCTATAAAAAGTATTACAAATTATTTGATTTCATCAGGTAGAAAAGTATCTGCGAATACGGTGAGTGATTATGTAGATGCGTTGACAGAATCATTTATATTTTATTCAGTAGATAGATTTGATATAGTAGGAAAACAGTTGTTAAAAGTTAATAAGAAGTTGTATATGGTTGATTTGGGGCTTCGCAATCACATTTTGCCAAGAAAGCGTTATGATCTTGGATTTTCCATTGAAAATATTGTGTTTTTTGAATTATTGCGCCGTGGGAATAAGGTGAATATAGGTAAATATGGCTCTACAGAAGTAGATTTTGTTGCTCAAAAACAAGGGGTAATCGTTTATTATCAGGTGACGGCAGATATGACAGCAGAAGAAACTTTTGAAAGAGAAATGAGACCATTAAAGGAAATTAAAGACAATTATGAAAAAATTGTTTTAACACTGGATCATTTTTCGCTTGGAAATTATGATGGTATAAAAGTAATTAATGTAATAGATTGGCTTTTGGAAAATCAGATTTGACACGAGATGCCAGTTGGGGACGGGGTTAGTGGCTCTTTTGGGCAAGCCAAAAAGAGCCACTAACCCCGTCCCCACTGGCACCCCTTGCGTCCCCACCAGGGTTGTTTCATGAAGGATTTTTAAAAACATAAAAAGATCAGATTTTATCGGGGGTTATGCATGTTATACAAAACATGTGTAACTCTTGATTTTTTGTGCCTGTAGAGGTATAATATCTATATGGTATAGGTGTATTGCACCTATACAGAAAGGAGGATATTATGCCAGTAACTGAGAAAAAGTACCCGGATTGGGTTCAGAAGTATCGGATCAAAGGAACTACCGTGAAGAAAAAAGGAGATTCGTATTATCTCTATAAAAGAACATCCCGGCGCGTGAAAGGGAAAAAGTATCCGCAGCCAGTCGATACCTATATCGGCGTGATTACTCCGGAAGGAGTAATACAAAGCAATAAAAGAAAAGTATCTTTGACAGATGCAGAAGTATGGGAATACGGATTTTCAAAAGCCGTCTGGGAGTTGTGTCCGGATGATTGGAAAAAACCGTTGGGGGATGACTGGCAGGATGTACTTTCCATTATTCTTCTAAAACAGTCTCCAACCTCTTATATCCAGAAAACACGAGTGATGAAAAAAGAATCGGATTTCCGATATCAGTTTGCAGCCCAGACAGCGTCCCTGTCCCGCAGAATTTATAAAAAACAGGGCATTGGCCTGGAAGAATTACATCAGTTAGAGACCATCTATTTAGTATGCCTGGATAAAACGGAAATCATTTCGAAAGTGAATGAGGGGCAACGGAGACTCCTGGAGAAAATACAGGTGGCATTGGAAATGTGCTGAAAAGACTGTTCTGACAGAAAAATTGATCCATTATTTCAGGCAGATTCCGGATTATCGGTGCGGCAGAGAGAAAAGACACGATCTTGGAGAAATGCTGGTATGCGTCACCCTCGGATTCCTTTGTGGCCGGACAACGATCCGCAGGAGCCTGAAATGGTGCAAAACCCACTTGGAAGAGCTGCGGAAGCATATGAACTTAAAATACGGGATCGCCTCGCCTTCCACTATTACCCGGATGTTGAATGGCATTGATGAGGAATTAGCTTTGTATGCTTTTATGGAGTGGATTGGCGAGATCGTGGAATCCAGAAATACCCATCTAGCTATTGATGGGAAAGCATTGTGCGGTGCAACGGAAAAAACGAAAGGTGAGACAACCCCGATGCTGCTGAATGTAGTGGAAACGGTCCGGGGATTGATACTTGCACAGCTTCCGGTAGATTCAAAGACGAATGAGATTACGGCGATTCCTGAATTATTAAAGCTTCTGGATATCAGCGGGAGCATTGTAACGATTGATGCTGTTGGGACACAGACTGCAATCATGGAACAGATTCATGAACAGGGAGGACATTTTGTGTTAACAGTAAAGAAAAATCAGCCGGAGGCCTATGAGGAGATTCATACGTTCATGGATAAACTGGGGGCGGAAGATCTCAAAAGAAAAAAAGGCGAAGCTATGGATCCTGGGATGAAGGAGTTCCTTGAGAAATACGAAGAAATCAGCCAGATGGAAAAAAACCGGGACAGAAATGAGTATAGGACTTGCCAGATATGTAAAGACGCTTCAAATCTGACCAAAAGCCAAAAAGAATGGCCGCACGTTCAAAGTATTGGGCGGATCAAGCAGGTGAGGATACCCAAGGAAAAAGACAGCCAGGGGAATGATGTGACGCCGTCGAAGGAAGAGTTTTTGGAAAAAGGCTCCAGAAGAATCCCAGCTCCTTCTGCTGGAGAGGGAGCCGGGAAAGATGTCCAGTGTACGGCACTGATATCAGACCTGATCCTTACAGCAGAGGAGCTGGGAAGCATAAAAAGAATGCACTGGTCAATAGAGAACCGGCTCCATCATGTGCTGGACGATACATTTAGGGAAGACCGCTCGCCAGCCAAAAAGTCCCGGAACAACCTGTCGCTCATCAGAAAATACGCATACAACATCCTGCGTCTGGCAATGTACGAGACGGGTCTGGCAAATATAATGACAGAAATGATGGACTGCTTTTGTGACAATGCCGCTTTGCGGGAACGGTATGTGTTTCAAGGCATAGCCAGTCTCTATTGACTATATAAAAAGAATACCTCTGAAAAAAGGTCCTGTAAAGGGATATAGAGTTAATTTGCGCTTTTTTACATGACCAATGAATCAGAAACAATATGAGAGATGTGATAGCAAGGATGCAATAAGTTAGATCTGCCCATGGATAGTTCATGAAACAACCCTGCGTCCCCACTGGCACCCCTTGTCTACATTTCCAACAGATGTTATACTAATGAAAATATACGAATGTAAGGCAGGTCGTTTATGAAATTGTTATTAACCGGAAATATTGGATATATTACGGCGGAATTTATAGAGGAGGCGTTCCCGGAGTGTCAGATTCTTCTGCTTGGGGAAACGAAATTAAAGTCAAATCGCAGGAAGGGATTATCGGTGCATCCGATGCCGAAACAGGAAAGTGAGTTTAGGGATATTTTCAAAACGTATGATTTTGAAGGTGTTATATATTTTTCTAACTATCTTAGCTTCCATGGAACCAAGGAAGGTGAGATGGAGACTTTGCGCCATTTATTACATTATTATAAGGGAAATTCGAATTCCCGATTCTTATATGTTACCAATTCTGAGAGTTCATATGATATAACGACAGGGAAGACTTTGTTGGTTCGTTCGGCAGAGGAGTTTTGCAGACAGTATGGTGAACTGCACGGGCTTTCTGTTAAGATTCTTCGTACTCCATATCTTTATTCAGGAATTTATGAAAATGATTACTTTTTCAAGCTCTTTTCAAAGGCGTTTGAGAAAAAGGAGATTGTGTTTGAAGAAGCCCCGGCACAGGAAGCACATTTCCTTGCATTGTCAGATTTATCCAATCTGTTATATAAGATTTTTGACAACTGGAATGATCAGGAGGGAGCACTTCAGGTCCCGAAGGTGTTTCATTTTACTTTCGAGCAGCTTGGACAGAAGCTAAATGAATTGTTACCAGCAGTACATATGAAATATCTGGCGAATGCTGCGATTCAGAATGTGGCGGCGAACGACCGTGTTTTGCGAAATGAGTACGGATGGTTTCCAAAGATTTCTCTGTTGGAGGATTTGCCGGAGGTATATAAAGCTTACTGTGAGGAAACAAATCATAAGGCACGGAAAATAGATGTATTGCAGGACTTTTTAAATCAACATAAAACACTTTTGAAAGTAGCGGAGCTTTTAATTACATTTTTGCTTTTTGAATTATTGAATCGGGCGGCAGGAAATCAGGTCCAATTTAAAATGATTGACTTGCGTCTTGTTTATATTGTTTTATTCGGAAGTTTGTATGGGATTAATTACGGAATTGCGGCGGCGGGGCTGGAAACCTTGTCGCTTTTGGCTGCATATGTAAAAGAGAATGTCAGCTGGACAACGCTTTTTTATGAACCCTCGAACTGGATTCCGTTTATTTTTTATTTTGCGGTCGGTGCAATCTGCGGATATATCAGAATGAAGAACAGTGATAATATCAAATTTATGAAGGATGAAAATAAACTGGTTCTGGATAAATTTTTATTTATGCGTGAAATGTATCAGGAGGCACTTCGTGACAAACGCCAGTACAAGAAACAGATTCTTGGAAGCCGGGACAGCTTTGGTAAGATTTTTGATATCACAAGAAAGCTGGATGTTATCATGCCACAGGAATTGTTTCTTGAAACGATGCATGTGATGGAAGATGTCCTTGAAAATAATACGTTTGCTTTCTATTCTGTCGGAAAGAATCAGTATTTTGGACGTTTGGAGATTGCATCGAGCGGAATGAATGATGTATTCCCAAAATCTGTCAGGTTAAGTGATTATCCGGAGATAATGGAAAAGATAAAAGCCGGAGAAGTATGGGCAAACCGCGATTTGATAAATGGATATCCAATGTATATAAACGGAATTCGAAGAGAAGGACAGCTTGTGATGCTGATTGTTGTGAAGGAAGCAGATGGGGAACAGCTTTCTCTCTATTATCTGAATTTATTTAAAATTCTGTGTGGTCTGGTTGAGACTTCTCTTTTACGGGCACTGGATTATCAGGAGGCAATTGAGAATAAAAAATATGTTGCGGGTACACGTATATTGAAGCCGGAATATTTTAAAGAACGTTTGGATTCGTTCCATTCTATGAGAGAGGAAAGACGAGGGTCATATGTTCTTCTCAAATTGGAGTATCCGAATATGTCGCTTGCACAGGCAGATGAAGTCCTGCAGAATTCAGTACGTGAAAATGATGTCTGGGGCATTTCGGAAAATGAAGAGCTGTTCATTATCCTTTCACAGACAGAACAAACGGCATTGCCAATTGTATTGGAAAGACTGGAAAACGACGGATTTATCTGTCATGAAATGGACGCTCCGGCTGGTGGAAAATAAGAGATTTACAGGAGAAACACGATGATTCGGACAGTGTTTGGCATACTTTTAATCCTATTACATATAATTTGTTGCATACTGGTCTGGTTTGGAATAAAAAAACATGCACTGAAAGTAAAAAAATATTTGATAGCACTTGTGATATTTGTTCCTTTCTGGGGGATACTCTGTGTGCTTATTTTACATTTGCAGGTTTTGACGAAAACAGACAATGTGGTTGAAGCCGGAGTGGAGAAGCTCCGTGTAAATGAGGAAATTTATAAAAATAATATCCGTGCAGCATCTGATACGGATAAGAAAGTCGTTCCGCTGGAAGAGGCACTTTTGATCAATGAGCCTGAGCTTCGGCGGGAATTAATCATGGATGTGTTAAATGACAATCCGGAGGAATATATGGATCTTTTGAAGCAGGCCCGCATGAATGAAGATGTAGAAGTAGTACATTATGCAATTACAGCGATGGTTGAGCTTTCGAAAGAGTATGATTTCCGTATGCAGAAATTGGAAAAATTATATGCGGCGTCTCCGAATGATCCGGAGATATTAAAGCAGTACTGTGATTTTATGGAAGAATATTTGAACCAGGGGATTCTGGAAGCACAGATGGAGAAAATGCAGCGCGAGCGTTATATCCGTATGCTCAGACAGAAACTATCGTTAAAGCCGGAGCTTCATACGTGTATTTGTCTGTTTAAGAATCTGATGATAAATGGAGATTATGTTCAGGCGGAAGAAGTTCTGAATATGATAGATGAGAAATGGCACCGAAGGGAGGAGTTCTGGCTGTTGAAGATACAATATCTGGCAGAGCAGAAAAGAGGAAACGAACTGCATGAGAGTTTAAGACAGATGAAGGAAGAACACATTTATCTGTCATCGAAGAGTAAGGAGGCATTGGCTTTTTGGCTAGATTGATACATTCACTGAAAACATTTCCATTTAAAAGTATGCTTGTGATCTTAAGTGTTTTTATGATGATCGCAGTTGTCCTTTTTGCAGAGCGGAGTGGAATTCACTATACAGAAAAAAACAGACAGATTAATTATCTGGATAAGGATGAGGTTGTTACAGAAAAAACAGCTGTAAAAACATTGAAGAAAACGTGCCTGGTGCTTCGAAACAGTGGGGATGTATCAAGCAATCAGGCATGGGAACAATTTCAGCAGATATTTAATGATATGAAAATCGGAACCGATGTGGTTGATGTGCAGACGGCTTCTGGTATTCCTGATTATCATAATTATGAAACAGTTGTTGTTTTGCTAAGTGATATTAGTCCGCTAAAAGAGAATCTGGTGAATTTGTGCGAATGGGTTTCGGATGGTGGAAATGTTCTTTTTGCCATGACACTTCAAAAGACGGCATATACATCGATGATAGAGCAGAAAATCGGAATTATTTCTTCCGGGTATGATAATTCTGTTGTGGACAGTATTTATTTTGATTCTGATTTTATGCTTGGCGGGGGAGAGTCTTATGCGATTACGGATGCTTTTGAGTCAGCATGGTCGGTTCAGGTGAGTGAGAAGGCAAAGGTCTATGCGAGAATAAAAAATAAAAATGGACAACCATTAATATGGGAAAACAGTTATGGAAAAGGTAAATTTGTAGTAGATAATTTTGGTTTATATGAGAAGGCAGTACGGGGATTCTATGCGGCATCATACAGTCTGCTTACGGATGCTGGGGTTTATCCTGTGATTAATGGTTTTGTATTTTATCTGGATGATTTTCCGTCACCGGTTCCAAGTGGAGATGATACTTATGTAAAACGTGATTACGATATGAGTATCAAAGATTTTTATGCAAATGTATGGTGGCCGGATATGCTGGAAATTGCGTCGGATCATAATATTCATTATACCGGAGTGATCATCGAGAACTATGAGGATGAGACGAATGGAAAGATAAAGAAACAGACAGATACTTCTCGTTTCCAGTATTTTGGAAACATGCTTCTTCATCAGGGAGGAGAACTGGGATATCATGGATACAATCATCAGCCGCTGAGTCTTTCAAATACGGATTATGGTGATGTACTCCCATATAATACATGGAAAAGTGAAGATGCTATGAAGAATGCGGTGAATGAGCTGCTCCGATTTGGAAACGAGATGTTTCCGGGGGTTACAATGTCAGTTTATGTGCCTCCTTCCAACGTGTTATCGGAAGAAGGAAGAAAGATGCTTGCAAAGGATTTTCCGGAGATTAAAACGATTGCAAGTAATTATTTTCAAGGCGATTTTGCCTATGTGCAGGAATTTGAGGTTGCAGAGGATGGAATTGTGGAACAGCCACGTATTACTTCCGGTGCGATTGTAGATGATTATATGAAGATGGCGGCGTTGTCTGAGCTGAATATGCATTTTGTGAATACACATTTCCTACACCCGGATGACCTTCTGGATGAGGATCGCGGTGCAAAGCTTGGATGGGAGAAGCTCAAAGCAAATCTGAATAACAATATGGAATGGCTGGATGAGTCGGCACCATCTTTGAGAAAGATGACGGGAAGTGAGCTGTCCGGGGCAATCCAGCGTTACGGAGCAGTGACATTTACAAAGGAAGTAACAGAAGAAGAAATTCGGCTGACGCTTGAAAATTTTTATGATAAAGCATATTTTATGGTGCGTATCAATGAAGGTACACCGGGTAATGTTTCGGGTGGAACGCTTACGCACCTTACAGGAAATCTTTATCTGCTTGAGGCTGACGAAGCGACAGTAACGATTGAGCGGCAATTAGAAAAGGAGTAAAAGGTGAGGATTTGTCTCATATTAGAGGGATGCTATCCCTATATATTTGGTGGTGTATCTACGTGGATGCATCAGTATATAAATGAAATGAAGGAGCATGAGTTTGTTCTTTGGGTAATCGGTGCGAACGCAAAGGATAAGGGAAAATTTGTCTATGAGCTTCCGCCAAATGTTACGGAAGTTCATGAGGTTTTTTTGGATGATGCCCTGCGTGTAAAAGAGTCGGGAAAAATGCATCACGTATTTACTGAAGAAGAGGTGGAAAGCCTAAAAGAGCTGATGTTGTGTAAACGTCCGGATTGGGAAATTTTGTTCCGTCTTTATCATGAGCAGAAAATCAATCCGATGTCATTTCTAAAAAGTGAAGAATTTTTAAATATATTGACGAAGTGCTGTCTGACAGAGTATCCTTATACCCCGTTTGCGGATGCATTTCACACGATGCGTTCCATGCTGCTTCCGGTATTGTATCTGATGGGCAGCGAGGTGCCAAAAGCAGATGTCTACCATGCAATTTGCACAGGATATGGCGGTCTGCTTGCGTGTCTGGGCGGTTATGTTTATAAGAAGAGAGTGCTATTGACGGAGCATGGAATTTATACGAGAGAACGTGAGGAAGAAATTATACGTGCGAAATGGGTACAGCCGGCGTTTAAGAAACAGTGGATTGCATTTTTCTATATGTTGTCGGATATTATTTACAAGCGGGCTTTTCTGGTTTCGTGTCTGTTTACGAATGCTATGCATACGCAGGTGCAGATGGGCTGCGATAAAGATAAGTGCCGTGTGATTGAAAATGGAATTAATTATGACAGACTGTCCTCTATTCCGCTGAAAGAGGATGATGGCTGGGTTGATATCGGGGCAATTGTTAGAATGGCACCGATCAAAGACATTAAGACGATGATCTATGCGTTTTATGAGTTGTCTACAAGAAGGGAAAATGTGCGGCTACATATTATGGGTGGCGTTGATGACGAGGAGTATGCAAAGGAATGTTATGATTTGGTTGAGCAGCTTCATTTGGAAAATGTGATTTTTACCGGGCGTGTGGATATTGTTTCTTATATGGAAAAACTGGATTTTACAATTTTGACAAGTATATCGGAGGGGCAGCCGCTGTCCGTACTGGAATCATTTGCTGCAAGACGTCCTTGTGTTACGACAGATGTAGGATGCTGCCGGGAGCTTTTGGCGGGAAATGAGGAAGACTCTTTTGGAATTGCGGGGTATTGTGTTCCGCCGATGTACAGAGAAGGTCTTGCACAGGCTATGGATCGGATGTGTGAGTCGAGAACTCGCAGGCTTCGTATGGGCGAAAATGCACAGAAACGTGTAGAGGCATATTACCGGAAGGAAGGGATGGGTGAAAAATACCGGAAACTCTATCAGGAGGTGGAAGAGGCAGATGGCTGGAATCGGATTTGAGTTAAAGAAATTATTTCAGAAACGTGGACTTGCAGCAACTGTAAGGGCATACGGATATGCCGGAGTAATCTGTACCGGACCGATGCTTCTTGGTATTGTGCTGTTGGTCGGAGTTTCATTTTTGTGTGATCAGACCGGTGCGACAAGACATAATAGAGAATTATTAATCTGTATGATTACTTATACACTTTTGGCGTCACTGACTGTAACTAGTTTCTTTTCCATGGTAGTGACGAGATATATTGCGGATATGCTTTATGAAGAACGGCATGAAGCAATTTTGTCTTCCTTTTGGGGCTCGACGGGGATATTGCTTGTTGTCGGCGGGATTATGTATGGGATTTTTCTTATGTTTTCAGGTATAAATCTGCTCGATCAGTTTTTATGTCTGGAATTTTTCGGAGAGTTGATCGTCACATGGAATGCGATGAGTTACCTGACGGCGATCAAGGATTATAAAGGAATCTTAATATCGTTTGTGACAGCAGTTTTCGTATCACTCATTGTTGGATTTTTACTTATCATAATCGGGATTCCTCATGTAGAGGCAATGATGATAGCAGTAACAATCGGATATGGAATTATGCTTCTGTGGGATGTGACATTGTTGTACCGGTATTTTCCACAGAGTGAAATGAGTGCATTTTCATTTCTGCGCTGGGTAGATGAATTTCTGCCGCTTGCATTTACCGGATTATTTACAAATATCGGGTTGTTTACACATTTGGTGATTATGTGGTTTAGTCCGATTCATGTACATGTGCAGGGATTGTTTTATGGAGCGCCATACCATGATGTCCCGGCGATGATCGCATATTTGACAATTCTCATTACAACAGTGAATTTTGTTGTATCGGTGGAAGTGAATTTTTATCCGAAATACCGAAATTATTATAGTCTGTTTAATGACAAAGGAGAAATTAAGGATATTCTGCAGGCCGGACAGGAGATGAGAAAGGTATTAAATATGGAGTTGAAATATACGGCATTAAAGCAGCTCCTTACAACGGCACTTGTCATCTCATTAGGGCAGCCGCTTCTGGAGCTTCTTCCGCTTGGATTCAATGACCTTATGGAAGGGTATTTCAGAACACTTTGTGTCGGATATGGACTTTATGCGGTTGCAAATACGATGATGCTGATACTTTTGTATTTTACGGATTATAAAGGTGCGTTGTTTGCGACAGGGATGTTTGCGGCATGTACATGCACATTTACCTGTGTATCATTATTCTTTCCACAAGTATATTATGGTTTTGGATTTCTTTTGGGAAGTGCAGTGTTCTTTTTGATCAGTGCCCTTCGACTTGGATATTTTATAAAAAAACTTCCGTACTATATTTTGAGTGTGCAACCGGTTGTTGCGGAAGATAAAACCGGATTTTTCACACGAATGGGACATTTCCTTGAAGAGAAGTTAGAAAGGGGAGATAATATTGAAGTTTTATAAATCAATTGCGATATGCTGTGCTGTGCTTTTTGCGGTGTCGTCTTGTCTTACAGGATGTACATTTTCCGGACAAGATAAGGCTGCATCGGGTGAAAAGAAGCAGACGGAAGAGTCTGTGAAAAAAGAAGAAGTGCAGGATATTAATGAAGTACATTTGAGGGATAAGGACAGTCTTTATGCAAATGATGACGAGACAAGCGTTGTGACGATGTACCTTACGGTTTCTAAGGGAAATTCTTCGGAAGGTACAAACCATACGTGGGAGGAGATAAACACATATTCGGCGTATGATTATGACAAAATGGGCGTTGCGCGTTATCAAAGTGCGGCGCTTCTTCAGGTTGGTGACGAGTCGGGTCCAAAAAGCGGAGAAGTGGGGTACGGAGAAGATGTCCCGAATGCTACCGTGCAGATCAGAGGGCAGACTTCAAGCCGCAATGCACAGAAGAACTATAAGATTGAGTTGAAGAAAAATAAAGGGACCTGGCGGGGACAACGCACGATTAATCTGAATAAACATCAGACGGAGGGGATGCGTTTCCGCAATAAACTCTCGTATGATCTTTTGAAGGGCATCCCGCAGCTGATGTCTCTGCGTACACAGTTTGTACATTTGTATGTAAGGGATCTTAGCAAAGGGGACAATGCAGAATTTCAGGATTATGGATTATATACGCAGGTAGAGCAGCTCAATAAAACAGGAATGAAGAATCATGGAATGGATTCAAATGGACAGTTGTATAAGATTAATTCGTTTGAGTTTTACCGGCATGAAGATGTGATAAAGAAAGCCGATGATCCGACTTATGATCAGAAAGCATTTGAAAAAATGCTTGAGATTAAAGGCGACTCGGACCATACGAAACTGATTAATATGTTGACGGCACTCAATGATAATTCACAGCCGATTGATAGCATTTTGAAGAAATATTTTGACAGTGAAAATCTGACATATTGGATGGCGTATCAGATATTGACCGGAAATGTAGATACGCAGAATCGTAACACATATCTGTATAGTCCTCAGAATTCGAATACCTGGTATCTGATTCCATGGGATAATGATAGTTCTTTTATGCGGACAGAATATGCAATTCAAAATCGCTTGGATCAGGGAAGTTGGGAATGTGGTGTCAGTAATTACTGGGGAAATGTTCTTTTCCAGAGATGTCTGCAGTCGGATGATTTTCGTGAGGAATTGGATGCGGCAGTTTTGGATGTAAAGTCATATCTGAGTGAGGAGCGGATAAGCAGTATGATACAGGCGTATCGCACAGTTACTCAGACATATTTGAAAAAAATGCCGGATCAGATGTATGCACCGTTGACGGATGTGAAGTATGAAATGGTTGCATCGGCGATTCCGTCTGAAGTAGAGAAAAATTATGAAATGTATAAGGAAAGTCTGAAAAAGCCGATGCCATTTTATATCGGAGTACCGACTATTGAAGGAAACACTTTGAAGTTTAACTGGGATGCATCATATGATTTTAATGCGGAAGATATTACATACACTGTTGAGCTGGCGAAGGATTATCAGTTTAAAGAAATCATTTATCGTCAAGATAAGCTGTTGATTCCGGAAGCACAGACTACAGTGCCGGCAGACGGGCAATATTTCCTGCGTGTCCGTGCGACAAATGCATCTGGAAAGACGCAGGATGCATTTGATTATTACGTGACGGATGATGGAAAAAATTATGGCATGAAATGCTTCTACATTACGGGTGGAACAAATATTGAGGAAGATATATATGTGGAATAAAAAGTCAAAGGAACGTTTTCGTAATGAGTGGAAATATCTAATCAGTACCAGTGAGAAAGAATTACTGGAAATGAGGATGCGTCATATATTAAAAAAAGATCCGCATGCCGGAGAAAATGGTTATACAATTCGAAGCCTGTATTTTGAGGATTATTTCAACAGTGCGTATGAGGAGAAAGAAGCAGGTATTCTGATGCGTAAAAAATACAGAATACGTATTTACAATTATAGTGACCGTTCTATCAAATTAGAGCGAAAAAAGAAGTTTGGAAGCTATATTTACAAAGAAAGTGCACCGCTTACAAAGGAAGAATTTTATAAAATTTTAAATGGCGAGTATGAATTCTTATTGACTAGCAAATATCCTCTGTGCAGAGAATTTTATGTAGAATGCATTGGCAATGTTATGCGCCCGAGAACAATCGTTGATTACGAAAGAGTTCCATGGATAATGGATGAAGGAACGGTCCGGATTACATTTGACAGTGATGTAAGAGCGGCAGTTGGAGGATATGATATCTTTGATAGTACTCTTCCAACATTACCGGTACTTGAACAGGGGAAGACAGTCATGGAAGTGAAATTTACAGAAATGCTTCCGCAGATAGTGAGGAATTTGCTTTTGCCAAATGCACAGGAATTTACGGCAGTGTCAAAGTATGTACTTTGTTATGAAAAATCACGATATTTACACGGGTTTGAATATTGGAATGAAACACAAGAGAGGAAAATATTATGAGTGTACAAGATATGATTAAAAAGTCAGTGTTAGAGTCTGGCGTATTTGATAGTTTTAATGTACCGCAGATGACAATTTCATTGGTTGTAGCATTGCTTCTCGGTGCAGTTATCTATATGATTTACAGTAAATTTTATGTCGGAGTGATCTTTTCAAGAAGCTTTGCTGTTACATTGGTCGGTATGACACTTCTTACTTGCATGGTTACACTGGCAATCAGCACGAATATTGTTATTTCTCTCGGTATGGTCGGTGCGTTGTCTATTGTCCGTTTCCGTACAGCGGTAAAAGATCCAATGGATCTGCTCTATCTTTTCTGGGCGATTACGACAGGTATCACAACCGGTGCAGGAATGTATTTACTTGCACTGATTGCAGCTGTTGTTATGATTATAATGATTTATCTGTTTTATCATAAACAGCAGAAAGGAAAAATCTATATTATTGTGATCCATTATCTTGGGGATGATGCAGGAGATGAAATTATCCGCAGTTTCGGAAAGATGAAATATTTCATCAAGTCTAAAACGATGCGTGGAGAAAAAACAGAATTGGCAGTAGAAGTATTCTGCCGCCAGAATGATCTCGACTTTACAGAAAAGATTCGAAATATTGAAAACGTGCAAGACGTTACATTGATTCAATATAACGGAGAATATCACGGGTAGTGCCGGTTGGGGTGCCAGTTGGGGACGGGGTTGAGGCCATTGGGGACGGGGTTATCCGGCTTTTTGCTTGCAAAAAAGCCGGATAACCCCGTCCCAATAACATTTAGTTAAGCTTTTTTCATCATAGTATGAACCTATTGAAGTTCTCTTCCCTAAGCTTTTAAAAAGTATTATTATCATAAAAGTAGATGATTTTTATAAGAAAATATTTTTTTGCACCATAATCAGGCAGAGCCTTGCTTCTGCCTGATTAATACAATATAATATATCTTGTGTTAAGCTCTATTGTTTAACGGCTTTACAGTTTGTGATCTGACCTGTCGAGCGGTCTGTTGTTTCACCCTAATAGCTGTTTGATGTCGTAGCATTAGAGCTTTTACTATATCATTCGTCATTCGATGTTTTATGAATCTTCGTGCAATAGGAAGAACATCTTCAAAGGATATTTTGTATTCATATTTCCTTTTTTTCTTTCCTTGCTCTTTCTTTTTTTCTTCTGTAGCAAAGGTGTGAAGAAGTGAGGCAAAGTTATACATAATAAGTTTTGCATATACTTCTTGAATAATCAGTTCCCGATTAACCGAATGTAAATACACTAGTGAAAGCGCATATTTTAAGCGTCGGAAAGAAGTTTCAATAGACCATCTTTTCCAGTAAAGTTCTCGTAGATCCAGTGCAGAAAAATTTTTTAATGGTAAATTAGAAATCAAATATTCGTAGTTTCCATTTTCAAGTTGTATACAGGTGCATCGAATTTTCATGGTATATACACTTTTCTTATCATCAATCGGAATCGGCTCGAAGGTTCTTTTATTTTTTACTATTTTCATTTTATCCCCATGACAAAGATGCTTGTTTTTTTTCGATCTTGTTACGTCCAAAACAATCTCTCTATCTGATTCTGTTTCAGCTGGCAAAATATCTTTCAGAAAAGCAGATGGTGCAGACGGAGATTTCCAGCGAATGAGAAAAAATTTCTTTTTTTCAATTAAATGAGCCATTGTGTTTAGCGAGGCATATCCTCTATCTGCGATAAGTATCGTATTTTCTGGCAGATTACAGTGATCGACCATATGACAGAAAGCCTGTGTTTCATTCATTTTAGGGCGTGGTTGGGTAACAGCAGTAATATACCTGTTTTCACAGATATCAAACAAAGTGTTCAAATGCATCTGAAAAAACACATTGTCACTTCGAGCCTGTTTTATACGATATTCAAAATCATTTTTATTAGTAGGAAGATTAATATCAGAACCATCTACTGCAACAAGATGAAACCCTTTATACGTTTTGGTAAAAGGAATTTTTTCATTAAAAGATTTTAAAAGATACGGGAAAAAATCAGCAATTAGTTTTTTTCGCTGTTGTGTGAAAGCTGATTTAGATGGAACTTTCTTGTTTTGGGACATAAAAAAGTTAAATAATTCTGTATTTGTCCTATTCATGGTGAGGCAGAGAGTAGATTTTACCGTGTCAGAAAAAGGACAGAGTCTGTGTCTGGTCATATCTGAACCTGGAGTATTAACATACAAATGAATATTTTTCTCTGCTGTTTCAAGAACAGAGAAGAAACGTTTTCGAATAGTTGCTGGTGTCATGTACATGTGTGGTACCTCCTTGAAGTAAAAATATATCTAACTTCAAAGGGCACCTTACTGATTATAATAATCAGTAAGGTGCCGCACATTTTTACGATTTTGTCAACTATTAATTTGAAAAAAGCTTAACTAAATGTTATTGACCCCGTCCCCAATGGCCTCAACCCCGTCCCCAACCGGCACCTTATCGAAAGCAAGTCCGATTACGAGAGCATATTTCCTTCAATATATCCGTCCAGATTGGCATCACCCACGCGGTCGATCACATGACAGTCACCGATTTCAACAACTTTAGTTCCTTCTTTAGCAGCACTTTTAAGTGCTTCAACTTCATTTCTAAGACTCTTCAATCCAAGCGCACAGACAACTCCATCTGCTGGAAGTGTAAATGTGTTCTGATTCGCATCCTGGACTTCCACTCCGTTATCTGTTACTGACAGACATTTTGTGTTTACATAAGATTCTACACCTAATTCATCGAGTTTATCCATGACGCAGGTGAACGCCATGTTTCTTGCTTCAAGAATTAATCGTTCTGTCATTTCAACGATTGTAACGTTACAGCCTTCTTCGGCGAGTTCAATGGCAGTTTCAGCGCCGACCATTCCACCACCGAGAACAACAACATTTTTACCAAGTTCGCTTCCTTTTCCATAAGCATCCTGAGCAGGCAGTGTCTTTTCGATTCCTGGAATTGGAGGCAGGTTTGGTTCGCTTCCGATTGCAAGCATAATGACATCAGCATCAGAATTCTTGATAAATGCCTCATCTACGTTTGTGTTAAGAAGAATCCGGATTGGACGTTCTTCTACACGTTTAATCATTAAATCACGGAAATGTCGGAGATCATATTTGGCTTTATCATGATCAAGGAAATACAGGATTCCGCCTAAACGATCTGTTTTTTCAACAAGTGTTACATCATGTCCTTTATCACAGGCATATCTTGCAGCGGAAAGACCTCCGATACCACCACCGACAACAAGAACCTTCTTTTTACTTTCAAATACAGGGAATTCAGGTCGTGCACAGAATCCCATACCCCATGTCTTTGGATTGACTGTACAATAAACATGATAGTTATGACAAGAAGCTTTTTCGGCATCACGTGCTTCTTCCATTTCTTTTGTAATATGATATTTTTCAAGGTAAGCCAGTTCTTTTTCGTGTTCATGAGAACCGGAATAGCAGCGCATACAACGAAGGCAACGATTGATGTCTTCTGCATGACCAGAGGCAACCTTATTCATGAAGTCCGGGTCTGCAAAAGCCTGACGTCCAACGATAATAAAGTCTACGATATCATTTGCAATTAGTTGTTCGGCATCTTCAGGAGAATTGATTCCGCCAATCACACCCATTTTTACATCACGTGGACATTTCTTACGAATAATCTCAGCAGAATCTACATTGCAGTTGTGTCGTGTATACAAGCTTGAAAATTCCAATGTTCGATAGGAACGATAGTAATGACCGGAAGATACATGGAGAATATCGATAAGCCCTGATAGATGTGTAGAAAATTCTGCCATATCTTCTGCGGTTGTTCCACCCGGCCAGCGGTCAGAACCGGATACACGAAGTTCGATAATGAAATCATCACCAACAGATTCCCGGACTGCACGAAGTACTTCTAGTGGGAAGCGCATGCGATTTTCCAGTGATCCGCCATATTCATCCGTACGAGTATTTTCCAGAGGGGAAAGGAACTGGCTAAACAACCAGCCATGTCCGCCGTGGATCAATATTCCGTCAAAACCGGCATCTTTAGCATAACGTGCACAGTCGGCAAAATCATGAATTGTTTTTTTCATCATTTCTTTTGTATATCCAATGACTTCTGTCCCATCTTTTTTTGTGAAGCTGACAGGACCCCAGGGATGTGCATTCTTAGGATGTGGATCACCGATGGAACCAAGGTGAGAAAATTCCATCATAGCAATTGCCCCGTGTTTTTGGATAAGAGCGGCAGCCTTGTGGGCAAGTGGGAAAAATTCGCCGGATTCATCCGGAATATCAACATCTTCAAAACCACGTGCGGCATCTGTACTGTTTACAGTGATTTCACCGGAACAGACAGAGGCAAAACCGCCGGCGGCGCGTTCTTCCAACATGGCATAATAAGGGTCACCGATTTTTTTCGCAAAACTGAAATAACCGGTCGGTGCGGCAAGCATACGATTACGATAGACTTTTCCGCGGATTGTGATTGGGCTTAATAAATGTTTGTAGTCAGATGTATTTGACATATGTATAAAACTCCTTTCTATAGGCGTTCGAATATATAGTAAGTTTGAATTTCGACCATGTAATACGAACACTTTGTGTGACTTTTGTTAATAAAAGCGTACCATTTGGTAATCGTATATTCAAACGTAAAGAATGTATATGCCTATAACAAAAACGCATGGAAAACAAAAGAATCTAATTCGATTTTGTTATTGATTGCTTGACGTGAAAATTCTGAATTTGTAAAATAAAGATAGCAATAAGGAGACTTTGGATAAGTGGAAAGAAGGTGCAGAAGAGATGAATTCTTTTCAATTGAAAACATTTTGTTCTGTTGCGCGAACATTAAGTTTTACGGCATCGGCAGCGGAGCTAATGATCAGCCAGCCTGCAGTCAGCAGACAGATTGCAAATCTTGAAGAGGAGATTGGGGCAAAACTTTTTATAAGAGAGCATAATACATTGACGCTGACGGCAGCAGGAATGCAATTATATGAGGAACTTCCGGGTAAATTAGAAGAACTGGATGCACTATTTTTTTCTGTACATTTATTGGGAATCGGAAAAAAACGAAAATTAAAATTAGGGGTATTGCGAAATCAAATATTGGGTGCGAAATTGATCGATGTACTCAGAAGCATGCGCGATGAAAATTATTATGTAACAATACAGGAATATGACTTTGAAACATTAGAGGGGGCAGTGCGAAATCAGGATATAGACGTAGCTGTTTCCATAAAATGGGTCCCAACCGCATTTCAAGGATGTGCGTGTGTGGAAATTCGCAAAGAGGCATTATGTCTTGCGGTGAATAGAGATTATGCACCGCAGATTCCGGAAATACTTACGCGAGAATCATTAGAACCATTTTCAAAATTAAGACCTGTTATGATTCCAAAGACGAGTTCATTTCCAAGGAGTCAATTGGGAGCAGTAGCGGAAAGAATGTCTCACTTTTGGAATGGTGTGATGGAGGAAAATGTAGATTCGATCGTACCGATGGTACAGACAGGAATCGGTTCGGCATTGGTAAATGAACAACATGTGTTGAGCAGAGAAGATTCGGTAGAAATGATTCCACTTGAGTTTTTGGATGCAGTACCGGTTGGATTATTCTGGCTGGACGGAAGACAGAATGAGTCGATTGAGGATTTTGTGGGACGGATGAAAGCATAATGAGGCCGGTTGGGGACGGGGTTAATGGCTCTTTGGGAGGCCGGTTGGGGACGGAGTTTAATGGCTCTTTGGGGCTTGCCCAAAAGAGCCATTAAACTCCGTCCCCAACCGGCCTCCCAAAGAGCCATTAACTCCGTCCCCAACCGGCCTCCCACGTCCCTATTTGGTTCTGTTAGCAACCCTAAATTGATTTGGAGTCATATGATAGTGTTCTTTGAAGCATTTATAAAAATGAGTTGTATTAGTAAAATGCAATTCTTCCATAATTTCTGAAATAGAGAAAGATGTTTCTTTTAGTAATGTAGCAGCTTTTTTCATACAGAAAGTTTGACCATAATCAAACAGACATTTGTGGGTATATTTTTTTACAATCGTGTTCAGATAATTGCCACTATAGTTTAATATCTGTTCCAATTCGGAGCGAGAGATTCTTCCATCTGTATCTTCTAATAAATGGCAAATATGAGAAAATAATATAAAATCATTGTCAGCTTCTACGTGAACCGGTGTAAAGTGAAAATGTGTAGAATCTGCCAGATAGTCAAACAATTCTAAAAGCATACCCTTTATAATATAAGTGGAACCAAGTTTTGGAAACATAATTGCACGTAAAATATTGTCGGTAATTGCGTGAAGAGTGTGGTACCAGTCTTTATTATTAAGTGCGGGAAGAAAATCTAAATATTCTTTTGTGTCAGGATTATCTAGATTGTCTGTAAGAAACTTTAATATAGGATTTATCCCTGGTTTTTCGATATCTGGAAAATATACTTTTTGTTCATCATCAGACAGTTGTTTTACAAGTTCTTTTGACATACCTATAAATAAGAGTGTTGCGTCTGAAGAAAAGACCTCCTTATGGACGATATTATGGTTCATTAAGCAACAATTCCCACTATGAAACACAAGATCAGATTGTTCTATCTGCTGGTGGATTTCTCCGTCTAAAACAATTAATAATTCATAGAAGTCGTGGATATGTGGAGCTCGGATATTAAATTGGTGTATTTCTTTTTTTGTTTGAAAATGATAAAAAGTATTTTCACGTGGTGATGTCATCAAGAAATTGAGATAAGCATTATCATCTGACTGACAGCATGTTTCGAGAGTGAACTGAATAGGTGTCAGTATCTTGATATAGGAGTTAATACCACTATTTAAATTATCCTGTTCGATAATATTATTAACTGTATAGGATGAAGCCATTTCAACAAGTCCTCCGTTTCATTCACGAATATGATAAGAATTTAAATATATTCTATCATATATGTTGTAGTATTATAAGACATAATTTATTAAAGTAATATTATAAAAAACATAAGCGTTTATGAAATAAAAAATAATTGTGCCGAGGAATAAGGAGGTTACAAAGTAATGCGTGAAACAGAAAAGAAATACTTGAAATGGTATCAGAAAATAGCCTATGGAGCAGGCGATTTAGCTTCGAACACAAGTTATGGATTAGTATCCAGTTTTGTGCTTTTGTATCTGTCAGATACAATGGGATTAAATACAGGAATCATCGGAACATTGATGTTAGTGTCTAAATTCTTAGATGGAATTTCAGATGTTATATTTGGTAATTTAATCGACCGTACGAAATCGAAACTAGGAAAAGCAAGACCGTGGATGTTATACGCTCAAATCGGTGTATCATTATGTCTGGTATTGCTGTTCTCTATTCCGGGTGGGCTTGGAACAACAGCACAATATGCCTATTTCTTTGCTTTTTATACAGCATTGAATGCTATATTCTATACAGCAAATGGAATTGCATATTCAGCATTATCAGCACTCATCACTAGAAATAAGAATGAGCGTGTTCAGCTCGGGTCCATTCGTTTTATGTTTGCTGTTGCAACAAATATTGTAATGGGATTTGCAGTAACAAATGGAGTAGAGGCATTTGGTGGTGGAGCTGCCGGATGGAGAATGGTTGCGATTATTTGTGGAACAATCGGTCTTGTAGTAAATACCATTAGTTGTCTTTGTGTAAAAGAATTACCAGAGGATGAAAATATTGTAGTTGAAGCAGAGTCAAAGACACAAGATGATAAGATTAGTTTTGGAGAATCTTTAAAACTTCTTTTTAGCAATAAATATTATATTTTAATAGTAGCCATTTATATTGTATATTATTTTATGAGTAACCTGACAACGGGTTCAGCTGTTTACTTTATGAAACAAGTACTTGGTGATGGCTCATTACTTGGTTTATTCTCAATGATGAAGATGTTCCCAGTTATTATTGCATTGATTTTTACACCGATATTAGTAAAGAAGACCGGAAGTATGCAGAAAGTTAACTTCTGGGGATATGTCATTAGTGATATTTTAGGTATTTTCTTAATCTTTTTTGCAATGCAGAAGAATTTGCCAATGATGCTTCTGTTTATGTTCTTAAAAGGAACTTTTGCAGGAACAATGTCAGGTACATTAAATGCATTGATTGCAGAAATCAGTGGATACACATATCGTACAAAAGGTGTACATATTGATGGTATGATGTTTAGCTGCTCATCACTTGGAGTAAAAGTAGGTGGTGGTATCGGAACAGCAGCAGTGGGCTGGCTGTTAAATGCTTCCGGCTATGTTGGAACAGCAGCAACTCAGACGAGTGGGGCAATTAATATGATATTTAGCATGTATATTACAATTCCTGTAATCCTTGGAGTTGTAATCACTGTTCTTTTAGGACTTATGACAGTAGAAAAAGAAAATAAGAGAATCGATATGAAAAGAGAAGCGAATAATTAAAATAGAAAGAGGAACAAAGTATGCAGTGTCAGAAATTTAATGATTGCTGGACATTTGAAAAAGTAGGTCAGGATGATAGATTAAAGGCTTTTTATGGTGATGACAATAAAATAATTGTTACACTCCCATATGATGCTATGATTCGGGAAAAAAGGGATAAAGAGTGTCCGGCAGGTGCCCAGAGCGGCTTTTATCCTGGGGGAGTTTATACTTATGAAAAATCATTTTTAGCACCAGAAGAATGGAAAAACCAGGATGTAGTGTTAGAGTTTGAAGGAATTTACGGAACAGCAAGAGTCTGGATAAATGGGGCTCTTGCATCTGTAAACAGAAATGGATATATGGGTTTTTCTGTAGACTTAAAGCCATGGATTTGTTATGGACAGGAAAATTTGATAAAAATTGATGTAGATAACAGTAACCAGCCAAATAGCAGATGGTATACGGGTTCTGGAATTTATCGTGATGTGAATTTATGGACAGGGAAAGGTGTCTATATTCCACATGATGAGATGAAAATAACTACGTTATCTGTAAATGATGATGTAGCAGTTGTGGAAGTTTGTGCCAAATTAAAGAATACGAAAGAATGTGGCATGGAAGCAAAATGTCAATTTGAACTGATATTTGCAGGAAAAACAGTTGTAACAGAAAAACAGAATATTGTATTTTATTCTGAAAGAACAGAAACTATAAGAGTACAGCTTCCTGTAAAATGTCCGAAAAAATGGAGTACAGATCATCCGAATTTATATCAGTGCTGTGTCAAAACATATATAGGAGACGAAATGTGTGATGAATATACAGTGGATTTCGGCATTAGGACGCTTGCACTTGATCCGGTAAATGGGTTTCAGATTAATGGGGAAACAGTGAATTTAAGAGGAACCTGCATTCATCATGATAATGGGGTGATAGGAGCAGAGACATTCCCAGAAGCGGAATGGTACCGGTGTAAAAGACTAAAAGAGGCAGGGTTCAATGCGATAAGAAGTTCGCATCATCCTATGAGCAGAGCAATGCTCGATGCTTGCGATCATTTAGGAATGCTTGTGATGGATGAGTTGACCGATATGTGGAATCGAGGTAAAAACACCTATGATTTTTCGGATATTTTTAAAGAGGAAGCATCAAAATGGATTCACCACATGGTAGACAAGGATTATAATCATCCATCGGTAGTTATCTATTCTGTAGGAAATGAGATACAAGAAGCAGGAACAAAACAGGGATCATGGATTAATCGTTCTTTGTGCAATAGATTTCATGAACTAGATGCCACAAGATTTACTACAAATGCTTTAAATGGATTGAATTGTGCTGGAAAACGACTCAAAGTTATTATGAAGGAAGTTATTGAAAAGTTTGGAATGGATACACAAGGCAACGGAAGTGGTGGGGGAAGTAATGCTCTCAATAGTTTTATGAGTCTTATGTCTGGAGAAAAGGGCGAGTTTTTTGCAAAGCATCCACTTGTTACAGAAGCCCTGGAAGAATGTGCGCAGAGTTGTGATATCACCGGACTTAATTATTTGAGTGGAAGATATGAACTTGAGCATGAGCTGCATCCGGGAAAAACGGTACTTGGGACAGAAACATATCCAGCGGATATTGAAAATCTGTGGGAGAAAGTTACAAAATATCCACATGTTATTGGCGATTTTACCTGGACAGGTTATGACTATATCGGCGAAGCAGGAGTAGGAATTTTCCATTATGATGGAAAAGAGAATTTTACAAGTATCTATCCGGAAAGACTGGGTTATATCGGAGATATAGATTTAATTGGAAATCGCAGACCAATCAGTTATTTCAGGGAGATTGTATATGGATTGACAAATCAGCCATACATTGCGGTAGAACGTATGGAGCATAGGGGACAGACAGCAAGCAAAACTGCATGGATGTTTAAAGACAATATCAGTAGCTGGACTTGGAAAGGGTATGAAGGAGAAAAGGCCAGTGTTGATGTATATTCATCAGGAGATGAAGTAGAATTGTTTTTAAATGGTAAATCTCTTGGTAGAAAGCCAGCTGGAAAAAAATTTCATTACACAGCAACATATGAAGTGACATATGAGTCAGGAACTTTAAAGGCAATAGCATATGAGTCAGGGAAAGAGATAGGGAAGTATGAACTTGTCACTGCTGATTCGGTAAAAAGGCTAAAGGCTTGTCGTGTTACCGAGAATGAACGTGATGTAGCATACGTAAAAGTGTGGTTAGAAGATGAACATGGTATTTGTAATCCACAAGAAACACAGAGGAGAATAATTCATGCTAAGGTTACGGGAAATGGTGTGCTAGAGGGATTTGGTACAGCCAATCCTTCAAGCGAAGAAGATTATTTTTCAGATACAGTAACAACTTTTGAAGGAAGTGCATTAGCTGTGGTTAGATGGAAAGATTTAAATTCGAAAGAACCTGCAGTCCTTCGGTTGTGGACGGACGATGAAATTGAGGTATGTGTAAATATTTAGTACCATAGTGCCAGTTGGGGACGGGGTTTAATGGCTCTTTTAGGCTTGCCCAAAAGAGCCATTAAACCCCGTCCCCAACTGGCCTTCGAGCAAAAAAGCCAGAAAACTCCGTCCCTATTTAACTTCGAAGGAAAGAAATTTGTTTCTTTTTTATTTTGGCGGACTTCCCTTATATATATTTAATTAATGATTGTAGATATTTATAAGGTAAAGAGGTTGAGATAAGACCGTGTAAGAAATACGTTATTGGCCCAATCATGAAAGAGGGAGGACGAGCAAAATGAAAAAGTTTATTGCATTGAGTTTAGCAGCAATTATGGTAGTTTCTGTATGTGCTTGTGGAAGTGAAAAAACAAAATCAGCGGGAAAAGAGATTTTTTCATGCTATGATCTGGAAGTCCAGAACTTTGCAGAGTCCTTTGATGCATCAGAAATTGTAACAATGATTTATCAGAAGAACCATGAGGTGTCGGAAAAATTTATTCTGGAAGACAAAAAGCAGATCAACAAACTATTTCAGGCACTTTGTAAAGTGGAAGTATTGGAAAAGACAGAAGAGAGAGCATCTGATTATGATGATATTTTTATTTTTACTCTGCGAACAGCGCAGGCATTTACATTTGCGTTCAATCAGCACCATCTGGTAATTGGAAATGATGCTTATTATGTTCAAGGCGATGAGGAACTATGGAAAATTGCAAAAGAAATCTCGTCAAGTGAGAACGCACAAGGAGAGGTAAAAGGTCAGATGGAAGATTATCAGAAGAAAGAAGAATCGCAGCAAGAGAAAATTAAAGTTATTCCTACAGCGGCAGAACAGGTCGTATTGGAAGATCATCAGACTTCAGAATTCAGTATGAAACTTCCAACAGGCTGGGTGGTAAATTCCGGAGGTGATGGGATGGCCTTTAGTCTTTGTGCATACGATCCACAGAACCCGGTCAATCAAGTATTTGTACTTTTAAAAGCAATGCCACTGATGCATGATCCGAATAGCAGAAGTTATTATGAACAATCCCAGCAAATGTATGGCGGAAACTATTATATTATGGCAGACGCACCGGCGTTGGAGAATCCGTCCACAGAAAATTTCTATCAGATTTTCTCAAGCTATGCATCGTTTGCGGAGAAAGATGAACCATCTTATTATGGATATACATTTCCAAGGTTCCATGATTTTACTGTGATGGAGGCGTTTGAAAGTAATTCGGATATGAAATCTATTGCAATTAATCCTGCATTGCTACGTGCAAGTTTCACGGATGAAAGCGGAAGAAGAGGAGAAGGAATGTTTACGGCGGATGTTGTAGATTTTTCAGGAAATCTGCAGGATGCATCGTGGATGTTTGGATTTGATACAGGTTATTATATGGCGTACAATATCATGGCAGTCACTGCAGAAGAAAACAGTTTTATTGACTGGGAAAGTATTTTGTGTCAGTGCCTTGCTAGTATCGACTTTACAGATGCTTTTGTCAGTAATGCGATTGCACAGAGCAATGAGACAGTGGCGAATTCCAGACAGCTAAGTCAGACATTGAGTGATACATCTGATATGATTATGTCTTCCTGGGAAACAAGAAATACAAGCGATGATATTATTCGTCAGAAGCAGAGCGATGCAACGCTTGGTTTTGAGAGAATTTATGATACGGAGAAAGATAAAATATATAAAGCTACAAATGGGTGGAGTGATAAATATGCAGATGACAGATTCAAGCTTGTGACAGATGATAGCATGTATACAAGACCAATTGATGGATATATTGATTACTGAGACCAAATAGGGACGGAGTTTAGAGACCATTGGGGACGGGGTCAATAACATTTAGTTAAGCTTTTTTCAATTAATAGTTGACAAAATCGTAAAAATGTGCGGCACCTTACTGATTATTATAATCAGTAAGGTGCCCTTTGAAGTTAGATATATTTTTACTTCAAGGAGGTACCACACATGTACATGACACCAGCAACTATTCGAAAACGTTTCTTCTCTGTTCTTGAAACAGCAGAGAAAAATATTCATTTGTATGTTAATACTCCAGGTTCAGATATGACCAGACACAGACTCTGTCCTTTTTCTGACACGGTAAAATCTACTCTCTGCCTCACCATGAATAGGACAAATACAGAATTATTTAACTTTTTTATGTCCCAAAACAAGAAAGTTCCATCTAAATCAGCTTTCACACAACAGCGAAAAAAACTAATTGCTGATTTTTTCC
Organism: Ruminococcus hominis; assembly: GCF_014287355.1. Lineage (NCBI taxonomy): Bacteria > Bacillati > Bacillota > Clostridia > Eubacteriales > Oscillospiraceae > Ruminococcus > Ruminococcus hominis. Next base: position 2,754,987 of record NZ_JACOPE010000001.1, on the reverse strand, counting down.
CGTATCTTTTAAAATCTTTTAATGAAAAAATTCCTTTTACCAAAACGTATAAAGGGTTTCATCTTGTTGCAGTAGATGGTTCTGATATTAATCTTCCTACTAATAAAAATGATTTTGAATATCGTATAAAACAGGCTCGAAGTGACAATGTGTTTTTTCAGATGCATTTGAACACTTTGTTTGATATCTGTGAAAACAGGTATATTACTGCTGTTACCCAACCACGCCCTAAAATGAATGAAACACAGGCTTTCTGTCATATGGTCGATCACTGTAATCTGCCAGAAAATACGATACTTATCGCAGATAGAGGATATGCCTCGCTAAACACAATGGCTCATTTAATTGAAAAAAAGAAATTTTTTCTCATTCGCTGGAAATCTCCGTCTGCACCATCTGCTTTTCTGAAAGATATTTTGCCAGCTGAAACAGAATCAGATAGAGAGATTGTTTTGGACGTAACAAGATCGAAAAAAAACAAGCATCTTTGTCATGGGGATAAAATGAAAATAGTAAAAAATAAAAGAACCTTCGAGCCGATTCCGATTGATGATAAGAAAAGTGTATATACCATGAAAATTCGATGCACCTGTATACAACTTGAAAATGGAAACTACGAATATTTGATTTCTAATTTACCATTAAAAAATTTTTCTGCACTGGATCTACGAGAACTTTACTGGAAAAGATGGTCTATTGAAACTTCTTTCCGACGCTTAAAATATGCGCTTTCACTAGTGTATTTACATTCGGTTAATCGGGAACTGATTATTCAAGAAGTATATGCAAAACTTATTATGTATAACTTTGCCTCACTTCTTCACACCTTTGCTACAGAAGAAAAAAAGAAAGAGCAAGGAAAGAAAAAAAGGAAATATGAATACAAAATATCCTTTGAAGATGTTCTTCCTATTGCACGAAGATTCATAAAACATCGAATGACGAATGATATAGTAAAAGCTCTAATGCTACGACATCAAACAGCTATTAGGGTGAAACAACAGACCGCTCGACAGGTCAGATCACAAACTGTAAAGCCGTTAAACAATAGAGCTTAACACAAGATATATTATATTGTATTAATCAGGCAGAAGCAAGGCTCTGCCTGATTATGGTGCAAAAAAATATTTTCTTATAAAAATCATCTACTTTTATGATAATAATACTTTTTAAAAGCTTAGGGAAGAGAACTTCAATAGGTTCATACTATGATGAAAAAAGCTTAACTAAATGTTATTGGGACGGGGGTTAATGGCTCTTTTTGGCTTGCCAAAAAGAGCCATTAACCCCCGTCCCCAACCGGCACCCCTGACCTCAAAAAAATTCAATACTTCGCTCTAATATCCCATTCATATGTGCAATCGCTGTTCCGTAATTGGTAATAGGAATATTCTGATCTTCGGCACATTGCAGCCGGTATTTCATTTCTCTTTCATTTAGTGTACATCCACCACAATGAATGATCATACGATATTTACTTAAATCTGTTGGAAATTCCGTTCCACTTGTGAATTCAAATTGAATATCTTTGCCGGTATAGCTTCGAATCCAGTTTGGCAGTTTGACCGTACCGATATCTTCGCATTGTCTGTGATGTGTGCATCCTTCTGATATGAGAAGGATGTCTTCATCTAGCAGAGAATCTAATGTGTGTGCTCCGTTTACGACTGTTTTCAAATTGCCTTTATATCGTGCAAACAAAATTGAAAATGAAGTGAGAGGTACATCTTTTGGTACGATTGCAGCTACTTTTTTGAATGCCTGACTATCTGTGATGACAAGCTGTGGAGGAGCTGGCAACTTTTTGAGTGTGTCCTCTAATTCAGTTTCTTTTACTACGATAGAAATTGCATTGGATTCTAGCAGATCGCGAATGGTTTGCTGCTGTGGGAGAATTAATCTTCCCTTAGGAGCAGAGGAATCAATCGGGATAACCAGAACCACAGTATCCAGAGGTTTTATTAAATCACCAACGATGTGTTTCTCATTTATAGTTTGAGGAAGCTGTGCGGCAATTAATTCTTTTAGTTCGTGGATATTCGTATTTGTTTTCGCACTGACAGAGATACATTGTTTCGGAGAAACGGTATCTGGCAGTGAGGATGGCACATCAGTTTTGGATATATCACACTTATTCCATACAACAATATAGGGTATGTGTTTATCTATAATTCGAGTAAGAATATTTAAATCTTCAACCGTGGCACCGAGAGTGCTGTCGATAACAAGAACAGCGATATCGGTTTTGTTTAGCATCTGATATGCTTTTTGGATTCGAAGTTCTCCGAGTTCCCCGATATCATCAAGTCCGGGAGTATCGATAATAACCACAGGACCGAGAGGTAACAGTTCCATAGCCTTGAGGACAGGATCTGTAGTAGTACCTTTTACATCTGATACGATGGCCAGATTCTGTCCTGTGATTGCATTGATAATGCTGGATTTTCCGGCGTTGCGTCTGCCAAAAATTCCAATATGGATACGGTTGGAAGAAGGTGTTGCATTTAAACTCATAATAATTCTCCTAAAAACGGAAATCGCGGCGATTATTTTCTTCAATCAATCGGAGATTTTCACGCACAACTGCACGAGCTTTTTCGTTTGGTACATTGAACACTTCTCTTTCAATAAGTTTATCACCGATTGCTTTGGTGGCAGGACTTGCATAATCCATTAAATATTCTTTCAATGTCATCAATGCATTCGGATGGCAGCAGTTCTGAATCTGTCCACTCTTGCACAGTGACATAAAACGGTCACCGGTACGTCCTTCGCGATAACATGCAGTACAGAAGCTTGGAATATAGCCAAGTTCCATCAGCCATTTGACAACTTCGTCCAATGTACGTGTATCGCTGACGTCAAACTGTTCTGATTTGGCATCGTCCGGTTCCGGCTCAGCATAGCCGCCGACACTTGTCTTAGAACCGCCACTGATCTGAGAGACACCGAGATGAAGAACACGTTCTCTTGTCTTCTGACTTTCTCTTGTAGAAATAATCATACCTGTGTAAGGTACGGCAATTCGGATGCAGGCAACGATCTTGGCAAATGTATCGTCATCAATTCCGTTATCAAAAGAATCTGCATCAATATCATCTGCATGACGGAGTCGAGGAACACTGATCGTATGAGGTCCAACCCCAAATGCTGCTTCAAGGTGTTCAGCATGCATTAAAAGACCTGCAAATTCGTAACGATATTTGTCCAGGCCAAAGAGTACACCGATTCCGACATCGTCAATGCCACCTTCCATAGCACGATCCATAGCCTCTGTGTGGTAGTCATAATCATGTTTTGGTCCTGTCGGATGCAATTCCAGATAGCTCTCTTTATGATAAGTTTCCTGGAATAAGATATAAGTTCCGATGCCGGCTTCTTTCAACAAGCGGTAATTGTCAACAGTTGTTGCCGCAATATTGATATTGACACGACGGATAGCACCATTCTTATGCTTAATGCTATAGATAGTCTTAATACATTCCAGATAATAATCCATTGTGTTATGTACCGGATCTTCTCCGGCTTCTAAAGCCAGACGCTTGTGTCCCATATCCTGCAGAGCAATCACTTCCTTGCGGATCTCATCCTGAGTAAGCTTCTTTCTTGCAATATGCTTGTTCTTCATATGATACGGACAGTAGGTGCAGCCATTGACACAATAATTTGATAAATAAAGCGGCGCAAACATAACGATACGATTTCCATAAAAATCTTTCTTGATCTGTTCAGCCAGTTTATAAATCTCCTGATTTTTTTCTTCAATATCACAAGCAAGAAGAACAGACGCTTCTCGGTGTGACAGTCCTTTTCTAAGCTTTGCCTTCTCAATCAAAGAGTTAATCAGAGCCTCGTTGTGCTTGTTCTCGTCTGCATAGGCAAGTGTGTCTAAAATCTCCTCGTGATTGATAAAGTCATCAGCATGTTTTGAATTTACGTCATACATAGTATAGCCCCCTTAGTAGTCGCGACGTTATTGTAAAAATGTCTCTTAAATTTGATTATATGGACTGAATTTGGCAAAGTCAACAATTGATAAAATGTAGTCAATATCACAGCTTCAATTTTGCAAATGCTTCCGCAAATGCGTTATTGATTGGCTCTTTTGCTTCTTTTGCCTGCTTTTTTAAATACTGATTTACATCTCGTTTGTTGGCACCTTTTCCCTCTTTCTTTTTGCGTTCTTCAAAGGCACTTAGCTTTTCTTTGTGACCGCATACACAGACAAATCGCTGTCCATCTCCTTTTCCGATTAAATCCATTTTCTTATGGCATACAGGACATCGGGCGTTTGTATGCTGGGAAATGGTTTCGCGGTGGCCACATTCACGATCCTGACACACGAGCATCTTACCATGTTTTCCATTTACCTCCAGCATAAATTTTCCGCATTCAGGACATTTTGTACGAGTCATATTATCGTGGCGGAAGGTTCCGTTGGCAGATTTGATCTCAGAAATCAACTGTTTTGTATAATTCTGTATTTCATCCATAAATTGTTTGTCAGACTGAGTTCCTTTGGCTATAGCCTGAAGGCGTAATTCCCAGGATGCTGTAAGTTCAGGTTTCTTCAAATCTTCAGGTACAAGTTCCAAAAGCTGTTTCCCTTTAGAAGTGATGTGGATTTCATTTCCCTTTTTCTCCATGAGAAAACTGTTAAATAGCTTTTCGATGATATCGGCTCTGGTTGCAACTGTTCCAAGTCCACCGGTCTCACCGAGCGTTTTTACGATTGTTTTATCTCGGTTTGCGAGATATTTCACCGGATTTTCCATTGCGGCAATTAAAGTACCTTCTGTAAAATATGCAGGTGGCTTTGTTTTTCCTTCTGTAATGGCAAATGTTTTTACACAAAGCTGCATGCCGGATTTTAATTTCATTAAGGAATCTGAGGCAGCCTGCATAGGAAGTTCTTCTTCGTCACAGTCGACATCAGAATAATTGCTGTCTTCATAAACCTCGCGCCAGCCAGGAGTCTTGTAAATAGTTCCTTTTGCGAGAAATGTTTCATTATTGTATGAAGCGGTGACGGTGGTGTCTTCGTATTCGGAAGCCGGGCAAAGAACGGCAAGGAAACGACGCACGACCATATCATAAATTTTACGCTCTTCGTTGCTCATATTTTCCAGCTGTACAAATTGTTCAGTTGGAATGATCGCATGATGGTCACTTACTTTTTTATTATTTACAAAAGATTTATTTGCCTTGATCGGTTTGTTTGCGAGCTTTAAAGCAACGCGTTTGTAAGGTCCGACAGCACAGGACTGAAGACGCTCTTTTAATGTGCCAACCATATCTTCGGTCAGGTAACGGGAATCTGTTCTTGGATAAGTAAGAACCTTGTGATTCTCGTAGAGCCGCTGCATGATATTTAGCGTTTGCTTTGCGGAATAACCATAGCGCTGATTCGCTTCTTGCTGTAATGCAGTCAGGTCATAAAGTGCCGGTGAGAAAGAATGTTTTTCCTTTTTCTGAATATCTGTAATCACGAAATCATTTTTCCCGGAAGATTGGAGTTTCTGTAATCTTTCCTTGTCAAAAGTGCGAGGAGAATGCGACTTTTTATCCGTCCATGTAAATGTGATTCCGTCTGCAATGGCTTTTAATCCGTAGTAGGATTTTGGCTTGAAAGAGTGGATTTCCTGTTCTCTGGCAGCAATCATGGCAAGTGTAGGTGTCTGGACGCGGCCGCAGGAGAGCTGGGCATTATATTTACATGTCAGTGCACGTGTGGCATTGATGCCAACGATCCAGTCGGATTCAGCACGTGCGACAGCTGCGTGATAAAGCGGCTCGTAGCTTTTTCCTGGTTTAAGGTGGGCAAATCCATCCAGAATGGCCTTATCTGTAACGGAAGAAATCCAGAGTCTCTTTAGTGGTTTTTTATTGTTTGCTTTCTCAAGAATCCAGCGGGCAACAAGTTCGCCTTCACGTCCGGCATCTGTAGCGATAATGATGTCGCTGATATCTTTTCGGTAAATGAGATCCTTGATTGCATGATACTGTTTTCCGGTCTGCTTGATGACTACCAGTTTCCAGTGCTTTGGGAGCATCGGTAAAGTATCCATACTCCATGTTTGATATTCTTTTCCATATTCTTCCGGGTCTGCCAATGTGACAAGATGGCCAAGTGCCCAGGTTACAACATAATCATTTCCTTCAATATAATTATTGGTTTTCTTATTACAGTGAAGAACGCGGGCAATATCCCGCGCTACTGAAGGTTTTTCTGCAATTACTAAGTGTTTGCTCATGAGTAAATCTCCTGAATAAATAGTATTTAATCTCTCTGCCAGCGTCCGGATGCTCCGCAAGGAAGTACCAGACCGGTGTTTTTAACCGGGAGTCCGATTTCCTGAGATTCTACGTGTCCGTTCCATGCCTTGAGTTCTGTTGCGATCATGTAAGTTAATACGGCAGGAGCAAGACCGGTTGTATATGAATTCACAAGGAAGAAAATGGCATCCTTTGATAAGATTTTAGTACAAAGCTTGATCAATGGATGAATCATGTCTTCAATCTTCCAAATCTCGCCTTTTGGGCCACGTCCATAAGAAGGCGGGTCCATAATGATGGCATCGTAAGTATTGCCACGGCGGATCTCACGTTCTACAAATTTGACACAGTCGTCTACAAGCCAACGGATAGGAGCATCGCCAAGTCCTGAAGATACAGCATTCTCTTTAGCCCATCCGACCATACCTTTTGAAGCGTCAACATGAGTAACCTGAGCTCCTGCAGCGGCAGCGGCAAGTGTAGCTCCTCCTGTGTATGCAAAAAGGTTCAATACCTTTACAGGACGGTTTGCTTTTTTTATGATATCAGAGAACCAGTCCCAGTTTGCTGCCTGTTCAGGGAAAAGTCCTGTATGTTTAAAGTTGAATGGCTTCAGGTTAAATGTCAGAGAACCGT